>CAZMBS010000152.1:0-8078 GCA_964564295.1 uncultured Streptomycetaceae bacterium
CGATGAGCGACGCGAGCGGCATCACCGCGACGCATCCGACTTCCTCCACCTGTTTCGCGATGATGTGGTCGTCCGACGTGTAGACCATCACGTGAAAGCCGTCGGCCACCAGCGTTTTGGCCGCGCTCACGGTTTCGATGACGTTCGGATACAGCGTTTTCGGATCGCCCAGCACTTCGAGCTTCACGAGCCGGTGCCCGTCCAGCAGTTCGCGCGCGAGTCGCAGCGTGCGCACGGCGTCCTCGGCCGTGTAGCAACCCGCCGTGTTGGGCAGCAGCGTGTAGCGGGAGGGCGGAATGGCGTCGAGCAGGTTCGGCTCGTTCGGGTTCTGACCGATGTTGGTGCGGCGGATCGCGACCGTCACGATGTCGGCGCCGCTCGCCTCGACGGCCGCGCGTGTTTCGGCGAAATCCTTGTATTTGCCGGTCCCGATCAACAGCCGCGAGGCGTAGTGCTTGCCGGCGATGACCAGCGGATCCGGTGATTCGTTCGGTTTCATGTTGTTGCGGGTATCGAGGAAGTTACGTCGGGACGCTTCGAATAGGCCCAGTGTGTGCGAATCGCGCGGCGCGCGCAATGACGGCGGTCAAGTCCGGCGCGAAAAGATCAGCCGCCCCCGACCGCAACGACGATTTCGAGCCGGTCGCCGTCGCACAACGCCTCCGCGGCGAGCCGGCTGCGCGGCACGATTTCGCCGTTGCGCTCGACCGCCACGCGTTTGCCGGCGAGTTCCAGCTGCTGCAGCAGCTCGCCGACATTGAGCACCCGGTCGAGCCGGCGCGATTCTCCGTTGATGGTGATCGTGATCATTGCAGTTGGAACCGACGTGGCGCCGGGGACTCCGGAAGGTTGCTATTTTACCCGCGCGTGCATGTACGGCAACGCGAGCCGGCGCCGCATCCGGTGATAAAATGACCCGGACGCGGGTGTAGTTCAATGGCAGAACGGCAGCTTCCCAAGCTGCATACGAGGGTTCGATTCCCTTCACCCGCTCCACGTCCCGCACACACGGAGCGCCGACATGAAAATTCTCAAGTACGTTGCACTCGCCTTTGGTGGCGCGGTGGTGCTGATCGGAGGACTCGTGGCTTACCTCGCCGCGACGTTCGACCCCAACGCCTACAAGCCGCAGGTGATACAGCTCGTCAAGGAGAAAAAGCAGCGCACGCTGAAGCTCGACGGCGACATCAAGCTCGCGTTGTGGCCCAGCATCGGCGCCGATCTCGGCAAGCTGTCGTTGTCGGAATTCAGGAGCGAAAAGGAGTTTGCCGCGGTCGAGGGCGCGCGCGTGTCGCTCAAGATCATGCCGTTGCTCTCCCGGCAGCTTGTGGTCGACGAGGTGGTGATCCGCGGGGCGCGCGCGACCATCGTGCGGTTCAAGGACGGGCGCATGAACATCGACGATCTGCTTGCCAAGGACGACACGAAGCAGGAGCAGTTCAAGTTCGATATCGACCATGTGATCGTCGAGAACACCGCGCTCACCTATCGCGACGAGGCGCGCGGCGCGCAATATGCGCTCGCCGGCCTCAACCTGAAAACCGGCCGCATCGCGAACGGCGTTCCGGGAAAGATCGCGTTTTCCGCCGCCGTGAAGGCCAATCAGCCGAAGCTCGATCTGACGGTGGACGCGAAGACCACGCTGACGTTCGACATGGATCAGCAGCACTACGCGCTCGCGGGGCTCGCATTGGACGTGAAGGGCCAGGGCGCAGGCATCACGAGCCTCGCGTTGAAGGCTGGCGGCGATGTCACGGCGAAACTCAAGTCCGGCGAATTCGCGGCCAACAAGCTTGCCGTGGCAATGACCGGCGTGAGCGGCAAGGACAATCTCGACATCCGGCTCGATGCGCCGAAGTTGAATTTTACGTCCGACAAGGCGACCGGTGACAAGGTGACCGTCGTGGCCAAAGTGACGGGCCCGCAGGGCACGACGAGTGCAAACCTCACGCTGCCCGGCGTCGAAGGCACGGCGCAGGCATTCAAGTCGGCCGCGATGACGCTGGATCTCGACATGAAACAGGGCGAGCAGACGGTGAAGGCAAAGGTGAGCTCGCCCGTCGCGGGCAACCTCAAGACACAGCAGGTGAATCTGTCGCAACTGAAGGCAAGCGTCACCGCGGGCGGCCCGAACCTGCCCGGGAAGTCCATCAGCGGGGAATTGTCGGGAAGCGCGGTATTCGACGGCGCGAAGCAGTCCGCGCAGGCGAATCTCGCCGGCAAGGTGTCCGACAGCAACGTGAAGGCGCGCGTGAGCATCGCGAATTTCGGAAACCCGTCGATCCAGTTCGACATCGAAGTCGACCAGCTCGACGTGGACCGCTACACCGGACCGAAAGCGGCCGACGGCGCGAAGCAGCCCGAGAAGCCGTTCGACCTGACGGGGCTGCGCACGCTGCGCGCGACCGGAAGCGTGCGCATCGGTTCGCTGAAGGTGTCGAACCTGAAGGCGACGAACGTGCGGCTCGACATCAAGGCGGGCGGCGGCAAGGTCGACGTGAGCCCGCTCTCGGCGAATCTGTACCAGGGCTCGATGTCCGGCGCGGTGTCGGTCAACGCCGCGCCCGCGACGCCGGCGTTCGCGGTGCGGCAGAATCTGTCCGGCGTGAACGTGGGTCCGCTGCTGAAGGACCTGGCTGATAACGATACGCTGGAGGGCCGCGGCAGCGTCGCGCTGAACGTGACCACGCAGGGCAACACGGTTTCCGCGATCAAGAAGGCGCTGAACGGAAATGCCGGGATCAAGCTGGCCGACGGCGCGGTCAAGGGAATCGATGTCGCGGGTTCGATCCGCAGCGCGAAATCGAAGCTGGGCGTGCTGAAGGGCGAACAGACGCAGAAGGCCGACAAGTCGCAAAGAACCGATTTTTCCGAGCTGACGGGCACGTTCAACATCCGCGACGGCGTGGCGAGCAACAACGACCTGTCGCTCAAGTCGCCATTGCTGCGCGTCGGCGGCGAAGGCGCCGTCGACCTCGGCCAGGATGCGGTCAACTACCTCGTGAAGGCAACGATCGTCGCGACGTCGAAGGGGCAGGACGGGCGCGACGTGTCCGACCTGAAGGGCATCACGGTGCCGGTGCGCGTCACGGGGCCGCTCGCGTCACCGTCGTACAAGCTGGATTTCGGCGCGATGGTGACCGATGCGGCGAAGCAGAAAGTCGAGCAGGTGGTGAAAGGCAAGGTCGAGGAACGTCTGGGCGGCTTGCTTGGCGGGAAAGGCGCCGCGCCACCCGCGGGCGCGCCACCCGCGGCCGGTGCCGCCAAAGAGGCGCCGAAGAGCGGTGGCAGCACGCGCGATGCGATCAAGGGGTTGTTCGGGCGGTAGGCGACACGCGATTCCGGGGCCTGCGCTGTTGTTCTGTAAATAATTGATTTAATTTAATTAATTCTCGTTCTGTGCCTGTCGTCAGCGCGTGTGAGGCGGGTGAGCGCCGCGTGGCCCGCGGCGGCGTGCGATGAGTTTTGCGTCGCGACTCGTCGCGTGGCAGAAGCGGCACGGCCGCCACGATCTGCCGTGGCAGGGCACGCGCGATCCGTACCGCATCTGGCTGTCGGAAGTCATGCTGCAGCAGACGCAGGTCGCCGCGGTCATTCCGTACTATTTGCGATTTGTCGCGCGTTTTCCCGACGTCGAAGCGCTCGCCGCGGCATCGCTCGACGACGTGCTGCGGTTGTGGAGCGGACTCGGCTACTACTCGCGCGCGCGCAACCTGCATCGCGCGGCGCGCGCGGTGGCGGAGCATTCGGGCGGACGGTTCCCGCGCGCATTCGACGACGTCGTCGCGTTGCCGGGCGTGGGCCGCTCGACCGCCGCCGCGGTGTGCGTGTTCGCGTACGGCGCGCGGCACGCGATACTCGACGGCAACGTGAAGCGCGTGCTGGCGCGCGCCTTCGGAATCCAGGGTTATCCCGGCGAAAAAAAAGTGTCCGACCGGTTGTGGCGCATCGCGGAAGCATCGCTGCCCCGCCGCGACATCGAGGCCTACACCCAGGGCCTGATGGATCTGGGCGCAGGCGTCTGCGCGCGCCGCAGTCCGGCTTGCGGCGCTTGTCCGCTGCGACGGGACTGCGTCGCGCACCGGCGCGGCGCGACCGACCGGTATCCCGGCCGCAGGCCGGCGAAGGCACGGCCGAGCCGCGGAACGGTCATGCTGGTGCTCGAACGGGCAGGGGAAGTGTTGCTGGAAAAGCGCCCGCCCGCCGGCGTGTGGGGCGGCTTGTGGAGTTTTCCGGAAGTTCCTCCCGGCGCCCGGATTCCAGGCATCTGCGCGAGCCGCTACGGCGCGACGGTGCGTGCCGCCGGCGCACTGCCGACGATCGAGCATGGGTTCACGCATTTCCGTCTCAGCATCGAGCCGCGGCGGTTGCGCGTTACGGCACTTGCGCCCGGCAAGCGAGCGAGCGGATGCATCTGGCTGCCCGTGGCGGACATCGCCGACGCCGCGGTGCCGGTGCCCGTAAAACGCATCGCGCGGCTGTTGTAAACGGAAAGCCCTATCCGGGCTCGCGTTGATCCAGTCCGAGCCGCTCGATTTCGGCGCGCAGGCGCGCGAGTCGTTCGCCGGCTTCCGGCATCTCGAGCAGTGCTTGCCGCAACGGCATCGCGAGCGGCAGCATCTCCGCCAGGCGATAACTCACCCAGCTCGCGTCGTCGAGATCCACCGGTCCCGAGAACCGATCTGCCCCGACCTGCCGGACCACTTCGGCGAGCAGTTCGCGGCACACGGGGTCGACCTCGGGCTGCGTCGTTTCCGCCTCGAATGGCTCCACCGTGCCGCTGATGAGTCCACCGGCGCCGGTCTGCGTCGCGATCACGCGGAACCGGCCTTCGCCGCGCGTCTGCAGCAGAAAAAGCCCGAGTTGCGGCATGTCCCACTCCGCGATTCGCGCGTAGCACCCGGTGCGTTCGGGCACCGCGGGCGTGCCGACTTCGTGGCCTTCCTTGATGAGGCACACGCCGAACGGCCGCCCGTCGCGCAGGCAGGCCTTGGTCATCTCGACGTAGCGCTGCTCGAACACTTTGAGCGGCAGTACGCCGCCCGGAAACAGCACGGTACCGAGCGGAAACAGGAAAATCTCGCGCGGCGGACCGTTCACAACGGTTCCCGGTGGCGAACGAGCACGCGAGCCTCGCGTGCGAACGCCTGCGCGAGGCGCTCGACGAGAAACACCGACCGGTGACGGCCGCCGGTGCAGCCGACGGCAATCGTCAGATAGCTGCGATTGTCGCGCACGAATGCCGGCAGCCAGCCGGCGATGAAACGCCGGATGTCCTCGAGCATGCGCGCGACTTCGGGTTCCGCGCCGAGAAACGCGGCCACCGGCCCGTCCCGGCCGGTGAGCGGTCGCAACGCCGGATCGTAATGCGGATTCGGCAGGCAGCGGACATCGAACACGAAATCGGCGTCGAGCGGCACGCCGTGCTTGAACGCGAACGACTCGACGAGCAGTGTGAGGCCGGAACCCGCGGTTCCGGCGAATTCGCGTATCCATGCGCGCAGCACGGTCGGCAGCAGATCGCTCGTGTCCACGCGGTGCCCGAGCCCTTCCAGCCCGGCAAGCAGGTCGCGCTCGCGTGCAATGCACTCCACCAGCGTGCGCTCCCCGTCGGACAACGGGTGCCGGCGCCGGGTCTCGGAAAAACGCTTGATCAGCGTGTCGTCCTTCGCCTCCAGGTACAGCACCCGGACATCGATGCCCTGCGTGCGCAGCCCTTCGAGGCATGCGGGAAGCTCGCCGAGCGCCGCGCCGCTGCGTGCGTCCACTCCCAGCGCGACGCGCTCCTGCGGCACGCCGGCGAGATGGCGCGCGAGCCCGGACACGAGCTGCACCGGCAGGTTGTCCACGCAGTAATACCCGGCGTCCTCGAGCACGTCGAGCGCGACGCTCTTGCCGGAGCCCGACAGGCCGGTGATCAGGATGAGCTGCATGGGGGCCTGCGTCGGCGCACCGCGTCGCCTACGACCTGGGTTCTTCCATGTGCCGCGCCTGGCGCGCGACAAACTCCTGCGTGCTGTCGATGCCGCGCAACTGCAGCACGTAATTGCGCACCGCGGCTTCGGTCAGCACCGCCAGGTTGCGTCCGGCGGCCACGGGTATCGTGACTTTGCGGATGCTCACGCCCACAAGCTCCTCGGCGCCGGGCTTGAGCGGAAGCCGTTCCATCGGCACGCGATCGGGGCCGCCCGGCCGCTCGAGATGCACGATGAGTTTCAGGTTCTTGCGCGGACGCAGCGCCGCCTCGCCGAATATCGTGCGGATGTTGAGCACACCGAGTCCGCGCACTTCGAGAAAATCCCGCAGCAGAGCCGGGCACCGGCCTTCGATGGTTTCGGGTCCGACGCGATAGAGTTCCACGACGTCGTCGGCGACAAGGCCGCTGCCGCGGCTCACGAGCTCCAGCGCGAGTTCGCTTTTCCCGACGCCGGAGTCGCCCGTGATGAGCACGCCCATGCCCAGCACGTCGAGCAGCACGCCGTGCACCGTGGAGGACTCGGCCAGCGCCCGCGCGAGGTAGGGCCGCAGCATCCACATGAGTTCCACGCTCGGCACGGGCGACAGGAACAGCGGCGTCTGCGACCGCTGCGCGATCGTGACCAGCGACTCCGGCGCGCGATCGACGCCCGCCGCGATGAAGCAGGCGAGATCCTTCGTCGCCACCCGGCTCAGCGCCGCGGACGCGGATGCCTCGTCGAGCGTATGCAGATAGTCGACTTCCGACACGCCGAGCACCTGGATCAGGTTCGGGTGTATGAAATTGAGGTGGCCGATGAGCCCCTTCGACGAATCCTTCGTGAGCGCGCTGTCGAGGCCCTTCGACCCGCCCTCGCGGCCCGCCACCCACTCCAGCTTGAGTTTGTCCCGGTTGTCGTCAAACAGCCGGGCTATGCTCACCTGTGCCATTCGACTGCCATCCGGATATGAGTTTGTGAACGTCCGCCGCGCCGGACGCGCCCAGCAACTGCTCGCGAAACGGCTTGTCGCTGAACATCTGGGCGAGCTCCGACAGAATCTGCAGGTGCATGTCGGTCGCGCGGTCGGGAACGAGCAGGATGAAAATGAGTCCGACGTTCTCGCCGTCCGGCGCATCGAACGGAATCGGCTGCTTCATGCGCACGATCGCGCCCAGCGCGTCCTTGAGCCCCTTGATGCGGCCGTGCGGTATCGCGATGCCCTGGCCGAGCCCGGTCGAGCCGAGCTTCTCGCGCGCGAACAGGCTGTCGAACACGACGCTGCGCGCGATCTGGTGGTTGTTCTCAAACAGCAGTCCCGCCTGCTCGAAAACCCGTTTCTTGCTGGAGGCGTCGAGGTCGACCACGACGTTCGCGAGCGGCAGCAGCTTGGCGATCAGATTCATGTGCGGGTGCGATGTGGGTTTTGCGGCGGCGGGGCGCGACCGCGGATGCGGTTATTCGGCCGGCATGTTCCGGCGTTGCGCGCCGCCGTGGCGCTGCCCCAGCGCTTTTTCCTTGTGCTTGATGATCGCGCGGTCGAGCTTGTCGATGAGTTCGTCGATCGCGGCGTACATGTCGGCCGACGTGCTTTCGCAGAATATGTCCCTGCCGCGCACGTGGACCGTCGCCTCCACGCGGTGCGCGAGCTTTTCCACGGAAAGGATGGCGTTGACGTCGATCACGTGATCGAAGTGGTGCGTGATGCGCTGCAACTTCCCATCGAGGTAGTCGCGTATCGCGGGTGTGATCTGGACATGGTGTCCGGTCAGGTGCAGGTTCATGGTGTGGTCCGTTCTCCTAAAGTGTCTTGCGCAGGTTGACCGGCAGGATCTGCATGGACTCGCGGTATTTCGCGACCGTGCGGCGCGCCACCACGATGCCCTGCTGGGCGAGAATTTCCGACAACTGGCTGTCGGACAGCGGTTTGCGGGAGTTTTCCGCGCTCACGAGCTGCTTGATCAGCGCGCGTATCGCGGTGCTGGACGCCGATCCCCCCGCATCCGTCGTCACGTGGCTGCCGAAAAAATACTTCAGCTCGAAGATGCCGCGCGGGGTGCGCATGAACTTCTGCGTGGTCACGCGGGAAATGGTGGATTCGTGCAGATCGAGCGTCTCGGCGAT
>CAZMBS010000153.1:0-7965 GCA_964564295.1 uncultured Streptomycetaceae bacterium
CGCGGGCATCGACGTGTTCGACATCGAGGTGAACGAGCGCGATCCGATGAAACTCGTCGACGTTATCGCGAGCCTCGAGCCGACGTTCGGCGGCATCAATCTCGAGGACATCAAGGCGCCGGAGTGCTTCATCGTCGAGCGCGAGCTGCGCAAGCGCATGAAAGTCCCGGTGTTCCATGACGACCAGCACGGCACCGCCATCACGGTCGGCGCGGCGTTTGCGAGCGGACTCAAGGTGGTCGGCAAGGACATCGCGCAGGTCAAACTCGTCGTGTCCGGCGCGGGCGCGGCGGCGCTTGCCTGCGTGGGCCTGCTCGTGAAGCTCGGTCTTTCCCGCGCCAACATCACGCTGACGGACATCCACGGCGTCGTGTACCGGGGCCGCAAGGAGGAGATGGACCCGGACAAGGCGTTGTACGCGATCGACACCAAGGCGCGCACGCTGGACGAGGTCATCGCGGGCGCGGACGTGTTTCTGGGCCTGTCCGCGGGCGGTGTGCTCAAGCCGGAGATGCTGAAGAAAATGGCCGCGCGCCCGCTGATCCTCGCGCTGGCCAACCCGGAACCCGAAATCCTGCCCGAACTCGCGAGAGCGGCGCGCCCGGACGCGGTGATCGCGACCGGACGTTCCGACTATCCCAACCAGGTCAACAACGTGCTGTGTTTTCCGTTCATGTTCCGCGGCGCGCTGGATGTGGGCGCGACCACGATCAACACGGAAATGGAACTCGCGGCCGTGCGCGCGATCGCGGAACTCGCGCAGGCCGAGCAGTCCGACATCGTGGCGATGGCGTACGGCGAACAGAACCGCGCGTTCGGCCCCGAGTACCTGAGCCCGCGGGCGGTCGAGCCGCGACTGATCGGGCGCATCGCGCCGGCGGTGGCGAAAGCGGCGATGGACAGCGGCGTCGCGACGCGCCCGATCGTGGACTTCGACGCCTACCGCGCGCGGCTGAACCAGTTCGTCTACCAGTCCGGCCAGATCATGCGGGCCGTGTTCGCGGCGGCGAAGAAGGCGCCCAAGCGCGTGGTGTATGCCGAAGGCGAGGAAGAGCGGTTCCTGCGGGCCGCGCAGCAGGTCGTCGACGAGGGGATCGCGCGGCCGGTGCTGATCGGGCGTCCCGAGGTCGTGCTCGCGCGCATCGGGCGGCTGGGACTGCGCGTGCAGCCCGGCAAGGACTTCGATCTCGTCGATCCGGGCAACGATCCGCGCTACCGGGAATACTGGACCGAGTACTACCGGCTCACGCAGCGCAAGGGCGTGTCGCCGGAAATCGCGAAACTCGACATGCGGCGCGTGCCGACCCTTATCGGCGCGATGCTCGTGCACATGGGCGCGGCGGATGCGATGCTCTGCGGGATACTCGGGCGCTACGGCAGTCATCTGCGTTACATCGATTTCGTGATCGGCAGGCGACCCGGCGTGAATCATTACGCTGCGATGAACACGCTGCTGCTCGCGAACGGCATCGCGTTCATCTGCGACACCTACGTGACCTTCGATCCGACCGCGGAGCAGATCGCGGAGGCGACGATACTCGCCGCCGAGGAAATTCGCCGCTTCGGCCTGGTTCCCAAGGCCGCGATGCTGTCGCATTCGAGCTTCGGTGCGGGCGAAACGCCGACCGCCATGAAAATGCGCGCGGCGCTCGATATCGTGTCGAAACTCGCGCCGGGTCTCGAAATCGACGGCGAAATGCAGGGCGACATGGCGTTGTCGGAGGATATCCGGCTGCGCGCGCTGCCGGAAACGAAACTGAAGGGGCAGGCGAACCTCCTGATGATGCCCAATCTCGACGCGGCGAACATCGCGTTCAACCTGCTGAAGGCCGCGGCGGGCGAGGGCATCACGGTGGGGCCGATCCTGCTCGGCGCGGCGAAGCCCGTGCACATCATCACGCCGTCGTCCACCGTGCGGCGCATCGTCAACATGACGGCGTTGACCGTGGTCGACGCGGGCGCGCAGCGCGGCGAGCAGAAAAAGCCGGTCTGACGCGCGGCGGACCATCCACAGCAACCATCGAGGGGCACGATGAGCAAGGCAATCCGGATTGAACGCGACACCATGGGCGACATTGAGGTCGCCGCCGACAGGCTGTGGGGCGCGCAGACGCAGCGCAGCCTTCACCATTTTCACTTTCCCGGCGAAACCATGCCGATGGAAGTGGTGCGCGCGCAGGTGCTCGTGAAAAAGGCCGCGGCGCTCACCAACATGGCGCTCGGCGCGCTCGACCGCCGGAAGGGCGCGGCCATCGTGCGGGCCGCCGATGAAGCGCTCGCGGGCGGCCTCGACGATCATTTCCCGCTCGTGGTGTGGCAGACCGGCTCCGGCACGCAGACCAACATGAACGTGAACGAGGTGCTCGCGAATCGCGCGTCCGAAATTCTCGGCGGCAAGCGCGGCACGGCGCGGCTCGTGCACGAGAACGACGACGTCAACAAGGGCCAGTCGTCGAACGACACCTTTCCGACCGCGATGCACGTCGCGGCGGTGATCGCGCTCGAGAAAAAACTCAAGCCCGCGGTGAAGACGCTGCGCGATACGCTGCACAAAAAATCAAATAAATTCATGCACTTGGTGAAGATCGGCCGCACGCACCTGCAGGACGCGACGCCGCTCACGCTGGGGCAGGAGTTTTCCGGCTACGTGTCGCAACTCGAACACGGACTCGCCCACGTCGATGCCGCGCGCGCGCATCTGTGCGAGCTCGCGCTCGGCGGAACGGCGGTGGGCACGGGGCTCAACGCGCATCCGAAGTTCGCGAATGACGTCGCGGCGCAGTTGAAGAAGCTCACCGGGGTGCCGTTTGTCACGGCGCCCAACAAGTTCGAAGCGCTGGGTTCCATCGACGGCGTGGTGCACGCGCACGGCGCGCTGAAAACGCTCGCCGCCGCGCTGATGAAAATCGCGAACGACATCCGGTGGCTGTCTTCGGGGCCCCGCTGCGGCATCGGTGAAATCGCGATACCCGAGAACGAGCCCGGCAGTTCGATCATGCCGGGAAAGGTGAACCCCACGCAGTCGGAGTCGATGACCATGGTCTGTTGCCAGGTGTTCGGCAACGACGTCGCGGTGAATCTTGGCGGTGCGTCCGGCAATTTCGAATTGAACGTGTTCCGCCCGATGGTGATCGACAACTTCCTGCGCAGCGTGCACCTGCTTGCGCACGCCTGCGAAAATTTCAACGAGCACTGCGCGACCGGCATCGAGCCCAACGAGGAGCGCATCGACAAACTCATGCGCGAGTCGCTCATGCTCGTGACCGCGTTGAATCCCCACATCGGCTATGCGAAGGCCGCCGCGATCGCCAAGAACGCGCACAAAAAAGGCCTCACGCTGAAGGAGTCCGCGCTCGCGCTCGGTCACCTTACGTCGGAGCAGTTCGACGAATGGGTCAGGCCGGAAGAGATGGTGGGCATCAAGATCCGGGCGCGGAAAAAGGGGTAGCAGTGCTGCCGGGCTAGGCGCCGGCCGATGCCCGCGGATACTGCGGCAGCGCGCGGTAGACCCCGATCGCGAGCAGCAGCGTGCCGGCGGCGGGAATGGCGAATGCCGCGGCGTAGCCCGGTCCGTCGATGAGCAGGCCCGACGAAAGCGTGCCGAGCGCCTGACCGACGAAGAGCGACGTGGAAAAACCCGACATCGCCGTGCCGCGCGCGTGCGGCGCAATTTCCGTGCCGCGCGTCATCAGCGAGCTGTGCATCGTGAAAAATCCGCCGCCGATCAGCGCGAGCGCAGGCACGAACCAGTGCCATGCGGGCGCGACGGCGATCAGCGCGTAGCCGGTTGCCACGCACACGCCGCCTGCGATGACCATCCGGCGCTCGCCGAGCGCGCGGATGAGCCATCGGACGAGGCCGCTGTAGATCAGGCCTCCCAGGCCGAAACTGCCGAGGATCAGCCCGATCGACAGGTAATCCAGCGCGAACCGATCCTTCAGCGCGGCGCCGGCGAAGGGCGACGCGCCCAGCATGAAGGCGCCCTCGAGCACGACCGCGCCCCAGATGAAGCGCGTGATCGGCAGCCTCAGGAGATCCGCGTGCGTCGCCGCGGGTTTCGCGTCCCGCGCGGCGATCGTGGTGCGCGGATAACGCAGCGCCACGCGGCCGAGTAACACCGCGACGGTCAGCGCGCACGCGCCGAGCACGACGAAGGCCGCGCGCCAGCTCACGAATTCCGCGAACAGTCCCGACAGGCTGCCGCCGACGATGCCGCCCATGATCGTCGCGCCGAGGAACAGGCCGATCGTGGCATGACGCTTGTCGTAGGAGGTGGTGTCGCCGATGTGGGCGAGCGCCATCGGCGCGATCGCGCCCGCCGCCACGCCCGACAGACCGCGCAGCACGCCCAGCGCGAACACGGATTGCGTGGCGGCGCAGCCGATCGTGAACAGCGCGGTGACGGCCAGTCCGGCGGAAATCACGCGCAGCTTGCCGAGGCGGTCGCCCAGCGGCCCGTAAAAGAGCTGCAGCAGTCCGTAGCCCACCATGTACGCCGTGACGGTCAATCCGACGGTGCCGATGGTCGCGCCGAAATCGCGCGCGATCGCCGGCAGCAGCGCGTCGCTCACCCGCATGATCGCGATCGAGACGAAGCCGGCCGCGCCGATCAGTACGAGGTGGGTGGGCATGGGCAGGGCAAAGCCGCAGTGTAGTCGCGACGCGTTGCGATCGCGTACAAAAAAATCCCCGCCGCGATGGCGGGGACGTTACCGGTGCGTGGCCGGCTACTTCACGCCGAGCGTCTTCATCGCCTTCGCGAGCACGTCCACGGACTCCTGATGCTTGCCGGCCTTGTGCAGCGCCTCGCCCTCGGCGCGCTGCTTCTTGACCTCCGCCATTTTTTCGGCGGTGAGTTTGGGATTCTTGCTCAGCGCTTCGTCGATTTTTTTCATGTCGGCGGGGCAGTGGAATGCCAACGCGGTGCTGGCGGCAAACGCGAGGCCGATCGCGGCGGCCAGAATTCCTGATTTCATGTCGAGACTCCTCTGGTGGATTGAGATTCGGCTCGCGCATCCCGGGCGGTGGCCCGCGAGCGCACCGGCATTTTACGCGGTCGCACCCGCAACAGCTGCGCACGGTGCGAATTCGAGGTAAAATCCCTTCATTAACAAATAGTTACGAGTTCTACGTGGCGACAGCACGCACCGCCGGGGCGCCGGCGCCCTACACGCGCGAGTGGATCGCGGCGCAACTGCGCCGCCCGGCGCCGCCGCACGATCCGCTCGATCTGCACGTGATTTCGCTGCAGGAGGGCACGCGCGTGACCGCGGCTGCCGTGCTGGTGCCGCTCGTGCCGCGCGAAAGCGCGCCGCACGTGTTGCTCACGCAGCGCACCGCGCATCTGCACGATCACGCGGGGCAGATCAGCTTCCCGGGCGGTCGCGTGGAGGCATCCGACGCCGGGCGCGAACACACCGCGCTGCGCGAGACGGAAGAGGAGATCGGGCTCGCGCGCGAACGCGTGATGCTGCTCGGCAGCCTTCCCGATTACGAAATACCGTCGGGATTCCGCATTTCGCCGGTGGTGGGCTGGGTCGAACCGCCGTTCGAACTCAAGCCCGATCCGTTCGAGGTCGAATCGATATTCGAGGTGCCGCTCGCGCATTTTCTCGATCCGCGCAACTATCAACGCCGCCAGTACCATTTCCGCGGGCGGCACCGGCATTACATGGCGGTGCCGTACGAGGGACGCTACATCTGGGGCGCCACCGCGGCGATGCTCTACAGCCTCTGCCGCCTGCTGACGGAATAGATGCAGCCCCGGCACGTGCCCGATTGTGGCACCATGAAAGACACGGGGAGACAGGCATGAGCGCGGACGGCGAGCCGGCACCACCGAAATTCGGCCTCATCATGACGGGCGGCGGCGCGCGGGCCGCCTACCAGGTCGGGGTCGTGCGCGCGCTGACCGAAATCATTCCGAAGGAAGTCCAGAACCCGTTCCACATCATCAGCGGCACCTCCGCCGGCGCGATCAACGCGGCGGTGCTCGCGGCCGACGCGCAGGATTTCCGCTATGCGGTGCGGCGCCTGATGACGGTCTGGAAGAATTTCCACGTGCACCACGTCTACCGGGCGGACCCGGTCGGTGCGTTCGGCAACAGCGCGCGATGGATCCTGCAGGTGCTGACCGGCGGCCGCTTCACGAAACAGCCGGTTTCGCTGCTCGACAACGCGCCGCTCGCGAAACTGCTCGCGAAGTACCTGGATTTTTCCGCGATACAGCGCTGCGTGGACGCCGGCGACCTCACGGCGTTCAGCGTGACGTGTTCGGGCTATACCTCCGGCCAGTCGGTGAGTTTCTATCAGGGCCACCCGGATCTGCAGAATTGGCAGCGCGCGCGCCGCATCGGCATCGCGATGCCGATCACGCTCGACCACCTGCTTGCCTCCAGCGCGCTGCCGTTCATTTTTCCGCCGGTGCACATCAATCGCGAGTACTTCGGCGACGGCTCGATGCGCCAGATCGCCCCGGTGAGCCCGGCGCTGCACCTGGGCGCGAACCGCCTGCTGGTGATCGGCGTGGGACGCCAGCTGCAGGTGAAAAACGAGCGCCAGAAGGTGGAGACGCACCCGTCGCTCGCGCAGATCGCCGGCCATGCGCTGAACAGCATTTTCCTCGATGCGCTGGAAGTTGATCTCGAGCGCATGCAGCGCATCAACCGGACCATCGAACTCGTGCCGAAAGACGTGCTCGAGCGCACCAACTATCCGTTGCACCGCGTGGAATTCCGCGTCATCACGCCGAGCGAGGAACTGGAGAAAATCGCGGCCCGCCACGCGGACGAGTTGCCGCGCACGATACGGCTGCTGCTGTCGAGCGTGGGTGCGCTGCAGCGCGGCGGATCGGTTTTGCTGTCGTACCTGCTGTTCGAACGCTCGTATTGCCGCGCGCTGATCCGGCTGGGATACCAGGACACCATGGCGCGCCGCGACGACCTCGTCACCTTCCTGAGTTAAGGCATGCCCGGCGCGTACTCCGAGGCCTGCGAGCGCAACCGGGGCCCGATCCTGGAAGTGCTCCGCGACGCGTTCGCGAACGCGCGATTCGTGCTCGAGATCGGTTCCGGCACCGGCCAGCACGCAGCGCACTTCGCGGCCGGGCTGCCGCACGCGGTGTGGCAGCCGAGCGACCTGCCGGAGCACCATCCGAGCATCGCGGCGTGGCGGGCCGACGGCGGGCTGCCCAATCTGCGCACGCCGCTCGCGTTGGACGTCAACGACGCGGACTGGCTGCCGCATCCGGTCGATGCGATTTTCAGCGCCAACACGCTGCACATCATGTCCTGGTCGTCGGTCGAGGCGCTGTTCCTGGGCGTTGCGCGCACGCTGGCGGCAGGCGGAACGCTCGCCATCTACGGCCCGTTTCGCTATGGCGGGCGTCACACGGCCGAGAGCAACACGCGCTTCGACGCGTTATTGCGCGCGCGCGACCCGCTGTCCGGCATCCGCGATGCGGAGTCCGTCGACGTCCTGGCGCGTGCGGCGGGCCTCACGCTCGTCGGCGACGTGGACATGCCGGCCAACAACCGCACGCGAGTGTGGAAAAAGTCACCCTCGGCCTGAGGGTTGCCACCGGCATCGTTCGCCGGTAAGGTGTCCGGTATGAGCCGGGCATTTGTAAAGGAAAGCGACGACGACCTGTCCGCGGGCGAATTGCCCGAGCGGCCGGTGCCCGCGTACCCGAATTACGTGACCGCGCACGGGCTCGAACTGCTGCAGTCGCGCGTGCGCGAACTGCGCGACCTGCACGAGGCGCTCAAGTCGAAGGCCGACGAGGGCGATTCCGGCGCGAAGCAGAAACTGCGCGAAGTCGAGCGCGATCAGCGCTACTTCACCGCGCAACTGGAACGCGCGGAACTGGTGAGCGCAGCACCGCAGCCGGATGTGGTGCGCTTTGGCGCGCATGTGACGATCGCCGATGACCACGGCGTGCAGCAGCTGGTACACATCGTCGGCGAC
>CAZMBS010000154.1:0-7873 GCA_964564295.1 uncultured Streptomycetaceae bacterium
GTGCTGACCTCCTTCACGAGCGAACGGTCGACGATGGGCGTGCCCTTGATCGCGAGCTTCATCATTTCCGACACGGCGAACAGGCCGATCATGGCCACCGGAAACGAGATGCCGTCCATCAGAAACTCAGAGCCGAACGTGAACCGTGGCGTGGCCGTCACGACATCGGTGCCGACGAACGCCGCAAGCACGCCCAGCAGGCTCGCGATGAGCCCCTTCATCAGCGAGCCCTCGCTGAAGGTGGCGATCACGGTGAGGCCCCACAGCGCCATCATGAGATATTCGCTGGGCCCCAGCGCGAGGATCACCGGCCGGATCAGCGGTATGCAGAGCGCAAGAAAAATCGCCCCGATGATGCCGCCCATCAGCGCGCCGGTGGCGGACGCCGCCAGCGCGCGTTTCGCCTGGCCCTGCTTGGTCATGGGATAACCGTCGAAACACAGCGCGAGCCCCTTCGCCGAACCGGGCACGCTGAACAAGATGCTCGTGACGGAATCGCCCCAGATCGTTGCGATGTGCGCGCCGAGCAGCAGCGCGAGCGTCGCCGCGGGCTCGAAGCCGTAGGTAAACGGCAGCAGCAGCGCCATGGCCACCACGCCACCGAGCCCCGGCAATATGCCGATCACGAGCCCGTACACCACGCCGATCAGCATGAACAGCAGCGACTGCGGTGTCAGCAGCGCGAGCAGTCCGGCCGAAATCGCATCGAGCATGGGGAGCAATCAGAAAAAGCGCAGTGCGGAAAGTCTACCACGTACGTTTCGTCGCCCTCGCTCAGTGTAAAATTCCCGCCATGCCGCCAAACCCGCCGGCCGCTTTCCGATGAACCTCGACCGCGTCACCTCCGGACGCGACGTGCCGGACGATATCAACGTCATCGTCGAGATTCCGATGCACGCGGAGCCGATCAAGTACGAGGTCGACAAGGAAACCGGCGCGATGTTCGTCGATCGATTCATGTCGACGGCGATGCACTACCCGTGCAACTACGGCTACATTCCGCGCACGCTTTCGGGCGACGGCGATCCGGTGGACGTGCTGGTCGTTTCCCCCGTGCCGCTCATCACCGGCATCGTCGTGCGCTGCCGTCCGGTCGGCATGCTGAAGATGCGCGACGAAGCGGGCGATGATACCAAGCTCATCGCGGTGCCGATCGACAGGCTGACGCCGCTCTACCGCCACGTTCGCACGACGAAGGATCTGCCGCCGACGCTGGTCAGCCAGATCGCGCATTTCTTTCAGCACTACAAGGATCTCGAGCCGGGCAAGTGGGTCGAGGTCGTCGGCTGGCGCGGACCGGCGGAGGCACGCAGGGAAATCCGGGCCGGTGTCGCGAACTACCGGCGCGCGACGCGCAAACCGGCGTTTTGAGCAGCATGGTGCCGCACCGGCGTCTCCTGCTTTGCGCTGCGGCGGCCGTATTGCCCTGCGCTTTTGCGCCCGCGCTGCACGCGCAGAGCTATCCGAACCGTCCGATCCGGCTCATCGTGCCGTACGCACCCGGCGGCAACGCCGATATCCTCGGGCGCACGGTCGGCCAGCGGCTCGCGGAGGTGCTCGGGCAGCAGGTGATCATCGACAATCGTCCCGGCGCCAACAGCATCATCGGCACCGAACTGGCGGCTCGCGCCGCGCCGGACGGCCATACGCTGCTGATCGTCGCGAGCGCCCACGCGATCAATCCCGCGCTCGTACGCAAGCTGCCCTATGACACGCTGCGCGATCTCGCGCCGGTCAGCCTCGTGGGCACGACGCCGCTCATCTTCGTGGCCCATCCCGCGATGCCGGTGCGCGACGTGAAATCGCTAGTCGCCTTCGCGCGGGCACGCCCCGGACAGATCCACTACGGATCGTCGGGCAACGGCTCTCCCGCGAATCTCGCGGGCCTGCTGCTCAATCACATGACGAAACTCGATCTCGTGCACGTCGCCTACAAGGGCACCGCGCAGGCCACGACGGACGTGATCGCGGGCCACGTGCCGCTCGCGTTCCCGAGCATGACCTCGGTGCTGCCGCACGTACGCGGCGGGAAATTGCGGGCGCTTGCGATGACGGCGAAGGACCGATCCGCGCTCGCGCCCGACCTGCCCACCATGGCGGAGTCCGGGGTTCCGGGTTACGAGGCGAGCATCTGGAACGGCATGCTCGCGCCCGGCGGCACGCCGGCCGCGATCGTCGAACGGCTCAGCGCGGAAATCGTGAAAATCAACCAGTCTCCGCAGACCCGAGAGCGTTACGCGGCGCTCGGAGCCGACGCGCTCGCGTCGACCCCGGCGCAGTTCGATGCCCACATCCGCCGCGAGATGACCAAGTGGGACAAGGTCATCCGCGATTCGGGATTCCGTGTGGATCTCGGAAAATAATCCATATAAACATTCACTTATTTTCAACACCGGGCACGACGCCCGCATGCAAGGGAGAGGTGTGATGTTGCTAGCCGACGACAGCGGCCTGACCGAAGAACAACGCCTGATGCGCGACGCGTGCCGTGCATTCGTCGACAAGGAGGTGCTGCCGTTCATGCGCCAGCACTGGCAGCGCGAATGGATCATGACGCCGGAGGAACGCCTGCCGCCGAACATTCTGGAGACAGCGGACCGGATCGGCATACGCACGCTCGGCGTGCCGGAAGAGTTCGGTGGCACGCCGCTCGATCCGAAGACCGAGGTGCGCACCTTTGCGCTGATTGCCGAGGAACTTTCGCGCGGCGATTCCGGCGTCGCCGACAAGCTCGTGCAGGTCTGGAAAGTGTCGACGCTGCTGAAGCATATCGCGCCGCGGCACCTGCAGGAATACTGGTTTCCGCGCATCGTCGCCGATCCGTCGTTCCTGCTCGCACACTGCTCCACTGAGCCGCGCGGTGCGTCCGACCGGTGGCTCGGGTACGACACGCCGGAGACGGCATTTCAGACGAAGGCCGTGCTGCGGGGCGACGAGTGGATCATCAACGGGCGCAAGCAGTTCGTCAGCAACGGCTACGACGCGAAGCTCTACGTCGTGTACGCGAACACGCGGCCCGGGGCGAAGATGATCGACGGCACCTCGAGTTTCCTCGTGCCGCGCGGCACACCCGGGTTCTCCATCGCGCGCTGCAACGAGACGCTCGGCGGCCGGTTCATGAACAACGGCGAAATGGTGTTCGAGGACTGCCGCCTGCCGCGCGACCATTGCCTCGTCGAGAACGACGCGCTCGCGCGCCGCGCGGGCCACTATTCGCGACCCGGCCGCATCATCCAGGCGTCCAAGAACATCGGCATCGGAATCGCCGCATTCGAGCGCACGGCGGAGTACGTGCAGAACTACGTGCAGGGCGGGCGCATACTGATCAAGCACCAGGTGGTCGCGAGCCGGCTCGCGGACATGGCAACGCGCATCTGCGCCGTGCGCGGACTGCTGCGCGATGCGTCGCGCGCGGTGGACGAAGGAACCGCGAATGCGGACCACCTGTGCAGCATGGCCAAACTCTTCGCGGCGGAGGAAATCCTCAAAGTCTGCCAGAACGCGGTGGAGCTCCACGGCGGCAACGGCACGATGCTCGATTTCGGCATCGAGAAGCTGTATCGCGATGCCACGATGTTTCTGCACATGGACGGCACCGTGGACATCACGCGCTTCAAGATCATCAAGACGCTGTTTCCGCGGACGGCCGGACAATACGCCGGGCCGGAACAGTAACTCCGGCGAGCGCGGCTCGGGGCGGCTTCCGCACGGCGCTTCACGATATGGATTTCCGGTTGAAAATAAGGGGCGGCGGTGTAGCATGACGCGATCTCCCGCAACCACCCCGTAAGCCCGATGACCGCCGACCGGACGACTGCCTACCAGACCATGGACGTGCGCCCTTTGGGCGGCGCGATCGGCGCCGAAATTCACGGCGTGGACCTGCGGGATTTCCGCAACGAGAAAATGTGGGCCGAGTTGCGGCGCGCCTATCTCGAATTTCACGTGATTGCCGTGGTCGGGCAGACGCTTTCCCCGGACGACCAGATGAGCGTCGGGCGGTTTTTCGGCGAGCCGTGCTTCTATCCGTTCGCGAAGGGCATGGAAAGCCATCCGCACATGACGCGCATCATCAAGGAGCCGCACGAGCGCGAGAGCTTCGGCGCCGACTGGCATTCCGACACGCCGTACCTCGAGGAACCGCCGAGCACCACGACGCTCTATGCCGTCGAAACACCGCCCGCCGGCGGCGACACGCTGTACACCAGCACGCGCGCCGCGTACGACGCGCTGTCCGAAGGCATGAAGCGCATGCTCGAAGGCGTCGTCGGTGTGTTCAGCGCCGGGCTCAAGCACAAACCCGGCGGCAACCGCGCGTTGCACCATGCCCGGATCGGCACGATGAACGTGCAGAACGCGGGCAACGCCGATCGCATCGAATCGCGGCATCCGATCGTGCGCACGCATCCGGAAACGGGACGGAAGGCGCTCTACGTGAGCGCGCTGCACACGCTGCGGCTCGACGGCATGACCGAGCGCGAAAGCCGCCCGATCATCCAGATGCTGAACGACCATTGCATCGAACCGGAATTCACCTGCCGCGTGCGCTGGCAGCCCGGCCAGATCACGATCTGGGACAACCGCTGCACGATGCACAATGCGATCAACGACTACCACGGACACCGGCGCGAGATGCGGCGTCTGACCGTGGGCCCCCAGCGGCCCCACTGACCGCGCCGTCCGGGCGGCGTCAGCCGCCGAGGTGGGCCGGCGACTGCGGCAGCTCGCCGCGCTCGACGCGCGTCATGATGGCCGTGAGTTTCTCGTTTGCCGGCGTCGCGACGCCCACGAGCTTGCCTTTTTCCGCGATGAAACCGTTGATGTACTGAATCTCGGTGCGGCGGCCCTTGCGCATGTCCTGCGCCATCGACGGGCGCTGTATGCCCGCGCGCGGATTGGAAGCGGTGCGTGCCACCAGAATGTCCTCAACCTCCGCAAGCGCATCGGCGTTGCCCTCCGCGGCAAGCGCAAGCCGCTCCGGCACGATCTTGCCCATGTTGACGATCGTGTAGCCGAGCGCCTGCCCGACACGCACGGCCTCGCCGCCGAGCTGGATCGCGAACCGCCGGATCGCGGTATTCGCATCGCAGTCCTTGCCGGTGAGCCCGGTGGACGCCGACACGCCGTTTCTCATCCCGTTCATGCAGAGCTTGGACCAGCGTTCGCCCCACAGATTGGTCGTGGCCTTGCTGCTGTCGATGGCGGAAAACATCGACACCAGGTCGCGCACGCGCCCGGTTTCCACGCCGTGCACCTCCCCGACGCGGAACACCGTGTGCTGGCTGCCGCCCTTTTCGGCGGTGCGCCGGATGCGGCCCGGCTCGTGCAGATCGACCGAGATGACCGACGCGATGACGCCCAGCGTCTTGCCCCAGCCGACGATGGATGCGATGCGCTCTTCGTTCATGCAGTTCTGCAGCGACACGACGAAGCCGCCGGAGGCGAGGTACGGCTGGATCATCATGGTGGCCCAGCCCGTGTCGTAGGACTTCACCGCGACGAACGCGATGTCGACCGGCGGCCCTTTCGCGAGGGACTGCAATTCCGTGATGTGCATGGTTTTTGCGCGCGTGACGGTGATTTTCTCCTCGGGCGTCACGCCGTCGAGTTCCAGCCCGCGCGCCCGGATCGCCTCGATGTGCTCGGGCCACATGTCGATCAACGTGACGTCGTGCCCCAGATGCGCGAGCCACCCGCCGACGTAACCGCCCAGCGCCCCGACGCCCACCACCGCGATGCGTTTGCCCATTTCGTTTCCTTTTCCCGTTTGACCCGTTCGATCAGTCGACGCGCGCGCCGGAATCCTTCACCGGTTTCGCCCAGCGGTTGAAATCCTCGCGCAGCATGCGCGCGAGTTCCTCCGCGGACGAGGCGATCACCTCGGCGCCGTCCGCCGCCATGCGCGAGGACACTTCCGGATCCTTCAGCTTGCGCACGATTTCCGCGGTGAGTTTCGCCGTGATCGCGCGCGGCGTGCCGGCGGGCGCGGCCACGACGTAAAACGATTCCACGACGTAGCCCGGCAGCCCGGATTCTCCCATCGTGGGCACCTCGGGCATCGGCGTGTAACGCCGGGCGCTGCTCATCGCGATGCCGCGCAACCGCCCGCTTTTCACGTGCGGCAGTACCGGCACGACGCTGGAAAACCGCACCTGGATGCTTCCGGCCAGCAGGTCCGTGATCGCGGGCGCCGCGCCCTTGTACGGCACGTGCAGCATGTCGATGCCCGCCATGTTGTTGAACAGCACGCCGGCAAGATGCGTCGACGAGCCGTTGCCCGACGAACTGTAGTTCATCTTCCCGGGATTGGCCCGCGCGTACGCGATCAGCTCCTTCAACGTCGCGGCAGGAATCTTCGGGTGCACCACCAGAAAGTACGGCGAGTTCGTTGCCGCCGTGATCGGCGCGAAGTCCTTGAACGTGTCGTAACGCAACTTTGCGTGCAGATGCGGATTGATCGTCAGCACGGCGCTGGGCGTCACGAACAGCGTGTAGCCGTCGGGCACGGCACGCGCGGCAAGTTCGGCGCCGAGGCTGCCCGCGGCACCCGGGCGATTGTCGACCACAACCGCCTGGCCCCAGCTTTCCAGCAGTTTCTGCCCGATGATGCGCGCGAGCGTATCGCTGCCGCCGCCGGCCGCGTACGGCGTGATCATGCGTATGGGCTTGGTCGGATAAGCCTCGGCCGCGCGTTGCGGCGATTGCGCGATCGCGCACACCGCCAGCAACGCCAGCCCCCCGAGCGCAATCAGCCGCCACACGTGGAGCGTCACGGCTTGCATGAAAATAACTCGTTGATTTTATTGATGTTTCCTGACGCGTCGAAATTGCGTAGCAGCCCGTACAGTTCGGCGCCGCGCACGCCGCCCAGAACCGGCGCAACGAGACCATCAAACTTGGCGCGGAAATCCTCTTCGGGCATCGGGTTGTCCGCGTGTCCCAGCACGACGTCCGTATCGGCATGGAGCGGCGTCGAATCCCCTTCGACGTATACGTCGATGTGCGCCTCGTATTGCGGCTGATCCTGCACGACCGTCAGTTCCGTCACCGCGGCGATGCCGGCGACGGTCGCATCCCGCGGCAGCTTCTCGTCGAAATCCGACGCGACGACCCGGTAACCCGTGAGTCCCATCGCGATGAGGTTGCGCACGGCAAACTTGAATTCGAGCGGCGCCTGCGGTCGCGGATTGTTCGCGACGACGACGACGTTGGGGTGGACGGTCGCATGCACCCTGCTGATTTTTCTGCCGGCGATGCGCGGCGCGAGCTTGCGCGCGGTCTGGATCGCCGCGTGCGTCGCGCGGCAGCTTGCGTACGGCTTGAAACCGTTGCGCAACAACTCCCAGCGATCCGCGAAGTCGAGCGGCGGTACCTGGACCCTGCGATCCTGGATGAACGCATCGAGCAATCCCTGCTCGGTCTCGAAGAGGTGGGTTGCCGATTCGAAATCGTTCGCCGCGAGCTCCGCCGACAGGATGCCGTCCATCGCGGCCTTCCCGGCATGAAACGGCTTCGAGTGCGTGCCGAAGGACGCAACGAGCCCGCCCGCCGTGGTCGCGGCAATGCCGATCGCCCGCGCGATCCGCTGCTCGTCAAGGCGCATGAGCACGCTCGCCACCACCGCTGCGCCGACGCGCCCGAACACCGAAGTGGGATGAAACCCGCGTCGATGCAGGCTGCGGCCGACTCCCGGCGGCCCGCCGCCCGCGAGTCGCGCCATGACCTCGTACCCCGCGACGAACGCCGCCAGCGCGTCTTGCTCCGTCGAACCGAGGTGCCCCGCGACGGCCAGCGCGGCGGTTCCGCACACGCAACTGATGTGCCCCGCGCCCATCTGGTGCGAGTCGTCGTAATCCATCGCGTGCGCCATCGT
>CAZMBS010000155.1:0-7848 GCA_964564295.1 uncultured Streptomycetaceae bacterium
ATCTCGATGTTGATGCCCTCCTCGGCCAGCGCGCGGAACATCGTGCTCGCGATGCCCGCATGCGAGCGCATGCCCACGCCGACCACGGAAACCTTGGCGATCTTGTCACCGCTTTCGACCCCGCGCGCGGCGATATGTTTCACCACGGGCTCCAGGATCTTCAGCGTCTTCTGAAAATCGTTGCGATGCACGGTGAACGAAAAATCGGTCAGCCCGTCGTGCCCCCCGTTCTGCACGATCATGTCGACGTCGATGTTCGCGTCGCCGACGGGCCCGAGGATCTGGTACGCGATGCCCGGTCGGTCCGGCACGCCGAGTATGGTGACCTTGGCTTCGTCGCGATTGAACGCAATGCCCGATATGACGGCCTGTTCCATCTTTTCGTCTTCCTCAAAAGTGATGAGCGTGCCCTCGCCGCCTTCCTCGAAGCTCGACAGCACGCGCAGCCGCACCCTGTACTTGCCGGCGAACTCCACCGACCGTATCTGCAGCACCTTCGATCCGAGGCTCGCCATCTCGAGCATCTCCTCGAACGTGACGGTCTTGAGGCGCCGGGCTTCCGGCACGATGCGCGGATCGGTCGTGTACACCCCGTCCACGTCGGTGTATATCTGGCACTCGTCGGCCTTCAGCGCCGCCGCGAGCGCGACGCCGGTCGTGTCCGAACCGCCGCGCCCGAGCGTCGTGATGTTGCCGGCCTCGTCGACGCCCTGAAATCCCGCCACCACGACCACGTGGCCCGACGCAAGATCGGCGCGTACGCGCTCTTCGTCGATCTTGACGATGCGCGCCTTCGTATAGGCGCTGTCGGTGACGATCTTGACCTGACCGCCGGTGTAGCTGCGCGCCTTGACGCCCATGTCGACCAGCGCCATCGACAGCAGCGCGATGGTGACCTGTTCTCCGGTCGACACCATGACATCGAGTTCGCGCGGATCGGGCTGCTTCTGGATCTCGCGCGCAAGCGCGATCAGGCGGTTCGTTTCGCCGGACATTGCCGATACGACGACCACGAGATCGTGCCCTTCCGCTTTCCAGCGCGCAACCCGCCGTGCCACGTTCCGGATGCGCTCCGGACTGCCTACTGAAGTGCCGCCGTATTTCTGAACGATTAACGCCATGCCCGTTCCCTGACCCGGGTGCCTGCCAAAAAGCCGTTGATTTTAGTCGATTTTTGCCGCAAAAACGAGCGGTGCAGCGGGCCGCCGCTGCCGCGCCTGAACCTATGCGCGCCCGACATGTCCATGGAATAACCAAAATGGACCGATTCCCGGGAGCGCACGATGAAACCCTTCGACACCATATCCAACCCGCGCGAAATCCGCCGCAAGCTGCGACTGAACCAGCAGGAGTTCTGGGCGCGCATCGGCGTCACGCAAAGTGGCGGTTCGCGCTACGAAAGCGGGCGCGGCATGCCCAAGCCCGTGCGCGAGCTGTTCCGTCTCGTGCATATCGAAGGCATCGAACTGCGCAAAGCACGTCGCGAACACTTCGTGGTCGGCAATTACCTGAAGCGGTCGAACCCGGACCTGTACCGCGGCTTGACCCGCGCAGCGCAACGCACAAAACCGGCACCCTAGGAAACGCCCGGGCCGCCGCCTGGACGATGCCGGCAACTCCGGGGTTTGTGCCTGTTCAACGCCCGCCGGGACTGGCGGAGAGTGTGAGATTCGAACTCACGAGGATCTTGCGACCCTGCCGGTTTTCAAGACCGGTGCATTCAACCGCTCTGCCAACTCTCCGAATCTGATGGATATTATCATGAAATATCATGGACTTGCCTCTCAGCAAGGGACTTCTCGGGGAACAGGACTGTCTTGAAACTTTCACCGCAATTCTGTAGTCTTATGCTTGATAGAATTACTCAACTACTGGCTTACTAGAGGAGCACCGTATGCAACCTGAATTCCAGACTCAAAATCCAGGCTATGCCGGTGGATCGCAAGACTTGGCCGTTCAGCAGCACCGCGTACTGCGCAATACGTATCTGCTGCTGGCCGTCTCGCTGATCCCCACGGTCGTTGGCGCCGGAATCGGCACCCAGTTCATCAATTTCTCGTTCATGCGCGGCAGCCCGATCATTTCGGCGATCGCGATCATGGCCGTGTTCTATGCGTGGATTTACATGATCGAGCGCAATCGCGACAGCGGCATGGGCGTCGGCCTGTTGCTGGGCTTCACCACGTTCATGGGCTTGCTGCTCGGTCCGCTGTTTCAGACCGTGCTCGCGCTCAAGAACGGCGGGCAGCTCATCATGATGGCGGCCGGCGGCACGGCGGCTGTGTTCCTCGTGCTTGCGGGCATCGCGGCAAATACCAAGCGCGATTTCAGCTATCTCGGCAAATTCATGCTGGTCGGGTTTGTGGTGATCATGCTGGCGGTGCTTGCAAACATCTTCCTGCAAAGCCCGGTGCTGCATCTCACGCTGTGCGCCGCGTTCATCATCTTCTCATCCGCGGCGATCCTGTGGCAGATCAATGCGATCGTGCGTGGCGGCGAGACCAACTACATCTCGGCCACGCTGACGCTGTACGTGTCGATCTACAACATCTTCACGAGCCTGCTCCAGCTGCTCGGCATCATCGGCGGCGATCGCGACTGAGTCGCTCCCGCATCGGAACAGGGCGGCCCGCGGGCCGCCCTTTTTCATTGGCGCGTGAAAAGCGCGATGGACTCCACATGCGCCGTGTGCGGAAACATGTTCACGATGCCGGCGGCCTTCAGCACGTAGCCCCGCGTATGCGCCAGCACGCCGGCATCACGCGCCAGTGTCGCCGGATTGCAGGATACGTAGACGATGCGCGCGGGCATGGGATCGACGAGTCCCTGGACCAGGCTCAAGGCGCCGTCGCGCGGCGGGTCGATGAGCAGCCCGTCGAACGGCCCGACGGACGCCCACCATGCTGCGTCTGACTTGAAGAGATCCGCGGCGAGAAACGTCGCGGTGCCCGCCAACCGGTTGGCACCCGCATTTTCCCGCGCGCGCTCGACGAGATCGCGACTGCCCTCCACGCCCAGCACCGTCGCGCCCGAACGCGCGATCGGCAGCGAGAAATTGCCGATACCGCAGAACAGGTCCGCGATGCGCTCGCCGGGTTTCGGCGCGAGCAGGCCCAGCGCGCGGCGCACCAGCACGCGGTTCACGGCGTGATTCACCTGTGTGAAGTCGGTGGCCCGAAAACGCATGCGGATGTCGAACTCGGGCAACGTGTATTCGAGCGCAACGCCTTCCGGCGGATGCAGCGGCACGATCGAGTCTGGGCCGCGCGGCTGCAGGTAGAGCGCGACGCCGTGCTCGGCCGCGAATTCGCGCAGCAGTCCGGTATCCCGCGCATCGGGCGGATCGAGCACGCGCAGCACCAGCACGATCCATTCCTCGCCCACCGCAACTTCGACCTGCGGCATGCGTTCGCGTATCGACAGGCGCACGAGCAGCGCGCGCAACGGCCGGATCAACGCCGACACGCGCGGCGGCAGGACTTCGCACGACGACATCTCCGCAACGTAGCTGCTGCGCCGCTCGTGAAATCCCACCAGCACTCCGCCCTTTTTCGCGACGTAGCGCGATGCCAGCCGGGCGCGATGGCGATAACCCCATGCGGGTCCGTGTATCGGCGGCAGCACGGTATCCGGGCGCACCTTCCCGATGTGCCGCAGGCTGTCTTCCAGCACGCGCTGCTTGGCCGCCACCTGCGCGCGCGGCTCGAGGTGCTGCAGGGTGCAACCGCCGCAGAGCCCGAAGTAGGTGCATTTCGCCGCGACACGGGATGCGCTTTCCCGGATGACCTGCACGACCGAAGCCTGCTCGTAGGCGGGCTTGCGGCGATGCACCGAAACGGTCACGGTTTCGCCGGCAAGCGCCCCTTCGACGAACACGACCTTGCCGTCTCGGCGCGCAATGCCGCGACCTTCCTGGTCCAGAGACTCGATGACAAGCGGCTGCATCACCGCCCGGACCAGCGCTCGAGAAACTCCCGCCAGTGCGCTCCCGCGAGGCTGCCGAGCGTCGCGCGCACGAGTTCGCATTCGGCGCGATGCTGTTCCGGCGACAACGCACCGCGCATCATCTGGAACCGCAGATAGACCAGATAAGTATTGACGACGTCGGCCTCGCAATAGTCCCGGATCCCGGCGATTTCTCCGGCCTGCCAGGCGTCCCATACTCCGGCCCCGCCCACGCCGAGTTTCCCCGGCAATCCCATCAGTTGCGCGAGGTCATCGAGCGGCGCATTGGCCCGCGGCTGATAGAGCGCGAGCAGATCCATCAGATCGAGATGGCGCGCGTGGTACCGGCTGATGTAGTTGTTCCACTTGAAATCGCGGCTGTCCCGGTAATCGCCGTCACCCATGTCCCAGTACCGCGGCGCGGTGACGCCATGCATGAGCCCGCGGTAATGCAGCACGGGCAGATCGAATCCGCCGCCGTTCCAGGAAACGAGTTGCGGCGTGTATTTCTCCACGCCGTCGAAAAAACGCTGGATGATGTCGCGCTCGGTTGCGCCGTCGGCGCCCAGCGACCACACGCGAAACGCATCGCGTTCGCGCAACGCGCAGGATATGACCGCCACCCGATGCAGATGCAGCGGAAGAAAATCGCTACCCGTCGATTGACGGCGCGCCTGAAACGCCATGTCCGCGACTTCGCGATCGGAAACGTCCGGCGCAAGTTCACGAAGCCGGCGCAGCCCCTCGACATCGGGCACGGTCTCGATATCAAATACCAGTACCGGCGTCACGAAACCGTCAATATAATCAATGGCTTGGAAATATCCAGCGCAGGCGGGACTACTTGCGCACCCATGCACCGGAAGCGCTCTGGTAATACCAGCCCGGCTGCGCCTTGTCGATCCAGCGCTGCGCGAATGTCGCGCGTATTTCGGCTTCCCATTCGGGCCGGCCGTTGGCGCGCGCGATTTCGCGGTACAACGCGGCACGATCCTGATTTTCGGCGGCGATCAGGCCGTTGACCTGCTGGCGCTGCGCGAGCGCAACCGCGTTGGCGTCCCGCAGCGCAATGTTTCCGTCCCGCGTGAGGCCCACGGCACCGCTCGCATAAAAGCCCGCGAGCTGGGCGTGACGCTGCTGCATGCTCGATTGCAGGCTCGCAACGGCGGGAGTGTTGATCTCCAGGTTGGCCTGGGCCCATGCCTGCTGTGCGCCGGACGCAAGGCCCAGCACCAGCACGACGATCGACAGAAACATGCGTGTCATTGCGCGCTCTCCAGAATCATTGCGGCGCGGCGGGCCGCGGGGCATCATCACCCTTGCGCAGCTGCCAGACCTCGTCGATGATGCGATCCGCGGCCCGCTCCGCCGCAGCCGCCGGAAAATAAATGTTGATCGTGACGCATCCCGCAAGCGCGGCAGCCGCGACCAGCGCGATCAGGCCGCAACCCATCCACAATGCCATGCAACGTCCGCTCACCGAATCACCGCCTTCACGTTGTCCTGCACGATACGCTTCAACCGCGCCACGAGTTCCCGCCAGTTGACGCTGCGATTGTAGCCGATCACCGAAATCGCGGGTACGCCGCCACCCTTGACGATGACGTAGCCCTGGGGCGCAGTCTCGACGCCGCTCATGCGGCATACGCCGTCCGCGAGCACGCAGCTCACGCCGAGCCGGTCGTAACCGAACTGGTCGAAAAAGCGCAGGAACGTGCGCTGCAGCGCCGCAGCCGCACCAGCGCCTCCGAGCGCCGAGATGTTCTGCACGGCGTTCTGGCTGATCTTGCGCGGGTAATCACCCGCGGCGCTGGCGATGCGGGCGTCGAAGCGCACCGGCTCCCAATTGACCAGTTCGAGTCCGCGCACCGCCGCATCGACACGCCCCGTGATGTTTCCGAACGAAAATGTTCTGGTCAGCAGATCGAGATCGATATTGCGCGCGTCGAGGTCGGCGTTCAGTCGCGGCGCCCGACCGAAGGGCTCGGTCAACACGAGTTTCTCCACGGTGGCAGTGCCGTCGAATACGTCGAATACCAACGCACCATCGACTTTCAGCGTTGACCGGTCGTAACTCACGCGCGGAATTTTCGCCGACAGCCGCCCGTGCATCGTCGGCAGACCGAGCGCCTGCGTAAACCGTTCCATGCTGACGGACGTCAATTCGCCGCCGAATGCCCAGCGCCACCCCTGATCCGGACGATCGGCCGCGAAACCTTTCATGACCAGCGTGCCGTCGAGCAGCGGAAGCTCCACCGGATCGAAGCGAAAGCGCTGACCGCGCATGCCGATCGGGAGCTTGAGCGCGCCGAAAGCAATCCGGAGCAATTCACCGCCCTGCGCGCTGATCTGACCTTCCGTCGCGTTTTCCCGATGCCACGGCAGCAGCCCGTTCACGCCGAACAAGGCGAAGCGCCGCTGGCGATCCTCGACCGACACGTTGTCGAGCCGCAGGTCCAGCGCGGACATCGCCCCGCCCTCCACCGCCAGCGCGATGTCCACCCGACCTTCGGCGCGCAAGTCGGACAATACCGTGCCGTCGACGAATGCCTTGAGCACCCGCTCGTACAGGGCTGAAAGTTCCAGCGCATCACCACGCAATCGCGCACGCGATACCGTCCGTGCGGCATGGGCCCATTCCCCGTCAAACGCGACGCTGCCCACCGCGGGAAACTCCAGCCGCCCTGCCGTGACGCGCGATTGCCGGTCGTCGGATACGCCCTCCGCAGTCAATCGTTGCGCGGCGGCCCGCAAGTACATCGGCTGCCAGAACAGTTCGCCCGCATCCCAGGACAGCGCCGCGCGCCACTGCAGCCCGCCGTCGTGCTGCTGCACCTGCGCGTCGAGCCGCGCCGCTACGTTTTCCGCTGCGCGCAACCCCGACGCATCGCTGAACGCGAGCGCCGTCACGGCGGCATCCACCGTCCAGCGACCGCCGGCACTCCACGCAATCCGGCCATTCAAGCGTCCCGCCCGCATGCGCGGCAGGCCCTCCGGCAGCCACGCATTCAACCGCTCCGCGCGCCCGCCGTTCACTGTCAGCGTGGAAGCATGATCACGGGTATTGCTTCGCAGATCGAGATGCCACGACTCATCCGGCGCGGGAGTCCACTGCAGCAACACGTCCTTGAGACGGGTGTCGAAAACAAAACTCAGGGTGGATTTGCCGCCGGCATCGAGCTCCCCCTGCGGGCAATCCACGCGGCCGGATGTGAGGTGCAAGCGGGCGCACGTGATGCGCACGTCGCGCCATTGCTGCGCGCCGACCCGCGCCGTTCCCACGGTGAGGGCGGCCGAGCCGTCACCACGCAATTCGACTTTCAGGCCGGTCAGGGCAAACGCGGGAGATTCGACATTATCCAGCGTGAGGCTCAGTTGCCCGGCGCTCGCGAGTCCGCACAATGCCGCGAGCAACAGCGCGACCGGCGCCCGGAAGATACCCCGCCGGATGTCGGACCGCTGGCCGGGGTGCTCAGCCCGGGAACACGCCGGTCGACAGGTAACGGTCACCGCGGTCGCAAACGATGGAAACGATCACCGCATCGCGCGCGCCGGCCGCGACCTGCAACGCGGCCCACAACGCACCGCCCGAGGAGATTCCGGCGAATATGCCCTCCTCGGCCGCGAGCCGCCGCGTAAGGACTTCGGCATCGCGTTGCGCCACCTCAATGACGCGGTCCACGCGGCTCCAGTCGCAGATTTTCGGCAGATACGCATCCGGCCATTTGCGGATTCCAGGAATCTGCGATCCCTCGGACGGCTGGCACCCGATTACCTGGATCGCGGGATTTCGCTCCTTGAGGTAGCGCGACACACCCATGATCGTTCCCGTGGTGCCCATGCTGCTCACGAAGTGCGTGACTCTGCCGCCGGTATCGCGCCAGATTTCCGGTCCGGTCCCCT
>CAZMBS010000156.1:0-7829 GCA_964564295.1 uncultured Streptomycetaceae bacterium
CTTCGATAAAACCAATCTCGTCGATCAAGCCGTGCTTCTTCGCCTGCGACGCCGTGAACAGTTCGCCGGTCGCCAACTGGCGCAACGCGTCTTCGTCTTTCTCGAACACCGGGCGGCCTTCTTTGATGATGTCGGTGAACCGCGTGAACGCTTCGTTGATGTAGGCGTTGAGAATCTGACGATCTTCTTCCGACAGTTTCTTGGTCATGCTGAGCATCTGCTTGCGCGGGTGGCTGGAGATGGAATCGTCTTTGATGTCGTACTTTTCCAGCAAACCGCTGATGTCGTAGTGTGGCATGATGACGCCGATCGAGCCGGTGGTGGTGGTCGGTTCCGCGAAGATCGACTTCTCGCGATCCCCCACCGCCATCGACACGTAATATCCGCCGCTAGCCGCCATGCCACCCATACTGACCACCAGCGGCACGTTCTTTTCTTTGCGCAATTTTTTGAGGTGGTGGAACATGAAGTCCGCGCCGCTCACCGCGCCGCCGGGCGAGTTGACGCGCACGACGATCGCTTTGACATGTTCGTCATCGCGGATGCGGTCGATCTGGCGTTTGACGAAACCATCGCCATCCATGATCACGCCGGAGATGTCGATGATCGCTACCTTGTCGTCGACGAAATGTTCCTTCTCACCCGAATGAAACTTTTCCTGGATGCCGCCCGACGTGTCGAAGTATTCGTGCAGCGTGACTTGCTGGCCGATCAGCAACATGCCGCAAAAGAAAAAGCCCATCCAACCGAGCCGCATGAACCAGCGTCCGAACCAGCCTTCGTTGGCTTGAATCACAATCGGCGGTCCCGGCGGCGGTGGCGGCGGGCGATAGCCGGGAGGCGGCGATGACGGTGCCGGCGCGTTCATCGGCGCGATGTAAGTGGGCGTCTCACCGGGGCGAGATGTCGGTTGCGGTTGTGGGTCCATGGGCAAAATCCTTGGTCGAAAAGTTCGATCGTCGGCTGTAGGCGGCGAAACCCGGACAACCGTCAAAGGCGACTGTATTGTATTGAAGCATAGGTTATGGACAACGCGCGGGAAGGCGGCGCGCGGTGGGGCAACGTAGTAAAAGTCGCGGGCATCGGGAGCGACGGACGGGCGGAAACATGGTGGACACGCCGACAGTCCCCGAATCGCAAGCCCCTACTCCGGAGGCAGTGGTCGGCGCTTTCATCGCGGCGATGAACCGCTGGGAACTGCAGGCATGGGAAGCGCGCCGCCGTGCGCGCGGCACGCCAACCCCGGAATCCTACTGGCCTGAAGTAACTGCGGCACTGGAGCGCGTCTTTGCCGAGTTCTGCACAGCACGCAAGCGCAAGCAGGATCGCGCGGAATCGTTCCAGAAACCACCCGAGTACGACCCCGATACCGAGCGTATCGTCGCATCCGAAAGCAGCGACGACCGGGCGTTCGTGGATACGGAACGGCAGGCGCTTCTCGGCGGGGGACGCTACCGCTACACTCTCCACCGGAAAAACGGCAGGTGGCTTGTCGACAACCTCCAGCACCACAGTGAGGGCAAATGGGTACGGTGCATACTGTAGGCGAGACACCCGCCGTCAGGATTCCAGGCGTGCGCCGCGTTCTCGCCTGCGGCGCGGCGATCGTCGTCGTGGACGCATTCGCGCTGGGGATTCCCATGGTCGCGGCGCCCGTCATGCTGTGGATGCTGTTCGTCGCGCTGCCGCTCACGCTGCGCGGAAAGTACGCCGGCGTCCGCGCGCAGCGCCTGCGCAACATCGGCATCTATATCGGCGCGGTGGTGATCGTCGTGGCGTACATCAACATCAACAACAACAACGCGAGGCAGCGCGCCGAGCCGGTGATCGCCGCGGTCAACGCCTATCAGGCGCAACACCGGCGCTATCCGGATACGCTGGAAGCCCTCGTGCCGCAATTTCTGCCGGCGGTTCCGCGGGCAAGGTTCACATGGGTGGCCGGCGAGTACGTCTACCGGAACCGCGACGAAAGGCCGTACCTGATGTACTCCCGCATACCGCCGTACAGCGTAAGCCAGTACCACTTCGAGACCGGCGCCTGGCGCCATCTGGATGACTGACGCGCCGCCCCGTGCGGCCGTGAAGGTGCCGACGCTGCGCCGCGTGCTCGCGTGCGCGGCGGCGCTCGTCGTGACCGACGCTTTTGTATTCAACCAGGGCGCCATTGCCGCGCTGGTTCTGCTCTGGATGCTGCTGGTCGCACTGCCGGTTTCGTTTCGCGCGAAGCACGCGACCGTTCGCGGCGCACGACTGCGCAACATCGGCATCTATATCGGCGCGGCTTTGCTGGTATTCACCTGCAACACCGTCAATAACCGCATCGCCGAACAGCGTGCCGATGCGCTGGTCGCGGCGGTGAAGGCGTTCCAGACGAAGCACCAGCGCTATCCGAAAGCACTCGATGAACTCGTGCCCGAATACATACCCGCAGTCCCGAACGCCAAGTACGTGGCGCTATTCAGCAACTTTCTGTACTTCTACGGCGAAGGCAGACCCTTTCTCATGTACATCCACCTCGGCCCGTTCGGCCGGCGGGCGTACCATTTCAATACCGGCAAGTGGGAATACTCGGGGTGATTCCGCACGTCGGGCAAGCCGGCTACTCCATGTCCACCTCACGCACGCGTTTGCTGACGCGGCAGGCCTCCACCGCGTTGCGGATCTGATCGCGCAGCGGTTCGCTGCCGGAAATCGCGCGCAGCGTGAACGTCGGATGCGTCTTGTCCGACGTCGTCAGGAAAATATTGCCCAGGCCGAACAGCCGCAGGAAAAACGGCTGCTCGAGCCTGTAGTCCCGCACGCGGTAGAGCTCGATTTCGTCGAGTTCCTTGTTGAACACGCCCGAACGCGTGCGCAGGCGTTCCGAGGTCAGCTCGTATCGCGTGCAACGCGTGACGAGCCACTTCCACAGTATGATGAACGCGGGTATCACGAGCCAGATGAACAGCACGCACACCGCGTACACCGGCAGATTCACGACCTGCGACGGCGAACCGCTCCAGACCGGTTTTTCCTCAGCCATATCCGTCTCCACGCCGCGTTTGCGGGCTCTACCGTCCCAACCGCTCGCGCCACGTGTCTTCCGACGGCACGCCGGGTCTGCCGAAGTAGCGCGGCTGCAGTCCCGCCTGAAACCAGCAGACGAAGGTATAGACCGTGAAGATCGGGATGCCCAGTCGCGCGTTGAGCGCGGCGGCATACGGCGCCATGTTGTGGTTTTCGCAGACGATCGCGCCGACGTCGGGGTTCTTCCGCAGCAGCGTCTCCCCCGCCGCGAGAATTTCCTGCTCGGCCACTTCGTAATCCATGTCGATCGTGTCCCCGAGCATGACGCGCGTGAATTCGCGACCGCCCTCGGTGCCCATGACGGGCGTATCGTGCGGCGCGCCGACGGCGTCCCAGTGATCCGGCGTGATGCGATCGCCCTGCACCGAGAGCACGCCCACGCGCTTGCCGGGCGGCAGGCACCGCTGCACGAGCGGTATCTGCATCAGCGACGAACTCGCCACCGGCACGTTCACGTGCGCGGCGAGCTGCTTCTGGAAAATCGCGAGAAACCCGCCGGTGGTCGTGATACCGTCGGCGCCGTCCTTCACGAGTTCTTCCGCGGCCTTCAGAAACGCGGGGCCGAGCCCCTTGCCCTGTTCGTGGATCACCACGCGCGCGCTCGCGCCCGGCACGACTTTGTACAGCACCGGAAACGGCCACGTCATCGCATTGCCGGTGTCGCCCGGCGGGCGCGGCCACTTCGTGTCGAGCATCAGAATGCCCACGCGAGCGCCGTAGACTGTTTTTCCACCATGACCCTTCATTGCGGCTTCTCCAATCCCGAACGGATGTTTATACTCGTTACAAGGAGACCACCATGATATCCCGAATCGCGTTCGGTTTTTCCGTGCTGGCGTGCGTCCCGGCGGCGGTGGCGCAACCGTATCCCGCGAAATCCATTCGCATGGTCGTGCCGTTCACGGCCGGCGGCCCGACGGATATCGCCGCGCGCATCGTCGCGCAAAAACTCACGGAAAGCTGGGGCCAGCAGGTCGTCGTGGAGAGCCGCCCCGGCGCGAGCGGCACCATCGGAACCGATGTCGTGGCGAAATCGCCGCCCGACGGCTACACGATACTGCTCGGCGCGTCGGCCCACGTCATCGTGCCGAGCCTGCTGCCCCGGTTGCCGTACGATCCCATCCGCGATTTCACGGCCGTTTCCATCGTCATGAGTTCGCCGCTGGTGCTGGCCGTCACGCCGACGCTGCCGGTCCGGAACATCCGGGAGTTCATCGCCCTCGCGAAAGCGCGTCCGGGTGAACTGTCGTTTGCGTCGTCGGGAGCCGGCTCGTCCACGCACCTCACGTCGGAACTCCTCAAGTCGGTCACCGGCACGAACATGGTTCACGTGCCGTACAAGGGCCAGTCGCAGGCGCTGACGGACGTGATTTCCGGACAGGTGCCGTTCATGTTCAACACGCTGCCGCCGATCATCGAATTCGTGAAGGCAAAACGCCTGCGGCTGCTTGGCATCACGGCGGAATCGCGCCGCGCGCAATTGCCCGATCTGCCGACGTTTGCCGAGGCCGGATACAAGGAATTCGTGACCGGATCCTGGTACGCCGCGTGGCTGCCGGCGAAAACCCCCGAGCCGATCGTCACGCGCCTGAGCGCCGAGATTGCGCGCATCGTCAACCTGCCCGACGTGCGCAGCCGCATCATCGACCTCGGCGGCGATCCGGTCGGAAACAGCCCGGCGGCATTCGATGCGTATCAAAAAGTCGAATTGGTGCGCTGGGCGAAAGTGATACGGGACTCCGGCGCAAAGGCAAACTAGCCGGCCTACAGCACGCCCGAGTGCCCGCCGTCGACGTTGATGCACGAGCCGGTCACGTAGCTCGCGGCGTCCGAGGCAAGAAACACGATGACCGCCGCGGCCTCGTCGGGCTCGCCGAGCCGGCCGAGCGGCACGCGTGCCGCGAGGCGCGCGTAGTGTTCCTCGAGCGTGATGCCCGCCTGCTCCGCACGCATGCCCTGCAGCCGCGACTTGATCCAGCCCAGCGCAACTGCGTTGACGCGGATGTTGTCGCGCGCAAATTCCCGCGACAGCGCCTTCGTCAGCGCAAGCCCCGAAGCCCGGCTGACGCTCGTCGGAAAAGACGCGGCGGGCGGCTGTTTCGCGCCGGACATCGCGATGTTCACGATACTGCCCCCGCCCTGCCGCCGCATGTGCGGAATCGCCGCGCGCGCCGCGCGCACCTGTCCCAGCAGCTTTACCTCGATGTCGTAGCGCCACGTCGCGTCGTCGGCCCGCTCGAACGGCCCCTGCGCGGTGCTGCCGGCATTGTTGACGAGAACGTCGACGCGGCCGAAGTGCCGAGCCGTCTCGCCGACGAAACGTTCCATGTCGCCGGGCCCGGATGCATCGGCCACGACCGGCAGCACGTCGCCGCCGATGCCGCGCAATTCCGCGGCTGCCGCGTCCAGCGCGTCGCGGCGGCGCCCGCACAGCGCGAGCCGGGCGCCCTCACGCGCAAACCGCTGCGCCGCCGCGCGGCCGATGCCCTCGCTGCCGCCGCAGATCGCGACGACTTTGCCGCGCAGTCCGAGATCCACTCAGGCCGTCATCTTGCGCGACTCCGCCCGCACGGTGCGCAGGATGTGCTCCGGTGTCTGCGGCGCGCTCGTGCAACCGGGACTCAGGATGAATTTACGCCTGCCGGCCTGCTTGTAGGCATCCCACATCTCCTCGCGAATCTCGGGAATCGAGCGCTCCTGGATTTTCTGCTCGTTGATGCCGCCCATCAGACACTTGCCGGTCATCGCGCGCAACTGCGCGAGCGACGGATTGCCCTTGAGTCGATCGGACACGCTGTAGACCTCGCACGGATAGTCGAGCACGCGTTTCATGTCGACGTGGGTGCCGTGGACGTGCAGGATGCGCGTCATGCCCTGCATCGCCTCGAGCACGCGCAGGTCGAAAGGCTTCAGGAACGTGTTGAACGTCGCGTCGTCGATGCCGCGATCGCCGGGCGGCGCGATGGCGCCGTTGATCGAATAGAGCACGCCGTCGCAACCGGCCTCGCGCAGCGCGTGCAGGTACTCGCAGACCGTGTCGGTCACGTTGTCGAGCATCTGCAGCGCTTCGCGCCTGTTCTCGTACGCGACATGCGCGCGGCCGTAACCCGCCTTGCGCATGACCTGCTGGAACGGATCGAAAAACGTGTCGATGATCGGCATGTCGGGCCCGAGCTCGGCACGCAGCGTGCGGATCACTTTCAACTGTTCGACGTAATTCGGCAGCGTCGCGGCAGGCAGGCGTTCGAAACGCAGCATGTCCTGCGCCGTCGTGAGCGTCTCGAGCCCTTCCGGCATCGGGTAGCGGTAATCGTGCATGACCTTGCAGAAATCCCAGCCGTAGGTGCGCACGAAGGCCGCGTGGCGGCGCGCCGCCTCCTCCCCGGGCTGCGCATCGGTCACGAAATGCACCCACACCGTGCAGGGCGGATGGTCGACGTCGCCGCCGTTGACGGCGGCGTTGAAACGTTCGCGCGGATTCATCGGATGGTCGCCTCGAGGCTGCGATGGAAATGGCAAAGGCGGCATGGTGGCGTCACGAACGCATCCCGTCAAGGAGCCCGCGCGAGCGTTGACCGTGCCGAACCGCGTCGTGCACAATTCCGCCCTCCCCTCCCGATAGATGGCGCCCATGTCGATCCGCTCCCCGCAGTTCGCCTTGCTGTTCGCGGTGCTGGCTGCCGCAATGGCCGGCCTGACCGGCGCGGTCCACGCGCAGCATTACCCGACGCGGCCGATACGCCTCGTCGTGCCGGCCCCGCCCGGCGGCACCATAGACCCGATCTCGCGCATGATGGCCGAGGCAATGGGCAAACGGTACGGGCAGAACGTCGTGGTGGACAACCGGCCGGGCGCGAACTTCAACGTCGGCATGGCGGTCGTCGCAAAGTCCGAACCCGATGCCTATACGCTCGTGGTCGCCTCGTCGGGCGCGCTCGCGACCAATATCCACCTGTATTCGAAATTGCCGTATCACCCGGTCAGGGATTTCGAGCCGATCGTGCTGTACGGAAACGTGCCCAACATTCTCGTCGTGCACCCGTCGCTGCCCGTGAAAACGCTGCGGGAGTTCACCGATCACGCGAAGGCCAATCCCGGCAAGCTCAATTTCGGCTCGACCGGCAACGGCAGTTCGATGCATCTCGCCGGAGAGCTGTACAAGTCGCTGACCGGCACGCAGATGACGCACGTGCCGTACGTGTCGCCCGCCGTGGCGACCCAGGATCTGCTCGCGGGCCGCACGCAGCTCATGTTCCAGTTGATGACCGGCATCGCGCAGTTCGTCAAAGCCGACCGCGTGCGCGCGATCGCGGTGGCCTCACCCAAGCGGTCTCCCGCGCTGCCCGATGTTCCGACGGCGGCGGAAGCCGGTCTCAACGGACTCGAATCCTCGGCGTGGTTCGGCATCCTGGCGCCGAAAGGCACGCCGCGGCCGCTGATCGCGAAACTCAACAAGGACCTGAATGCGATTATCGCGGAGCCCGCTTTCCACAAGCGGCTCGTCGACATCGGTGTCGAGCCGATGGGGGGAAGCACCGGGGACTTCGCGCAATATCTCGCCGTCGAACTGGAAAAGTGGGGTAAGGTGGTCAGGGCGTCCGGGGCGAAGCTGGATTGACAAGCTTCTGATTTTATTCATAAATTCAAGAAAGGTGTCACAATGAGGAAACTGCGCACGCAGCGGGACAACCAGCAGTGGATGCTCGATCTCGCGCTCAACATGCGCGGCCGCGTGCAGAACTTCGAGCGCGACGACATCGAGG
>CAZMBS010000157.1:0-7795 GCA_964564295.1 uncultured Streptomycetaceae bacterium
ATTCTCGTCCACGCGGTAGGCGTCGATGACCTTTCCGGGATTCATTTTCCACTGCGGATCCCAGATGCGCTTGAACTCGCGGAAAGCCTCCATCAACTCGTCGCCGTACATCATCGGCAGAAACTCGGCGCGGCCCTGGCCGTCGCCGTGCTCGCCGGAGAGCGAGCCGCCGTAGCGGATCACGAGCGCGGCGGCTTCCCGCAGGAAGCCCCGCCACGTCGCGACGCCCTGCGCGGTGCGCAGATCGAAGGTCACGCGCGCATGCACGCAGCCGTCGCCGAAATGTCCGTAGAGCGACGTTTCGTAGCCGTGCCGGTCGACGAGCGCCTGAAACTCGCGCAGGTAGCTGCCGAGATGCCGCGGATCGACGGCGGCATCCTCCCAGCCGACGAACGGGTCGGTCGTGCGCGGCGCGAGCGCGAGCGTCGTCGCGGATGCGCCGGTCTCGCGGATGGTCCAGATGCGTTCGCACATCGCGGCATCGGTGATGAGCCACGCGGACGGCGGCGCCGGTCGCGCGGAAAGATGCTGCATGAGCCTGTTCGCCTGCGTTGCCGCGCCTTCGACGCTTTCGGCGCCGAACTCGACCATGACCCATGCGCCGCCCGCCGGCAGCAGCGCGACGTCGTCGAGCTTGAGCCCGCGTTCGCGCAGTCCGCCGATGATGCGCCCGTCGAGCCCTTCGATCGCGATGGGATCGAACGACGCCAGCAGCACCGCATCGTCGCCGGCCTGAAAGATGTCGGGGTAGCCGAGCACGAGGATCACGCGCTTTGCGGGACTGCGCACGAGCCGGGTTTTTGCCTGCAGCGTGACGGCGCAGGTGCCCTCGGTGCCCACGAGCGCGCGCGCGACGTGGAAGCCGTTCTCGGGCAGCAACTGGTCGAGGTTGTAGCCGGAAACACGCCGCTTGATCTTCGGGAATTTCGCGCGGATCAGGTCCGCGTACCGGTCGCGCAATCGCTTCAATGCCGCGTAGATTTCGCCGCGGCGGCCGCCGGCCGCGATGATCTGCTCGAGTTCCGGCTCCGGCGTTGGGCCGACCCACATCCGCAGGCCGTCGTAGGTGAGAATTTCGAGCGCGTCGACGTTGTCGACCGTCTTGCCGGCCATGACGGAATGCGCGCCGCAGGAATTGTTGCCGATCATGCCGCCCAGCGTGCAGCGGCTGTGGGTGGCGGGATCCGGGCCGAACGTGAGGCCGTGCCGTTCCGCGGCGTCGCGCAGCGTGTCGCACACGACGCCGGGTTCCACGCGCGCGCTTTGCGCGGCGGGGTCGATGTCGATCACGCGATTCAGGTACTTCGACGCGTCGATGACGACGGCGACGTTGACGCCCTGCCCGCATTGCGAGGTGCCGCCGCCGCGCGGCAGAATCGGCGCGCCGTGCGCGCGGCAGACGTCGACCGTCGCGATGACGTCGTCCACCGTGCGCGGCAACACCACACCGATCGGAATCTGGCGATAGTTGGAGGCATCCGCCGAATACGCCGCGCGCGCGCCGGCGTCGAACCGCACTTCGCCGGACACGCGGGCGCGCAGCGCCGCGTCGAGCGCAGCGGTATTGACGGGCTGATCCGGGGCGGTGGTGTCCATGGTTTCGCGCGGCGCGGGCGGGCACCCGGCGCGTAGGAGCTTATGCGGCAGCATAACAGGAAATATGATGATAAACAAATGCTTACGTTAACTAATGCAAGCGCTTGCATACGCCGGTTTGTGCGGCGTATAATGCCGATCCCGCGTGAGTCGCAAGCCCGTATCGCACGCGTCCCCGACACTCGACATTCCAGAGGAGCGAACCATGAACACGATGGCAGATTCCAAGAATCTCGCGAAAAGCGCCGCAGCCGGCGGCAAGGTACGCATGACACCGAGCGAGGCCTTTGTCGAGACGCTGGTCGCGCAGGGCGTGAAAGACACGTTCGGCATCGTCGGTTCGGCGTATATGGATGCGCACGATCTGTTTCCGCTTGCCGGCATCCGGTTCCTGTCGGTGGCGCACGAGCAGAACGCCGCGCACATGGCCGACGGCTATTCGCGCGTAACCGGCAAGCACGGCGTCTGCATAGCGCAGAACGGCCCCGGCATCACCAATTTCGTGACCGGCATCGCCGCGGCGTACTGGGCGCATTCCCCGGTGGTCGCGATCACGCCCGAGTCGGGCAGCCTGACGATGGGCCTTGGCGGGTTCCAGGAAACCGAGCAGATGCCGATTTTCTCGAAGATCACCAAGTGGCAGGTGCATGTGAATTCGCCGACGCGCATGGCCGAACTCACGTCGCGCGCGTTCGACATCGCGATGGCCGAGCGCGGCCCGGTGCAGGTGAACATTCCGCGGGACTATTTCTACGGCGAGGGCGATTTCGAGATTCCGCAGCCGCAGAAACTGGAACGTTCCGCCGGCGGCCCGGAGTCGCTCGACGCCGCGGCAAAAATGCTCGCGAAAGCCAAATTTCCGGTCATCCTTTCCGGCGGCGGCGTCATCATGGCGAACGGCGTGCGCGAATGCGCGGCTCTGGCCGAGTACCTCAGCGCGCCGGTCGTCAATTCCTATCTGCATAATGACTCGTTCCCCGCGAGCCATCCGCTGTGCTGCGGGCCGCTCGGTTACCAGGGCTCGAAGGCCGCGATGAAGCTGATCGCGCGCGCGGACGTCGTGCTCGCGCTGGGTTCGCGCCTCGGGCCGTTCGGCACGCTGCCGCAGCACGGGCTCGATTACTGGCCGAAGGGCGCGAAGATCATCCAGGTGGATGCTGATCCGCGCATGCTGGGCCTCGTGAAAAAGGTGTCGATCGGCATCTGCGGCGACGCGCGGCTTGCCGCGCTCGCGCTGCTGGAGCGCGTGAAGGCGCAGGCCAAGCTTGCGCCGAACAAGGCACGCATGGCCGAAATCGCGAAGGAAAAGGCTGCGTGGCGCGACGAGCTTGCCAACTGGCCGTCGCCCAACGAAAAAGGCCGCATCGGCCCGCGCCAGGCGCTCGCAGCGCTCGCTCGCGCGATGCCGAAAAACGCCATGGTCGCGACCGACATCGGCAACGTGTGCTCGGTGGCGAACAGCTATCTGCATTTCGAGACCTCGCCGTCGTTCCTCGCCGCCATGAGCTTCGGCAACTGCGGTTATTCGTTTCCGGCCGCGATCGGGGCCAAGGTGGGCCGGCCCGACCGCCCGTCGATCGCCTACGTCGGAGACGGCGCCTGGGGCATGAGCCTCGCCGAAGTCATGACCTGCGTGCGCGACAACATTCCGGCGATCGCGGTGGTGTTCAACAACGGGCAATGGGGCGCCGAGAAAAAGAACCAGGTCGATTACTTCGACAACCGCTATCTCGGCACGAATCTCAAGAACCCGAACTTCGCGGATGTCGCCGAAGCGATGGGCGCCAACGGCCTCACGGTCGACCATGTGGACGAGATCGGCGACGCGCTGCGCGGCGCGGTGAAGTCGAACAAGCCGACGGTCATCAACCTGATGCTCACGCGCGAACTCGGCGACCCGTTCCGCCGCGATGCGTTCCGCCAGCCGCATCGCCTGCTCCCGAAATACCGGAAGTACAGCGCCAAGCAGTATCGCTGACCGGCGAAACCCTCTTCCCGCCCGCGGGAAGAGGGCCGTCCGGCCGCCGTCATGACGTTGCATCCGCCTACGAGGACGGCCAAGCTCGCCGACGTCGCGCGTCTCGCCCGGGTCTCCACCGCGACGGTGTCGCGCGCGCTGTCGCTGCCGCACAAGGTAAAACCCGGCACGCTGGCACGCGTCGAACACGCCGTGCGATCGCTCGGTTACGTGGCCCATGGCGCGGCGCGGGCCCTTGCCTCGCGGCGCACGCACACCGTCGGCGCGGTGATCCCGACGCTCGATAACGCGATATTCGCGAATACCACGCACGCGCTGCAGAAAACGCTGGCCGACGCCGGCTACACGTTGTTGCTCGCGACGCACGAGTTCGATCCCGGCACCGAGGTCAAGGTCACGCGCGCGCTCATCACGCGCGGCATCGACGCGCTGGTGCTGCTCGGCACGACGCACGAGCCCGATGTGTTCCGCATGATCGAGGCGCATGGCCTGCCGTACGTGCTGACCTGGGCGCTCGACGACGCCGGGCGGCATCCCTGCGTCGGATTCGACAATCGCGCGGCGGCGGTGCGCGTGACCGACCACCTGCTCGACCTCGGGCACCGCGAAATCGCGATGATTTCCGGGTACACCGCCGCGAACGAGCGCGCGCAGGAGCGGCTCGCCGGCGTCCGGGAGGCCCTTGCAGCGCGCGGACTCGGGCTTCCCCCGGCGCGACTCATCGAAAAACCGTATACGCTGTCCGCGGGCCGCGACGGCCTGCGCGAGGCGCTGTCGGGACCGGTTCCGCCGAGCGCGGTCATCTGCGGCAACGACGTGCTTGCGATCGGCGCCATGGCCGAATGCCACGCGCGGGGACTCGCGGTGCCGCGCGATGTGTCGATCACCGGGTTCGACGACATGGAAATCGCGGCGATGATTTCCCCGCCGCTCACCACCGTGCATTTTCCGACGACCGAGCTGGGAACCTACGCGGCACGGCATCTGGTCGAGCGCCTGGCGGGGGAAAGCGTCGAAACACGCCGCGAACTCCCGGTGGAGCTCGTGGTGCGCGCGACCACGGCGCCGCCCCGCAGTGCAGCATGATCGCCGGAGCGTCGTTGCGCTGCGGCGGCATATTGAATAGCATCGCGCATTCGAGAGGCACCCGCGCGGTCGCATGAAATCCGTTTATCGGGTGGTCCGGACCCCAATCCAGGAAGGGAGTTTCTGTCATGAGCACGACGTACAAGATATTGATCATGGGCGCGTCCTACGGATCCCTGCTGGGCATCAAGCTCGCGCTTGCGGGGCATACCGTGAAACTGGTCTGCCTGCCGGCCGAGGCCGACTTGATGAACAGCGAAGGCGCGATCGTGCGCATGCCCATCAAGGGGCGTGACGGCCTCGTCGAAATCAATTCGAAAAAAGCGCCCGGGCAGATGTCCGCCGGCGGCACGACGGCGTTCGACCCGGCCGATTTCGATCTCGTCGCGCTTGCGATGCAGGAACCTCAGTACCGGTCGCCCGGCGTGCGTGAGCTGCTCGACGCGGTGGCCCGATCGCGCGTGCCGTGCATGTCGATCATGAACATGCCGCCGCTGCCGTACCTGAAACGCATTCCGTCGATCGACGCCAGCGCGATCCGCGCGTGTTACACGGACGCGGCGGTGTGGGACGGATTCGATCCGGCGTGCATGACGCTGTGCAGCCCCGACCCGCAGGCGTTCCGCCCGCCGGAGGACAAAGTGAACGTGCTGCAGGTGCGATTGCCGACCAACTTCAAGTCGGCGCGGTTCCAGTCCGACGCGCACACCGCCATCCTGCGGCAGCTGGAGCGGGATGTCGATGCGGTGCGCTTCGACACCGGCAGCGGCAAGATCGAGCTGCCGGTAAAGCTGAAGGTGCACGATTCGATATTCGTGCCGCTCGCCAAGTGGAGCATGCTGCTCGCGGGCAACTATCGCTGCGTCCAGAAAGACGCGATGCGCACCATCAAGGAAGCGGTGCACACCGACCTTGCGGCATCCCGCGCGGTGTACGAATGGGTCGTCAATCTCTGCGTGTCGCTGGGCGCGAACGAAAAGGACCTCGTGCCGTTCGACAAATACGCCAACGCCGCGCTGTCGCTGCAAAGCCCGTCGTCCGCCGCGCGCGCGCTCGCCAACGGCGCGCCCAACATCGAGCGCGTGGACCGGCTCGTGCAGACCATCGCGAAATCCAGAGGCTTGAAGCTCGACGTCATCGACCAGACCGTCGCGCTGGTCGACGGCTGGCTCGAGAAGAACCGCAAGAAGGCGGCCTGACCGCGGCTATTTCCGGTTCAGCGCCCGGATTTCCGCGCGTGCGCCGGGCAGCCACACGCGCACGATCATCGCAATCAGTTCGGGCAGTTCACCGTGCACGTCCATGCCGCAGGATCAGCGCGCCGCTCGCGCAGAACTCGATCGCGAAATCCCGGTCGGTGGATTCAACTTCCAAGGGCACTGTTAGGCGCTTAAATTGGCGGTACCTTAAGACCCATTGCCAATTCCCAATTTAGGGCCGATAATCCCCATTATGGGGGATATAAGGCAGACATCGGTTTCAGACGTCCTATTTTCGGGAGGGCAGCAGCGGGTGCTTGGGCTGCTGTTCGGCCAACCTGATCGGTCGTTTTATTCCAACGAAATCGCGAAGTTGGCAGAAACCGGGCGCGGGGCATTACAGCGGGAACTGGAGCGCATGACGGCCTCGGGCCTGATAACGATGACGGTCATAGGCCGTCAGAAGCACTACCAGGCAAACAAGAATTCGTTTATTTATCAAGAACTGCGATCAATCGTCCTCAAGACATTCGGCCTCGCGGATGTCTTGCGGCGGGCGCTTTCGGGTTACGTCGATACGATCCGCTACGCCTTCATCTACGGGTCGGTAGCCAAGGGTACGGATACTGCAACCAGCGACATTGACGTCATGGTCGTTGGCGAAGGGTTGAGCTACAGCGGCCTGTTTGAAACATTGGCGAAGGCCGAGGAAGCGCTGGGCCGGAAGGTCAGCCCTACGCTTTATTCCCCGGAGGATTTCCTGAAAAAAATGCGGGATGACAATCCCTTTGTCACTCGGGTTATCCATCAGCCGAAAACTGTTCTTTTGGGGAGCGAGAATGCCATCCGGTCGGGAAAGCCTCCAGAATCTGCAGAAAATCGGAAAGCTCAAGGCCGAAGCACCCGCCCAGGCCGAGATCAACGGACTGATCAGGTCCGCTGAGAACAAGTTACGGGACGCCGAGAATCCGACGAATTCGGCCCCTGAGAGGCCGGCGTCGTAGCGGGAATTGAATGGGTGGACGACCGGCGGAAGGCGCTATCGCTTTTCCGCCCTACCAACTGACGACAGCTATTTGCCGTTCAGCGCCCGGATTTCCGCGCGTGCGCCGGGCAGCCACACGCGCACGATCATCGCGATCAGTTCGGGCAGTTCGCCGTGCACGTCCATGCCGTAAATGAAGCGCCGGCTGTTCGGAAACGCAATAGCGCCGTGCAGCATCTGCGCGAGTTCGCGTTCCGCGCCGGTGACCGGCGCCCCGTCCGGCAGCCCCGCGTCGTGTCGTAACGCGCGGACCACCGGGTCCAGTATGCGCTTCGCGAGCGTCGCGCTGAAGTTGCCGGACGCGTGCAACCCCATCAGTCCCGCGCGCGTCCAGAGCCGGGACCCCGTGCGCGTCGTGCGCGATCGATACTCGGTATAGAACCGTGTGATCCGCGCCTCGAGCGGAATCGCGCGGTCGGCGAGCAGCGCATCCCATTCCGGCTTCCAGCGTCCCGCGAAAAGATCCGCCATGACGCGGTCGACAAGCGTCTTGCGGGTCGGAAAGTGCCGCCGCATCTGCGCCGGCGTCACGCGCGCACTGCGCGCGATTCTCGCGAGCGAAACTTCGAAACCGTGCTCCGACCACAGGTCGGTGGCCGCGGTCAGGATGCGTTGCTGCGCGTTGCCGGTGGCCAAGGGCGTGCGCTTACAGCGCCTTGCGCGCTTTCGCGATCGCGGCCTTGACGCGCGCGGGCGCGGTGCCGCCGATGTGGCTGCGGCCCGCCATCGAGCCTTCGAGCGTCAGCGACTCGAACACGTCGCTGCCGATCAGCGCGGAAAACGGCTGGAGCTCCTCGAGCTTCAGCTCCGCAAGATCGCAGCGGCGCGCCTCGGCGTACCGTACCGCCTGCGCCACGGCTTCGTGCGCTTCCCGGAACGGCAGGCCCTTCC
>CAZMBS010000158.1:0-7778 GCA_964564295.1 uncultured Streptomycetaceae bacterium
CTGAAGACGCCGGGCGAGGTCCAGCACGAACCGACGTAGCCGACCTTGCCGTCCTTGAAGCGCACGAGCGACATCGACTGATCGTCGACTTCGGCGCCGACCGGCGAGAGCTTCGACGCCATGGACGAGACTTCATCCACCTCGCCGCCCAACATGTGCAGCACGTCGAACTGGTGAATGCAGAGCTGCGACAGCGGGCCGCCGGGGGCGCGGTCCTTGTACCAGCGCCAGGTCTTCGGGGTCAGTTCCAGCGCGCGTTCGTTCGAGAAGTTCGCTTCCATGAATGCAACGCGGCCCAGCGTGCCGCTTTCGATATGCTCGCGGATGATGCGCACGCCCGCCATGAGGCGCGCGCTGTGGCCGACGGTCACGGTGATGCCGTGCTTCTTTTCGAGATCGGCGATCTTGAGGCCGTCGTCGAGCGTCTGCGCGATGGGCTTTTCCGTGTAGACGTGTTTTTTCGCCTGCGCGACCATTTCCGCCATCGGCAGGTGCTGCTCGTTCGGCACCGTGAGCACGACGCCCTTGATCTCGGGATTCGCCAGCATGGTCTGCATGTCGGGAACGGACGGCACGCCCATTTCCTTCTGGAATTCGTCGCGTTTTTCCTGCGAGCGGCTGTAGCCGGCGACGATCTGAACCCGGGTCGATTGTTTGGCGGCGCGCGTCAGCACCTTGGCCCAGCGGCCCAGGCCGACGATGCCGACTTTCACGGGGGTGGTCATGCGGGAGTCTCCTCAGGTTGTCTTCAGCACTTCAGGATCAACCCGATATTTTACTCCGTGCCGGGTCGATGCCCGGCCGCGCGGTCCGGACCGGGCCCGTGTCGCGGCTCGCGCCGGTTGCGCACGCGCAGACACGCTTCAACACGCGAGTCCGATGACATACATAACATATTGTTTTATAATGATTTTTGTTACACGTTAGCGGCGGGTTTGCCCCGCTTTCCAGCTTGCCGGCGATTCCCAACAGTTCTGCCCTCGCGCCGTTCCAGGTGCGAAGCTTCCGGTTCCAGTGGCCGGCGGACCTCACGACCTCGTGCGCGTTCGAGATGGAGGTGCTGATCCTCAGCTGGTACATGCTGACCGAAACCGGTTCGGTGATGCTGCTCACGGTGTACGCGTCGCTGCAGTTCATCGGCACGCTGCTCTCGCCGATGTTCGGCGTCGTCGGCGACCGCATCGGACATCGCAAGCTGCTCGCCATCATGCGTGTGATTTACGCCTGTTGCGCGACGACGCTCCTCGCGTTCATCCACGCGGGGGTGCTGACACCCTGGCACGTCCTCGCCATTGCCACCGTGTTCGGACTGGTTCGGCCGTCGGATGTCGGCATGCGCGCGGCGGTCGTGGGCGGCGTCATGCCGCCTGCGCTGCTGATGGGCGCCATGGGTATACAGCGCACGACGATGGACGCCGCCAAGATAGTCGGCGCGCTGACCGGCGCGGGGCTCGTCGCCACGCTGGGAATGGGACCGTCGTACATCGCCATCGTGACGCTGTACGCGGCGAGCGCGCTGCTCACGTTAAAGGCCGGCGCCACCGCGCCATCCCCGCGTACCGTGCCGGCGGCCCGGACGGTGCAACGCAGCTCGCCGTGGCGCGACCTCGCAGCGGGTCTTGCGTACGTGCGCGACCGGCCGCTGTTGCTCGCGATCATGCTGCTTGCATTCCTGCTGAACCTGACGGCGTTCCCGCTGCTGCATGGCCTGCAGCCCTATGTCGCGAAGGAAATCTACGGCACGGATCAGACCGGGCTGGGGCATCTCGTCGCCTGTGCGTCTTTCGGTGCGTTAACCGGATCTCTCATGCTGAGCCGATTCGGCGACGTACTGGCGCCGGCCCGCCTGATGCTGGGCGCCTGCGTCGCATGGTTTCTGGTGCTGGGCGTCTACGCGCACATTACCGATGCCGGGATCGGCATGCCGGTGCTGTTTCTTGCCGGGCTCGCGCAAAGCGTGAGTCAGGTGCCGATGGCCACGACGCTGCTGCGCAATACCGAAGAGCATTTCCGCGGTCGCGTGATGGGCATACGCATGCTGGCGATCTACGGCAACAGCCTCGGGCTGCTGCTCGCCGGACCGCTGATTGCCTGGTGGGGCTACCCGGCAATGGCCACGGTGTACTGCGCGGGCGGTATCGCGATCCTCGTGCTGATCGTCTTTCGTTGGCGTCGCGAATTGTGGCATTCGGGAGCACCCGCGAACCGGAAATGAGCCTCCGGCGACGCACCAATGGAGACGGACTGCGGGGGGCTACTGGACTTTCACCATCCCCAGTTCGGTGAGGATGGACTTGAGTTCCGCGTGCTGCGCGCCGATGAATTTCGTGGACTCCGCAGCTTTCAGAAACATCGGGAACAGGTAGTTCTTGTCGATCTGCGCTTTCCAGTCGTCGGTGCCGGCGAGCGTCGCGAGCAGGTCTTCCCAGTAAGCCGTCTGGCCGGGGGTCATGCCCTTCGGTCCGATGATGGCGTGCCAGAACGCCGACACGGAATCGATGCCCTGCTCGCGCCAGGTCGGCGTGCCGGCAAAAATCCCGTGCAGTCGCTGCGGTGCGGCGATGCCCAGTATCCGCAGCCGTCCGGCCTGCACCTGCGCGAGCACGGTCGAAGGCGTCGCCGCGACGATGTCGATATGCCCGCCCACGACGGCGGTGACGGATTCCGCGATGGTGTTGAACACCACCGCGCGGACGGATTTCACGTCGACGCCGCCGATGCGCAGCGGCAACGCCGCGCCGATGTGATTCATGTTGCCGAGCCCGATGCCGACCGTCATGGTGAGCGCCTTCGGGTCCTTCCTGAGGATGTCGACGAGTTCGCGGCCGGACTTGATCGGTGAGTCCGTGCGCACGGCCACGATCATGTTCTCGGAATACAGCGTCGCGATCGGCGTGATGTCGGTATGGTGGGGCGGCACCTGTCCGGTGATCGAGCCTGCCAGCACGTTGGGCGAATACACCATCACGAAATGACCGTTGCCGGCCTGCTGGTTGAGATACCGCAGCCCCACGCCGCCGCCACCGCCGGGCCGGTTCGAAACCACCGCAGGATGCGGAATCGACTTGCGATCCTGGATCAGGCGCTGCAGAAAGCGCGCGGTTCGATCGGCACCGCCGCCGGGCGCGGTGAACACCACGATTTCGACATTCTGATCGGGTTTCCAGGTTGCGCCCTGCGCAATCGCGCCGCCGGGCGCGGCGGCAACGGCGAACGCTGCGCCGGCGACAGCGCGGCGCATGAAACACGTTAAGATAGCCATGAACGCAACACTACAATCAGGAGACCACGATGTCCAGTTCGCCGCAGGAAGCCCGCTACGCGATCGCGCCGGTACGCATGGGCCCGATACCGGAGGACCAAATGACCGACGCCCAGAAGCAGGCGGTCGCGTCGATCATGGCAGGCCCGCGCGGGCACATGGGCGGTCCGTTCAGCGCGCTGCTGCGCAGCCCCGAACTCATGAATCGCGTGCAGAAGGTCGGCGAGTACCTGCGATTCCAGTGCCCCATCGACAAGCGGCTCGGTGAATTCGCCGCCATCATTGCGGCGCGCCACTACCAGCAGCAGTTTGAATGGTGGGCGCACTACCGGCAGGCGGTCGCCGCCGGACTCAAGCCGGAAGTCGGCGACGCGGTGCGCGAGGGCCGCCGCCCGGTCGGCATGCGTGACGACGAGGAAATCCTCTACGAATTCCTGAACGAGGCGTTGAAAAACAATGGCGTGAGCGATCCGACCTACGAGCGTGCCGTCGGCCACTACGGCGAGGCCGGTGTGATCGATCTGCTGGCTGTCGCGGGGTACTACGGCCTGCTTGCGCTCGTCATGAACGTCGCGCGCACGCCCGTGCCGGAAGGTCCGGCGCTGCCGCTGCCGGCGCTGCCGCTGCGCGCGATGCCGATGTAGCGCCGTCCGCGTTCATTCCACCACGACACCCGCGGCGCGAATCACTTTTCCCCATTTCGCGATTTCGCTGCGGATGTGCGCGCCGAACTCGGCGGGTGTGCCGCCGACGAGGTGGCTGCCGAGGCTCGACAGACGTTCGCTCACTGCGGGCGCTTTCAGCGCCGCGGTGATGTCGCGATGCAGCCGGTCGACGACGGGCTGCGGGGTTTTCGCCGGCACCATCATGCCGTACCAGGTGTTGGCTTCGAACCCCGGCACGGTCTCCGCGACGGCGGGTACGCCGGGATAGGCAGCCGAGCGCCGGCCGCTCGTCACCGCGATGGCATTGATTTTTTTCTCCCGCACGTGCGGCAGTGCGACCGGCGCCGGCAGGAACATGAGCGCGAGCTGTCCGCTGATGAGATCCGGCATTGCGGGCGGAACGCTCTTGTAAGGCACCTTGACGAACCGGATGCCGGCGACGGACATCAGCAATTCGGCGCCCAGGTGCGTCGCGCTGCCGTTGCCGCCCGTGCCGAGGATCAGCGGCTCCTTCGAACCCTTCGCGAGCTGGATCAACTCGCGCGTCGATTTCACCGGCAGCGAAGGATGCGTGACGATCACGAGCGGCGTGATCGCCGCGAGCGTGACCGGCGCGAAGTCGCGCACGAAATCATAGGAGAGCTTGCGGTAGAGCGTGACCGCATTCGCGTGCGCCGCGTCGCCGAGCAATATGCTGTAGCCGTCGGGCGCCGCGCGCGCGGCGAGTTCCGCGCCGATGTTTCCGCCGGCGCCCGGCCGGTTGTCGATGACCACCTGTTGGCCCCAGGTGTCCGACAGCTTCTGGCCCACGGCCCGCGACAGAATGTCCACCGCGCCGCCGGCCGCAAACGGCACGATGAACCGAACGGGTTTTACCGGGAATTCCTGCGCCTGCACGGCAACGGCAGACGCTGCCGCAGCCATCAGGCTCGCGAGGCCGAGAATCGGGTGGAAGCGCGTGAGCACGGTGACCGTCCCCTTCTTGCATGAGTTGTCGAACGCCGGATGTTACATTACCTGAATCAACCGGTTACAGTGATTGTCATGGATCAGCATTTGACGCAATACCCGGCTTCGGCCCCCGCGTATCGTGCGCTGTGTGACGCGTACGCGCGGATCTCGCGTTATGGCCACATCGCCGCGATCGTCGGCTGGGACCGCAACGCGATGATGCCGCCCGGTGGCGCCGCGGCACGCGCCGCCGCCGAAGCCGAGCTGCACGCGCACGTGCACCGCTTGCGCACCGAGCCGGCGTTGCAGGATCTGCTCGCGGCCGCGGAAGGCGAGTCGCTCGACGACGCGGCGCGTGCAAACCTGCGCGAGATGCGCCGCGACTGGCGCGACGCGAACGCGCTTCCGGAATCGCTCGTGCAGGCGAAGAGTCTCGCCGGCTCGAAATGCGAGCATGCGTGGCGTGCGCAACGCGGCGCGAACGACTGGCGGGGTTTTCTCGACAATTTCCGCGATGTGGTGAAACTCTCGCGCGAGGAGGCGCGGTTGCGCGCGGCGGACACGGGGCTCTCACGCTACGACGCGCTCGTGGACCGATTCGAGCCCGGCGTGCGCGCGGCCGACATCGACCGTATTTTTGGCGACGTCAAGTCGTGGCTGCCGGATTTCGTCGCGCGGGTGCGCGCGAAGCAGCGGGACGAGACCGTGGTCGCGCCGTCCGGCCCGTTTCCGGTCGCGGCGCAGCGCGCGCTCAACACGGCCGTCATGACCATGCTGGGCTTCGATTTCGAGGCCGGGCGCCTCGACGAAAGCGCGCACCCGTTCACCGGCGGCGTTCCCGAGGACGTGCGACTCACGACCCGGTATCGCGACAACGAATTCGTCAGCAGCCTCATGGGCACGATCCACGAGACGGGCCACGCGCGCTTCGAGCAGAACCTGCCGCGCGCCTGGCTTGGACAGCCGGTCGGCAGCGCGCGCTCCTACGGTATTCACGAGAGCCAGAGTCTGTCGTTCGAGATGCAGCTCGCGCGCGGGCGGCCGTTCGCCGGATTGGTTGCGCCGATGATCGCGGCGCAATTCGGTGATCAGCCTGCGTTCGCGCCGGACAATTTTCACCGGTTGATCACGCGCGTGAATCCCGGTCGCATTCGCGTAAACGCGGACGAGACGACGTATCCCGCGCACATCATCCTGCGCTACGAAATCGAGCGCCCGCTGATCGAAGGAGAGATCGAGGCCGAGGATATTCCCGCGCTGTGGGACGAAAAGATGCAAACGTTGCTCGGGCTCGACACGCGCGGCAATTTCGCCGACGGTTGCCTGCAGGACGTGCACTGGACCGACGGCGCGTTCGGCTATTTCCCGAGCTACACGCTGGGCGCGATGTACGCCGCGCAATGGTTTGCCGCGATGCGGCGCGCGACTCCGGATCTCGACGCGCGTATTGCCGCCGGCGAACTCGGGCCGGTTTTCGGCTGGCTCAACGCCAACATCTGGTCACAGGCGAGCCGCTGGGAAACCCCGGAACTCGTGCGGCGCGCGAGTGGTGAGCCGCTCAATCCCGCGCACTTTCGCGCGCACCTCGAATCGCGCTATCTCGGCAGCGCGTAGCACGGGGCGCGCAGGCCCGGACGCGGTGCGGCGCGATCAGTACGGAACGATATCGGCTCCACGGAACCCCTTGAACCACGCGCCGAGCTGTTCTACGGCCGCTTCCTTCGATACGGCGGGTATCAATTTCGAGACGTGCACCTCGACGCAATGCGCGCCGCCATGCCCCGACAGCACATGCGCCTTGAACTGCAACAACGGGCCGGTGTACAGCGGAAACAGCATGATGGAGGTGGTTTCGCTGACATGTCCGGTGGAAATGGCTTTCGGGTCCAGGCTGAAGCGCGCGATGATGCCGCGCGCGAGCGTGTTGGCGCAGTCGCGCGCGGACATGCCGGGAGCCGATGCCGGTGTCAGCACCGATACGGTGTATCCGTCGGGACTCGTGCCGAGGTAGCGCGCGTGGGGTAGCGACGCCGCGTCGGGATGCACGTCCATGCGCATCGGCGGCAGGTCGGGCAGGACGATGCGCACGCGCGGCTCGATCATGTCGAACTGGAAGTGCCGCGGCATCGTCGCGCCCGGGGGAGCCCCGTCCGCTTTCGAATGCGTCGCGCCCGCCAGCATGCGAATCGCCGCGGCTTTCTCGGGTGCATCGGCATTGCGATGCAGGATCGTGAAAATCATCATGAGTCCGCCGGCCACCAGCGTGCCCTGCGTGAGATGCCGATAGCCATCAGGCGCGGGCGTTCGGGCCGTCAGCGAATAGTAGTAGCCGGCTGCCTGAGGACCGCGCAATTCCTCGACGACGACGTCGCGCTCGACCGCTTCCCCCAGCGGCTTCGTCGCGCCGTCGCGCACGGATTGCCGAATTTGCTCGGGCGTCATGCCGGCAGACTGTTCGAGACTCAATGGCACGGCTGTGGCCTGCACGATGAAATCGCTGCCGGAGGCGGGATCAAACCGCAGAACGAGTGCCGCCGGCTTGTCCAACGGCTTGACCGATACCCGCCAATCCTCCGGTACCGGCAGCGCAAGGGCGCCGTGTCCGGGAACGGGATACTGCCTGGCCACCGGTTCCTGCGCGAACAGCGGTCGCGCCAGAATGCCGAGCATTACCACCACGATCAGCCGTGGCAACTCGCGCAAAATCCGGTCGTGGCGACAGGTCATGACGGGCCGTCAGCGGTAAACCGTGAGTCCGGCTGCCTTCAGCATGACGCGCAGGCTGTCGAGGTAGGCATTGTTGGCCTTCACCGTGTCGCCGGCCGTCATATATCCGTCCTCGAAAAGGTTTTCCTCGAGATACTTGCGCCATGCCGCCGACTTCGCGATGCGGGCGAACA
>CAZMBS010000159.1:0-7775 GCA_964564295.1 uncultured Streptomycetaceae bacterium
CTTTTGCGATAGTGACCCAGTCGAGGTCCGGGCGATCGAGCGTAAGCATGTCGGTCGCGTTTTGTCCGGGCGCGCCGCCGCCGACGTTGGCGAGCTCGGACAGCAGGATCCGGTAGGCGCGGTTCGCGAAAATGACGATGGTCACGTCGAGATTCTCGCGTGCCATGGTCCACAGCGCCTGTTGCGTGTACATCGCGCTGCCGTCGCCTTCGAGCGCGATCACCTTGCGGTCCGGCGCGGCGACGGCGGCGCCGACGGACGCCGCGAGTCCCCAGCCGATGGAGCCTCCCATGATGTTGAGCCAGTCGTGCGGCCGTGCGCCGACGGTCGCGCCGGTGAACGCGCGTCCGCTCGTCACGGACTCGTCCATGACGATCGCATTTTCGGGGATCAGCGACGCGAACAGCGCGCCGAGACCTTCCAGCGTGATCCTGCCTGTCGGAAGCGGCGCGGAGTAGGCGGGCGCCGTGGCGAGCGGTGCCGGGGTGCGCGCATCAAGCGCATCGGCCAGCGCTTCCAGCGCGCGCTCGACGTCGGCTTCCGCGCCGGCGACACGCGTGACCGTGCAACTTTCCGGCACCAGCACGCTCGGCTTGCCCGGGTAGGCGAAAAACGACACCGGGAGCTTCGCGCCGACGAGCACGAGATTGCGTGTGTCTTTCAGCACGGCGAGCGCCTGGTCGACGACGAACGGCAACTGACGCACGGGCGGGCGCCCCGCGCCGCGTTCCGAGCGCGCGTTGTTGAATTCGGACAGCAGGCCGCAGCCGGTTTTCGCGGCGATGCGGCCCGCCCATTCGAGCGCTTTTCCGCGCAGCGCCGCGCCACCGAGCAGCAGCGTCGCGGTATTCCCGCCGCGCAGCGCGCGGGCACCCGCGTCGATGGCCTCCGACGGAACCGCGGCGCGCGGCGCGGGGTCCTCGACCGGCGCGGGGCCGTCGGCTTCACCCCACGCCGTATCCGCCGGCAGGATCAGGGTCGCGATCTGTCCCGGCGCCGTGCGTGCGGCGCGCACCGCCCGCGCGGCGTCGGCGGCAACCTCCTTCGACGAGCGCGACGTCAGCACCCAGTCCGACATCGGGCGCGCGACGCCCTCGATATCGGCTGTGAGCGGCGCGTCGTGCTTCACGTGGTAACTCGCGTGTTCACCGACGATATTGACGATGCCCGAGCGCGCCTTCTTCGCGTTGTGCAGGTTCGCGAGGCCGTTGCCGAGTCCGGGACCCAGGTGCAGCAGCGTCGCGGCGGGCCGGCCCGCGATGCGGTAGTAGCCGTCGGCCGCGCCGGTCACGACGCCTTCGAACAGTCCGAGGATGCAACGCACGCCTTCGACGCGGTCGAGCGCCGACACAAAATGCATTTCCGAGGTGCCGGGATTCGCGAAGCACACGTTCACGTCGCCGTTCACGAGCGTGCGGACCAGGCTTTCAGCGCCGTTCATCGATGACTCCGTTCAGGAAGAATCGCGCGAATGCGTCGGGTGTGCCGTCGACGAAGTTACGCGGGCATCCACGGCATCGGCGCCTGCGACGCGAATTCCGTGCGGCAGTCGATGACGGCCGGCAGTGCGGAGGCCATCGCCTGCTCGAAAGCCTTGCGAAACTCCTGCGGCTTCTCGACGGTCACGCCGAAACAGCCGAACGCGCGGGCGATCTGTGCGAAATCCGTTTCGAGAAACTCGTAGCATTCGTCCTTGCGATTGGGCTCCGCGCGGCTGCCGTAGGCGATCGACAGGTTCTTCAGTCCCTGCGCGAGGCACTTGTTGTTGTTGACGATGGTTACCGTCTTGATGCCGCGCCGGCGTGCGGTTTCGAGTTCCGGCAGGTGGTAGTAGAACCCGCCGTCGCCGGTAAAGCAGAATACGGGCTTGTCCGGCGCGGCGCACTTCGCGCCGAGCGACGCCGGAAACGACCAGCCGAGCGAGCCCGCCGCGCGGAAATAACGCTGTGCCGGATGATGGAAGTACACCATGGTGTTCGTCCATAACGCGGCGAAACCCGTGTCCGCGATGAGTATCGCGTCCTTCGGCAGCAGTTCCGTGAGTTCCCGGCACACTCTGCCCGGATTCATCGGCACCGTGTCCGCGTTGCGCAGTTTGTCCGCCTCCGCGCGCCAGTCGGCGACGTGTTTGCCGGCGGTTGCGAGCCAGGCGTCGTGTTTCGCAGGTGTGACCGCGGCGGTGATGGCTTCCACAGCCGTACGCACGTCCGCAAGCACGCCGATTACGCCGGAGTAATTGCGGCCGATTTCCACAGGGTCGATGTCGATCTGGATGATCGGCGTGCCGTCCTTCGGCATTTTGAAATTGCCGGTCGTGTGATCGCTGGTGTTGCTGCCCGCGTATACGACGAGGTCGGCCTCCGAGACGATCCGGTTGCCGCACGTGCGGCCATAGAGTCCCATCGTTCCGTGATACAGCGGATGGTTTTCAGTCAGGATGGCTTTTGCGTCCGGCGTGGCAACGACAGGCGCTTGAATGCGCTCGGCGAGCGCCGCGATGGCCGAACCGGCGCCGGAAATGATCGCGCCGCGGTCGGCGACGATGACCGGCCGCGCGGACGAACCTATCGCCGCGACCGCGCGCTGCACGGCGGCGGCGTCCGGCGCGGGGCGAAACGCGGGGTACTGCATGTGCGCCGCATCGGCGCAGATGTCGAACGAACCTTCGAGCGGCGTGATCGCATCGCCCGTGAATCCCGCCATGTCGAGGTGCACGGGCCGCGGCGTGCCGGTCGTCGCTTCCCGGAACGCCTGCCGCATGAGCTGCTGCATCTGTTCCAGCGTCTCGATTTTCGCGTGAAACTTGGTGACCGCCGCGTAGAGCGGCTGATGGTCGACTTCCTGGTATGCGTTGCGGTGCTGCATTTGCGCGACATGACGCCCGGTGATCGCCACGACTGCGGAATGGCCGAGGTACGGGTCCTGCATGCCGGAAGCGAGGTTGGCCGCGCCCACCGATTGCGCCATGCAGACGCCCGGGCGGCCGGATACGCGCGCGTAGCCGTCGGCCATGTAGGCGACGCCTTTTTCCGAGTGGCCGAGTATGCGCTGTATGCCGGTATCCTCCATTTCGGCCAACGCACGCCGCAGCACGGCGTCCATGAAAAACAGGTGCGAAACGCCGTACGATTTGAGTATTTGCGCGAAGAGCCGCGCGCCGCTCATTTTTTCGGCCACGAAAGCCTCCCGATTTCGAATGCGCCGGATAATAGCCTAATTCATCGCGGCCCGATTAGAATGAGTGGCGATCACCTTGTGGCGCGGCAGCGGGGCAATCGGCCGCCCGCGCGTGGAGACCCATGATGCTGTTGCGGTCGTGTTTGCTAGCTGCATTGCTGCTTCCGGCGGCCGCCGGCGCTGCCTATCCCGAACGGCCGATCCGCATCGTCGTGCCGTTTACGCCGGGGTCCGGCACCGACATCGTCGGGCGGGCCATCGCGCAATCGCTCACGGATTCGTGGAAGCAGTCGATCGTCGTGGACAACCGCTCGGGCGCGGGCGGCACGGTTGCCGGTGAACTGGTCGCGAGGGCGAATCCCGACGGCTATACGCTGATGCTCGGTAACGTGAGCACGCTCGCGATCGCACGCGCGCTGTACGCGCGGCTTGCGTACGATCCGTTGCGGGATTTCGCGCCGATTACCTTGATCACGACGAGCGAAAACGTGCTGGTGCTGCATCCGGCGGTGCCGGCGACCACGGTGAAGGAACTGATCGCGTACGCGCGGGCGAACCCGCGCAAGCTCAACTACGGTTCGTCCGGCAGCGGCACGACGTCGCATCTCGGCGGAGCGATGTTTGCGACGCTGGCCGGAGTCGAGATGACGCATGTGCCGTACAAGGGCAGCGTCCCGATGCTCACGGACCTGCTGGCCGGGCAGATCCAGGTGTCGTTCTCCTCGGTGCCGACCGCGCTGCCGCACATCCGCTCCGGTCGCATGCGCGGGCTCGCGGTAACGCTGTTGAAGCGTTCGTCCGTACTGCCCGAACTCCCGACGGTGCAGGAGGCGGCGGGTTTTCCCGGTTTCGAGATATCGCTGTGGCAGGGCATCGTCGCGCCGGCGAAGACGCCGCGGGACGTCATTCTGGCGCTCAACCGGCAGATCGTGGCGAACGTGAACTCGCCGGAATTGCGCGGAAAGTTCGCGGTTCAGGGACTGGAGGCCGTCGGCAACACGCCGGAGGCATTCGCGACCTACATCCGCGAAGAGGCCGACAAGTGGGCGAAGGTCGTCAAGGCGACCGGGGCGCGGGCCGATTAGTGCGCGGCCGCGCTGCATGCGGTGCGACGGCGGTGTCGCGCTGGGGAACATGCCTCGCACTGGTGGCGATATGCGCCGGCTGCGGCGGCGTGCCCTACGAATTCCACGGTCCCGACGCGCCGCGCTACGACGTCCCGGCGGCGAAGCCGGGCAGCCGGCCGCAGGTCGCGCTGGTGCTGGGCAGCGGCGGCCGCAGGGGATTCGCGCACGCCGGTGTCCTCACGGTGCTGGAGACCGCCGGCATCCGGCCCGATCTCATCGTTGGCGTCAGCATCGGCTCGCTCGTCGGGGCGCTGCATGCATCGGGAGTCAGCGCGGCGCAGATCGAGTCGCTCGCGGTTACGTTGAATCTGCTGAAACTGGCGGATGCATCGCCGATGACGCTGGGCTACATCCGGGGCCGGGCACTGCAGGATTTCGTGAACGAACAGGTCGGCGGGCGATTGATCGAGCATCTGCCGGTGCGTTTCGCCGCGGTCGCGACACGACAGTCCGATGGCGTGGCGCAGGTGTTCAACGCCGGCAACACGGGCGTCGCGGTTCAGGCCTCCAGCGCCGTTCCCGACCGGTTTCTCGCGGTGAAAATCGACGGCGTGGTGTACATCGACGGCGATGTGGCGAGTCCTGTGCCGGTGCGCGTGGCGCGGCAGCTCGGTGCGGATATCGTGATCGCCGTCGACATTTCCGTGCATCCGGAACAGACGCCGCCGGATGTGCCGGCGAACTGGATCGCGCGCGACAGCGAGCGCCGGCGCTTGATCGACGCCGAAATCGCCGGGGCGGATGTGGCGATACATCCCGATCTCGGCTATTACGCCGGCACGTCGTCCGAGTATCGCCGCAAAGTCATCGCGGTCGCAGCGGAAGCGACGCGCGAAGCATTGCCGAGAATCAGGGCGGCGCTGGCCGCCCGGACCGTCGCCGCTGCCACGGCAGTACCAGCAGCGCCAGCACCGCCGCCACCAGCGCCACGATGATCAGCAGGCGCTGGGGCCACGAGCCCAGCAAGTCGACGATGCTGGGGTTCCCCGGCTTGGAGTCTCCGACGAAACCGTAGTTCGCCGCGAACGCGATGTTCACGGGCAGCACGAACGCGACGTAGGCTGCGCTTGCCGCACACGCGAGCCGGTAGTCGCCCCACGTCGGGCGATACCGGTGCACCGCGAGATCGTGCGACGCGACCGCGAAGATGAAACCGTGCTGGAACCAGAACGCCCAGAACCAGACGGACGACGGCGGGTCGGTGAGGCTCGGCGTGAGCAGCGCCTGCGTGGAAAGTCCGAACGTCCAGAAATAGAGCAGCACCCGCAGCGCGTGATGGCGCGTGAGCAGCACGCCGGAAGCGACGAGCGAGGTGATGTGGCACAGTTGCAGCGGCAGGGTCGTTGCCGGGTCGAATCGCGGCGGAAGCAGCCACCAGCCGTGCACGCCTATCCAGCAGGCGAGATTCGCGAATGCCAGATTGCGTTCGAGTGTGCCGGGTCTCGGCGTGCGCGCGCGGTGGCCCAGCAGTATCAGCAGGCACGCGAACGTCGCGATGCCCGCCAGCGCCAGCGCGTGGAGCAGCGTGAACGGCCGAAACGGTTCCAACGGTGGTTGCCGGGAATCAACTGAAAGGATGCGCCACCGCGCGGCGGATATCGCGGGACATGCGCACCGCCGATTCGACGCCGCGGTAGTAGCCGCGGACGGATTCCGTCTCCCGGTAGCCCAGCATGCCGTAAAAGCAGCGCGCGCCGAAGTTGTTCGAGCGCAGTTCGAGCCGGATCATGCGGATGCCCGCCGTCAGTGCGGATTCCTCCAGCCAGTCGAGGAGCGCGCGACCGATGCCGCAGCGCTGGTGCGTGTGTTTGACGGCGAGGAGGGAGAGATGCGCCGTGGTGTCGCCGAACTCCATGATCGCGAACCCGGCAAGGCAGCCGCGCGCGTCCGCGACAATGACGCTGCTCTCGGGCGCCTGAATGGCCTTCGCGACGCGCGCCGGATGCCAGGTCCAGCCGCGCAAACCGACTTCGATGAGGCAGCGCGACATCACCGCGATTTCGCGGGCGTCGGCGGGTCGGGCAAGGCGTATCGCGCAGCGCGCCATGAGCCGGGACTCTAGCACATGGCGCCGGCGCCGCAACAACGCCGAACGCCGGTCAGGCCTGTCCCGTGCGCGGGATGAACTTCAGCGCGACGCCATTGTTGCACCAGCGCTGTCGCGTGGGCGGCGGGCCGTCGTCGAACACGTGCCCGTGATGACCGCCGCAGCGCATGCAATGGTACTCGGTGCGCGGCAGTATCAGTTTGAAATCCTTCTTTTGTCCGAACACGCCCGGAATGGTCGTGAAAAAACTCGGCCAGCCGGTGCCGGACTCGTATTTCATGTCGGACGTGAACAGCGGCAGGTCGCAGCCCGTGCACACGTAAACGCCAGGACGCTTTTCGGCATTGAGCGGGCTCGTGCCGGCGCGCTCGGTGCCCTCGTCGCGCAATACCGTAAATTGCATTGGATTCAAGCGCTTGCGCCATTCGTCCGCCGAGAGTTTCAGCGGCTGCGTCGGCAGCGGTGCGTTGAAACCCGCGGCGAGCAGCGCACGCCAGCTTTTCTGCAATTCCTCGACGGTTTTTCCCGCCGCCGGCTGGGCACCCGCGCGCCCCGCGAACGCGCTGCCGACCGCTGCCGCAAGCAAGCTCTGTACGAAACCACGCCGTGTCATATCGACCTCCATGTCGGTTTATACGGCCGCGGGAGCCCGGATGGATGCGCGTTCCCGCCGCCAGTCCGCTTCTGTCGCGCCGGCGCCGGTTACCTTACGACGCGCTAGAGCGCATTGCCGGACCCGAAAATCACCGTGCACTGGCTCGACAATACGCCGCCGTTTCCATGTGCCAGTGCAACATCGCAATCCCGCACCTGGCGCTCGCCGCACTCGCCGCGCACCTGCCGGATCGCCTCGATCATGACGAGTAGCCCGTACATGCCCGGATGGCAATAGGACAACCCGCCGCCGCTCGTGTTCACGGCGAGCTTGCCGCCCGGCGCGATGGTGCCACCCGCGACGAATCGGCCGCCTTCGCCTTTCGGGCAGAAGCCAAGGTCCTCGAGAAACAGGATCGGCGTGATCGTGAAGGCGTCGTACAGCGACAGCATGTCGACGTCCGCCGGGCGGATGCCCGCCATGGCGTAGGCCTGCGGGCCCGACTCCGCCGCCCCGGTTACCGTGAAATCCGGCAGGCTGGAGATGGTGTTGTGCGACAGCGATTCGCCGATGCCGAGCACGTAGGCGGGCTTGTTCTTCAGCGCCTTCGCGCGGTCCGCGCGCGTGAGGATGATCGCGCCGCCGCCGTCCACGACGAGGCAGCAGTCGCGCACCGTGAACGGATAGCTCACCATGCGCGCCTTCAGGACCTGCTCGATGGTCAGCGGTTCCTTCTCCCACGCCTTGGGATTTTTCAGCGCCCACTTGCGCGCGGAGACCGCGACTTCCGCGAGATGCTCGCGCGTGGTGCCGTACTGGTGCATGTGGC
>CAZMBS010000160.1:0-7769 GCA_964564295.1 uncultured Streptomycetaceae bacterium
AGGCGCTCAAGTCGAAGGCCGAGGAGGGCGATTCCGGCGCGAAGCAGAAGCTGCGCGAAGTCGAGCGGGATCAGCGCTACTTCGCCGCGCAGCTCGACCGCGCGGAGGTGGTGGATGCCGCGCGGCAACCGCGCGACGAAGTGCATTTCGGCGCGCGCGTGAAAATTCTCGGCGAGGACGGCAAGGCGCACCACTTTCACATCGTCGGCGACGACGAGGGCGACGTTGCCGCCGGCAGGATCAGCTGGGCCTCTCCGCTGGCGAAGGCGCTGCTCGGCGCGAAGGCAGGCGATACCGTGAAGTGGCGCCGGCCGGCCGGCGAAACGGACGTGGAAATCGTGGAGATCCGGTACTCGTAGGCCCCGCCATGGGGCTTCCCGTTTTTGGCAGCCGCTTTCGTCCATGACATTCCTTGCGCTGCTCGTCGCGCTGCTCACCGAGCAATTGCGTCCGCTCCGGCATGCGAATCCGGCGCACGTGGCGTTCACGCGGTTCGCCAACGCGCTCGAGCACGCCTGCAACGCCGGGCAGTACCGCCAGGGCGTGCTCGCCTGGATGCTTGCCGCCGGTCCCGCCGTCCTCGGAACCGCCGCGATCGGTTACGGGCTGCGCGAATTGAGCCCCGTCGCCGGCTGGATCTGGAGCGTCGCGGTGCTGTACCTGACCATGGGCTTCCGGCAGTTCAGTCATGCGTACACCGACATCCAGAAGGCGTTGCGCGGCGGCGATCTCGACGCGGCGCGCGCACGGCTGCGCGACTGGAGCGGGGAGCGCACGGCGGACCTCGATGCCGGCGAAATCGCGCGGCTGGCGATCGAGCACGGGTTGGCCGGATCGCACCGGCACGTGTTCGGCCCGATCGCGTGGTTTATCGTGCTGGGTCCCGCAGGCGCGATGCTGTATCGCATCGCGGCCGTGCTGCAGGATAAATGGGGCACCCGCGCCGATGCGGACTTCGGCGAGTTCGGGCGGTTCGCCACGCGCGCGCATATCGTGCTCGAATGGGTGCCGGTGCGCCTGACGGCGGCCAGTTTCGCGGTTGCCGGCAGTTTCGTCGATGCAGTGGACTGTTGGCGCACGCAGGCGCGGACCTGGTCCGACGCGGCGCGCGGCATACTGCTCGCGGCGGGCGGCGGAGCGCTCGGGGTTCGGCTCGGCGACGCACTGCACCGGGACGGCCAGCTGGAATACCGCCCCGAACTCGGCGGCAGCGATGCCGCGGATGTCGACCATCTGGACAGCGCCGTGGGCCTGATCTGGCGTTCGCTGGTCCTGTGGATGTTTCTGCTGCTGCTGTTTACCGTTGCCCGCTCGCTGGGTTAGCCCCGCGCAGGACACCCGCAGCCAGGCGCTGGTATGACGCGAGACGTTGCGCGGCAATTTCACCGCGCGCCGCCGCTTCGACGATCGCGCAATCCGGCTCGGTCAGGTGACGGCAATCGCGGAAGCGGCAGCTTCCGAGCAGCGGCCGGAATTCGACGAACGCCTGCGCGGCATCCGCGATGCTCAGGTGATGCAGGCCGAACTCCTGGATCCCTGGCGAATCGATGATCGCGGAAACCGCGTCGAGCCGGTACAGCCGCGCGCTGGTGGTGGTGTGCCGTCCGGCGCCCAGCGCCGCGGAAACTTCCGCAACGCGCGCAGCCGCGTCCGGCACCAGCCCGTTGATCATGGTCGACTTGCCCATGCCGGACTGACCGACGAGCACGGAGAGCTCCCCCGTCAGTGCCTCGCGCAGCGGCGCGAGATCGCGTTTCGCCGACAGCGCGATCACGCGATAGCCCAGCACGCGATAGACGGCGATTTTCTCGCGCGCGCCGTCGGCTTCCGGCAGGTCGATCTTGTTGAACGCGATGAGCGCGCGCGTGCCGCCCGCCTCGGCGGCGGCGATGCAGCGGTTGACGAGATCCTCGCTGAAGGCCGGCTTTGCAGCCACGACGACGACGACCTGCGTCACGTTTGCGGCAATGCGTTTCTCGCGCCAGGCGTCGGATCGGTAAAACAGCGCCGCGCGCGGGGCGACCCGGTCGATTACGCCGGCGCCGGGACTCGTTTCGGTGAAATCGACGCCGTCGCCGCAAACGATGTCGTGCCGCTTGCCGCGCGTCACGCAGTCGAACTCGCCGCCGCCTTCCGCGGCGACGACGAAGCGCCGGCCGAAGGCGGCGACGACCTGACCCTGCCGGCGGCGCCCGACGTTATCCGCCGTCACGCGCGTACCGCCGGAGCGCGATCAGAGATCGAACAGCGCATCCAGCTTGGCCGCGCAGATGAAATCGTTCTCCGACAACCCCCGGATCGCGTGCGTCACGTACTCGACGCGGCAGCGGCTGTAGCCGACGGTCACGTCAGGATGATGATCCTCGCGGTGCGAAATCCAGGCCGCCGCGTTCACGAACGCCATCGCCTGGTAGTGGTTCGTGAACACGTACGTCTTGACGATCACGCCGTTCGTGTATTCCCAGCCCTTCAGGTGCGCGAGCAGCGTCCTGATTTCGCCGTCCGTGAGCGGCGAGACCCCGCCCTCGCACGGCTTGCAGCGGGATTTGACGAGATCGATCGCGGTATCGGTCACGGGGCCGTCCTCAGGGGGCGCGCTGCAGCCGCGCGATGCGCGCGAGCGCCGGCGGATGGGAATCGTAAAAGGCGGAATGCAGCGGGTCGGGCGTCAGCGTCGAGGCGTTGTCCTGGTAGAGCTTCACGAGCGCGGTCACGAGGTCCGGCGCGGACGCGTGCTGCACGGCGTACTGGTCGGCTTCGAATTCGTGCCGCCGGGACATCATCGCGGTGACGGGTTGCAGCGGAAACGTGAAGCAGGGGACCACGATGGAGAACAGCACGAGCGCCATCGCCGTCGAGGGGTGGGACACGTTCAGTCCCGCGTAAAACCATGGCTGCTGCATCACGATGCCGAGCAGCCACAGAAAAACCAGGCTCGCGGCGAACAGCACCACGATCCGCTTGGCCACGTGGCGCAGGCGAAAATGCCCGAGCTCGTGCGCGAGCACGGCCTCGACCTCGGGCGGGTCGAGCCGCGCGAGCAGCGTGTCGAAAAATACGATGCGCTTCGACCTGCCGAAGCCCGTGAAATAGGCGTTGCCGTGGCTCGTGCGCCGCGAACCGTCCATGACCATGAGCCCCTTCACGGTGAAGCCGCAGCGGTCGAGCAGCCGCTCGACGCGTTCCCGCAACGCGACGTCCTGCATCGGCGAGAACTTGTTGAACAGTGGCGCGATCCACGTCGGGTAGATCGCGAGCATCATGAGATTGAACAGCGCCCACGTGATCCAGGCATACAGCCACCAGTACTCGCCGGCGGCCTGCATGAACCACAACACGGCCAGCGCGAGCGGCAGGCCGAATACGCCGGCAAGCGCGATGCTCTTCGCAACATCCGCCCAGAACAGCGGGACCGTTATCTTGTTGAATCCGAAGCGCTCCTCGAGGCGAAACGTGCGATACAGGCTGAACGGCATCTCCACGGCCGTCGTCACCGCGACGAACAGCACGATGAGCAGCAGTCCGCGCGCGATGCCCTCGCCGAGCATCGTCGCCGCGATGCCGTGCAATGCGTCGAGTCCGCCGCCGAACGTGAACCACAGGATCAGCGCGGCGTCCACCAGCGTCGTCATCATGGAAAAGCGCGACTTCGCGCACGTGTAATCCGCGGCTTTCCGGTGCGCATCGAGGCTCACTTGCCCCGCGAATTCGGCGGGCACGCGGTCCCGATGCGCCGCGACGTGCGCGACGTGGCGCCGCGCGAGCCAGAGCCGGGCCGCGGTGCCGAGCGCGAGCGCACAGAGAAATATCAAACCGAACAAGGTCATACGTGCGGAATTACGCTGCCGGTTGGCGGGAAATGTGACACAATAACGACACAATATCAGCAGCCGGCCGGTTTGTGGGGCGGTCGGCGGCCCGGTCCCGGGCGAATCGGTGCGCCGGTTTCGAGGCAACGGAGAGTATGGCACAGGATCCCAACAACCTCATCTGGATCGACATGGAGATGAGCGGCCTGAATCCCGACACCGACAAGGTGCTTGAGGTGGCCATCATCGTCACCGACGTCCAGTTGAACATGGTTGTCGAGGCGCCGGTGTTGGTCGTGCATCAGAGCGACGCCGTGCTTGCCGCGATGGATGACTGGAATCGATCCGTCCACGCGAAGTCGGGACTGGTGGAGCGCGTGAAGGCGTCCACGCTGACCGAAGCCGAAGCGGAGGACCGGATGGTCGCGTTTCTCGCGCAGTACGTGCCGCCCAATACGTCTCCGATGTGCGGCAATTCCGTGCACCAGGACCGGCGATTTCTCGCGCGCCATCTGCCGAAGCTCGAGGCCTTTTTTCTGTATCGCAATCTCGACGTGAGCACGCTGAAGGAGCTTGCGAAACGCTGGAAGCCGCAGATCATGGCGGGGTTCGCCAAGCACGGCAAACACGAGGCGCTCGCCGATATCTACGAGTCCATCGAAGAGCTCAAGTACTACCGCGAGCATTTCCTGAAGTTGTGACCCGCGAGTCCGGAAACACCGGCATGCTGGTCGTGGGCTGGCTGCTGCTGTTCGGCGTGTTCTACTGGGCCGCCAGCGCCTGGCTGGAGCGGGAGCGCAACCCGAACCGCGACGTCACCGTATCCGCCGCGGGCGAGGTGATCCTGAAGCGCAACCGCGCGGGCCACTACGTCGCCGACGGCGAAATCAACGGCGAGCGTGTGACGTTTCTCGTCGATACCGGAGCGAGCCAGATTGCGTTGCCTGCGAGCCTCGCGCGCCGCCTCGGACTCAAGCTCGGGCCGTCGATGACGCTGCAGACCGCGGCGGGACCGGCGCAGGGCTTTCCGACGCGGCTCGCGAGCGTGCGGCTCTCGGCGCTGGAAATGCGCGATGTGGCCGCCATCGTCACGGAAGGCATGGAGCCCGGCATGGTGCTGCTCGGCATGAACTTCCTGAAACGCCTCGAGATGATCCAGCGCGGCGACCAGCTGATATTGCGCCCGCTCGCCGCGACGCCGCGCTGACTTCCCTCATCCCCGGCCCTTCTGCTCCGCTTCAAGCGTTCCCTTGTCCCGGAAGGAGAAGGAAGACGGTTCCCTCTCCCCCCGGGCATACGTATCTACACATCGCGATCGTTTAGTTCCTTCCCCCCTTGCGGGGGAAGGCCAGGATGGGGGGGTGAGATATCGCATGACACGCAACGCGCGCTGAGTCGTGGTCAACTTTCCGCGCGATTGGCTGCCCGGCGAGCGGAGGATAGTTTGCCGGTGGGTGAAAAAGAGTGTTTGAAATTCCTATACACTAACTCATTCGACACGCACCTTGGCGACGCGCGCGGTGTCGCTCCATTTGACGATATCGGATTTGATGTCGGCGGCGAATTGCTCCGGCGTACCGCCCGTCGGATCAACCCCCACCGTGGCGAGGCGTCCGCGCACATCGGGCGAGGCTAGGGCTTTCACCACTTCACCGTGAAGCTTCATGATGTTTGCGCGCGGCGTGGCGGCGGGCGCCAGCATGCCGTACCAGGTGCCTGCCTCGGCGCCGGGCACGCCCGCTTCGCCGATGGCGGGCAAATCCGCGAAGACCGGTGAGCGCGCGGCGGCGGTGATCGCCAGCGGACGCAGGCGGTTCAATTTGACGTGCGGCGTTGTTGCCAGCAGCGTGTCGAAGATCGCCGCGGTTTGTCCGCCGAGGGTATCGGTCATCGCCGGGCCGCTGCCTTTGTACGGCACGTGTACCATGCGCACGCCGGCCAATATGCTGAACAGCTCACCCGCCAGATGCGTGGAGTTGCCCAGCCCGGCCGAAGCATAGGTGACTTGACCGGGGCGCGCCTTGGCCAGCGCAATGAATTCCTTGATGCTGCGCGCGGGGATCGACGGATGCACCGAAATGATGAACGCCGAGTAGGCAAGATTGGAAATCGGCGCGAAATCCTTCACCGGGTCGTACGGCAGCCTGGCATAGACCGCGATATTGATGGCGTGCGTGGCCGAGGTGCCGAGCATGATGGTGTAGCCGTCGGCAGGCGCGCGGGCGACCAGTTCGCTGCCGATAATGCCGTTGGCGCCGGCGCGATTATCGACGATAAAAGTTTGTCCCAGGCTTTCAGTCAGCTTTTGCGCGAGCAGCCGCGCCATGATGTCGGTGCCGCCGCCCGCCGCAAACGGCACGATAACGCGCACGGCTTTCGCCGGGTACGCTTGCGCGCATACGGTCGCTGGCATGATGGCGCCGGCTCCGGCAGTGCAGACGCTGATGGCAAAGTGCCGTGCAAGCTGAAGTCGCATCGCGGATGCTTCCTGTGTGGATGGAAGGGCGGGGTAAGCGGCGCTGCTTACTGCTTGGTGCGTATGGTGTCGGGATGCCGCCGTGCCGCTTCCGCGTTTATGCCGGAATAGGTTTTCCACGAAAGCCGGTGCTGTTCCACCGCCGCCGGATCGAGATCGCGTTGCGGCGGCGACTCCAGATGGAAGTGATGGTGGCGATCCACGCCGCGCACGAGGCGCACATAGTCCTTCGGCAAGCCATCCAGCGCCTTGACATGCGCGGGCAGATAACGAATCGCAAGGCCGATGCGACGCTGATCGCTGGTGTTGACATCGGATGCATGGAACAGCAACACATGATGCAGTGACATTTCGCCCGCGGCGAGTTCCATATACACGGCTTTTGATTCATCGACATCAACCGCGACCTCTTGGCCGCGCACCGTGAGCTTGCTGCCCGCGCCCTCGCGATGTGGCAGCAGTTTATTGTGATGCGAACCGGGGATCACCTTCATCACGCCGTTGCCGCGCGTGGCCGGCGTTAGCGCGAGCCACGCGGTGAGAATGTTTTCGGTGATGTCGAGTCCCCAATAGGTAATGTCCTGATGCCACGACACGAAGCCGCCGTCGTTCGGGTCCTTGATGAAAAAACGGCTTTGCCAGCACAGGATGTCCGGCCCGATAATTTCTTCCACCGCATCGAGAATCGCGGGGTGGCGTATCAATTCATCCAGCCACGGGTAGAGTAGATGCGGTTTGAACGCCAAGTCGCGCGGCCACTCGCCGCCGTGTTGGGACTCCACCGCTTCGATCTTTTTTTGCACCGCCGCGGCGTGCGCGGCGCCGATGGCCGGCACTGGGCATAAGAAGCCGTCTTGCCGGTAACGCGCGGTGGATGGGGTAACGCTTTGCGTTGACGTTTGTAAAACCGCATTTGGCCCGTGCATTATTTACTCCGGTAAAAACCACGCCCGCTTGTGTAGAGGCGCAATCGATGATAGCGATCATGCAGTATTTATGCAGGGGAATCAATCATGCTTGCGGCAGAAAGTCAGGCGGCCATGGCGTACCGTGCGTCACGTGGTTTATGGGTGCATCGGCGCGAATATTTGCCGTCAAAGACATGGGGAGTCAGGTATGAATTAAACATTGTTGATGCAGGTGGTGCTTAAGCTGAAAACACCCTGGCGCAACGGCACGACGCACCTCGTGCTGTCGCCCATGGAATTCATGCGGCGTCTGGCGGCACTGGTGCCAAGACCGTGCCTGCAACTGATCCGCTTTCACGGGGTGCTCGCGCCGAACGCCAAACTGCGTTCGGCGGTGGTGCCGGCGCATGCGCAGAATACTACGGCGGGCGAAGGTGATTGCACGCATGCGCACAGCGCGCCAGTGCGCATGAGTTGGGCACGCTTGCTTAAGCGCGTGTTCGACATCGATATGGAGCACTTCCAAGCGTGCGGCGGCAAATTGGAGATCATCGCGGTGATTGAAGAGCCGGCGGT
>CAZMBS010000161.1:0-7753 GCA_964564295.1 uncultured Streptomycetaceae bacterium
CGGGCCCCGCGATCAGCAGCGGCACGCGGATCGCGCCTTCGTAGAGGTTCTTCTTGCCGAACAGACCCTGTGCCCCGAAAAGTTCTCCGTGGTCGCTCGTGTACGCGATGCGCGTGTCGGGCAGCAGGCCCAGTTCCTCCGCGGCTTTCATGACTTCGCCGATCTGTTCGTCGAGATGGGTGATGAGTCCGAAGTAGGCGGCGGCGATGCGCCGCAACGCGGCTTCGTCCGTCATGACGCGCATGCCGTCCATATGCCGCAGATATTCCATCGCGGGATGCTCGGGGCGCTCGCCGGTCCGGAACACCGGCGGCAATGGCATGTCGCGCTCGGGATAGAGGTCCCAGAAGCGCTGCGGCACCGTGAACGGCGGGTGCGCGCTGATGTACGACACGTAGAGCACCCATGGTTTGCCGCCGCCGCGCGCATGGCGCCTGAGCCACGCCACGGCCTGCGCCGTGATCGTGCGATCGTAGTCCTGGTAATGCGTCGAGCCGACGCTCGAGCGTTCGATGTAGAGTTTCCAGAAACTGCCGTCGTCCTTGGCGGGCTCCGTGCCGTAGCCGCGCAGCAGGTTCTTGATCGCGCCCTTGCCTTCGTGCAGATGCATGGGAACGATTTCTTCGGTGAACCCGTTGTCGTCCTCTGCCGATCGATAATGCAGCTTGCCCACGGCGGTGACCGTGTGGCCCTGTTCCCGCAGCCGGTGGTGCCAGGTCGGCACGCGCCCGTCGTAGGTGAGCGCGTTGTCCCAGTACCCCGTCTGGTGCGGATAGCGTCCGGTCGCGAGCGACGAGCGCGACGGACAGCACAGCGGGCTCGTGCAATACGCGCTGGCAAAGCGCACGCCGCGCGCCGCGATGCGGTCCATGACCGGAGTTTTCACGATCGGGTGCCCGTAACAGCCCGCGAGATGGCCGTTGTGATTGTCGGACTGGAACAGGATCAGGTTGGCGGGTTGCGTCATGGCGTCTTTCAACGGGGTCTCAACAGGGGCTCAATCGAGCCGGATGGCGGCCTGTTTGCCGAGATGGGCGATGCGCGCACGTTCCGACTTCATGAACGAGAGGAATTCCGCGGGCGACTCGGGCCGGGCGGTCGCACCCTGTTTGGCGAGCAGATCGCGCACTTCCGCCGTCTGCAGCGCTTTCATCAGTTCGGCGTGCAGAATTTTCGCGATCGACGCGGGCGTGCGGGCGGGCACCGCGGCGCCCCACCATTGCGTGATGTCGTAACCCGGCACCGTGTCGGCCATGACCGGCAGCTCCGGCAGCAGCGGATCGCGCTGTGCGCCCGTCGTCGCGAGTATTCGGATGCGGCCGCCTTTCGCGTGCGGCATCGCAACGATCGGCGACGTGATGAGAATCTGCAATTGTCCCGCGATCACGTCCGACAGCGCCTGGGCCGCGCCCTTGTAGGGAACATGCACGGTGTTGACGCCGGCCAGCACGTTGAACATCGCGCCCGCGAGATGCGCGGGCGAGCCGTTTCCGGCTGAACCGTAATTGAGCGTGCCCGGCTTCGCACGCGCGAGCTTCACCACGTCGGCGACCGTCGTGGCGCCGAGCCCCGCGTGCACGGTCATCACGTTGGCGACCGACGCAATGCGCGTGAGCGCCGAGAAGTCGCGGTCCGGATCGAAGGGCAGTCCGGACTTCAGCACCGGCAGCGACGCGAACAGGGTCGTGGTGGCGAGCACCATGGTGTAACCGTCCGGCACCGCGTTCTTCGCGATTTCGATGCCGATCAGCCCGCTCGCGCCGGCACGCGTGTCGACGACGATTTGCTGGCCCATCTGTTCTGCCAGCCGGTTGCCGACGATGCGCGCAAGTATCTCGGGGGAGCTTCCCGGCGCGCTCGGCACGATGAACCGGATCGGCCGCACCGGAAAACTCTGGGCAGCCGCGGCGGCCGTGACGGCGAGCAGCGCCGCGGCCGCGACTCGGCAGTGCAGGGCGGAGCAGCGCATGACGGGCCGGCCTCCCTCAGTAGAACGACGCCTTCGAACCCGGCGGCGGCGAATAGCGGAACGTGCCCTTCTTGAGGATGGCGTCGACGCCGCCGTGCAGCGCGATGCGCGCCTTCTGGTCCGCCATCGCCTGCGCGTGGGCGGCCTCGGGATTCACGACACCGCGCAACGCGGCCTCGCATGCCGCAATGACGCCTTCCTGTCCGGCAGTCCGGCCGAGGTCGCGGCGCTCGAACGGATCGGACTCGAGATCGAACAGCATGGGCGGCATGCCGGCATAGTGGATGTATTTCCACTTTCCGTGCCGGATCATGAACGAGCCGGTGGCCGCGCCCGCCGCGTGATACTCCGACAGGATGGTCCGGCGGGGCACGTAACCGTTGGCGATCTCGAACAGCGACGTGCCGGGCAGCGTGGCGTCTTCGGCCGCGGGCCGCGCGCCGACGCACTGCACGATCGTGGGAAATCCGTCGGCGAGCGTGACCGGCGTCGCGCAGACGTTGCCGCGCGGCACGTCCGGCCCCGCCGCGATCATCGGGATGCCGGCGGACTCCTCGTACATCGTCGACTTGCCCCACATCCCGCGCGTGCCGAGGTTGTCGCCGTGATCGGTGGCGTAGACGACGCGCGTGTTCTCCATCAGTCCCGTCGTCTCCAGCGCGTGCAGGATTTTGCCGATGTTGTCGTCGAGAAACGTCGTGAGTCCGAAGTAGGCCGCGATCGCGCGCCGCACCATCGCGTCGTCGAACGCGTCATCGTAACTGAGGCACCGGCGCATGGCGTCCGTGAACGGATGGCGCGGGCGCTCGTCTTTCGAATACATGCCGGGCCACGGCACCGCATCTTCGGGGTAGAGGTCGTAGAACTGCGATGGCGCGATCAGCGGAAAGTGCGGTGACACGAAGCCGACGTACAGCGCCCACGGCCGCTCATGCTTCGCGGCCGCGGCGGCCTTCAGCCATTTCACGGTTTCGTCGGCGATGTCGCGGTCGTACTTCGTGTATTCCGATTCGCCGCGTCCTGCCTCGGGGCCGAGCTTCGCCGATCCCGGCCGGAGCGGCAGTTCCTCGCGGATGAGCCCGAGCAGGTCGCCGACCCCGCCGACGATGTGCATCGGCAGAATCTCCTCGTCGAAGCCGTTGCGCCGCGGGTCGGAGTCAAGCTAGTGCAGCTTCCCGATCGACGTGACGCGGTGGCCCTGCGCCATCAGGCGATGGCCCCACGACGGCACGGCGCCGTCGTAGGCGATGGCGTTGTCCCAGCAGCGCGTCTCGTGCACGTAGCGGCCGGTCGCGAACGAGGCGCGGGCCGGCACGCAGATCGGGCAGTTGGTGTACGCGTCGGTGAATCGCGTGCCGCGCGCCGCGAGTTTGTCGAGATTCGGCGTCCGGATCATCGGATGGCCGTAGCAGCCCAGCACGCGCTTGTTGTGCTCGTCGGACAGGATGAAGACGATGTTCGCGGGTTTCATTTGTATTTCTTCCTTATCAGCTCGCTTACGCCGACGCCGGCGTCGATATCGGCCTTGCGCCTGGTATCTCCCGCGTCTATGGCTTTCGCCGCGTCCAGCACCGCCGCGGCTTGGTCGAAAGGCACGAACGCGACGCCGGCTTCGTCCGCGCACACGATGTCGCCGGGGCGGACCTGGATGCCCCGGATCTGCACGACGCCGTTCACTTCGACGGTCTGCATGCGCCACTTGCCGGTGATCGGCGTGAAGCCGCGGCACCAGACGGGCCAGCCCATGCTGCGGTATTGATCCGGATCGCGCACGGTGCCATCGACGATAGCGCCGGCGAAGCCCTGGCGCCGCGCGATGGTAGCCGACTGCCCGCCCATGTTCGAGCAGCCCATCACGCCCTCGATCACCAGCACGTCGCCCGGTTCCGCGAGGTTGTGCGCTTCCGTCTCGCCCTGTCCGCTGGCCTTGTCGAGCGCCGCCTTGTGGATCTGCGTTGCGTGCGCGATGTTGCGCACGGTCAGCGCGGGGCCGACGAGGCGGGTGCCGTTCGCAACCGGCGGCAGCGAGAGCGCGGGCACCACGCCGACGATGCCGAGCTGATCCATCGCGTCCGAGATCGTGCCGGTCAGATCGACGAGCGCCTTGAAGCCTTCGAGCATCTGCGCCGGCAAACGCGGCAATTCCAGCATGCGGATCGCGTCTCGCGGCAGTTTGCCGAGCGTGGTCCTGGACATGATCGGGTTCCTGATCGCATTCCTGATGGCGCGCTAGGTTATCAGGAAAGTGCGATGTCGCGCCGCCGCTGGAAATCCCGCCCGACTCCGGTCAGAATACGCGCCTTGCGCCCCCGCTCGCGGCCGATCGATTTCTCCTGGAGATGATGATGTTGAGTCTGAAGCAACGTATTGCAATCGCGGGGCTGGCGACGGCCTGCGTTCTGCTTGCGGGCCGTGCCGGCGCGGTCGAGGTCGCCGGGGAACCGTTCAAGCCCATGGTCGGCCAGGCGGGCAAGGATGTGGTCTGGGTGCCGACGCCCGAAGTGCTGGTCGAAAAAATGCTCGACGTCGCTAAAGTGACGCCGAAAGACTTTGTCATGGATCTCGGGTCCGGCGACGGTCGCAACATCATCGCGGCGGCCAAACGCGGCGCGCACGCGCTGGGCGTCGAGTACGACCAGAACATGGTCGACTACGCGCGGGGCCTCGCGGAGAAGGCGGGCGTCGCAGACAGGGCGCAGTTCATGCAAGGCGACATGTACCAGGCCGATATTTCAAAGGCCACCGTCATGGCGCTGTTTTTGCTGCCGGAGAATCTCGATCGGCTGACGCCGAAATTTCTCGATCTCAGGCCCGGAACCCGCATCGTTGCCAACCATTTCGGCGTGAGCGGCTGGACGCCGGACGAAACCGGCCGTGCCGACGGCGATTGCGGAAGCTGGTGCACGTGGCTGTTGTACTACGTGCCCGCGAAGGTGGCGGGCAACTGGCGGCTGGGCGTCGGCGAACTCAAGCTGGAGCAGAAGTTCCAGGTCGTTACCGGAACTTACACGTCCGGCAGCGAAACGCTGCCCGTCAACGACGGCCGGTTGCGCGGGGATGCCATCACGTTCACGGTCGGCGGAACGAAGTACGAAGGGCGCGTCAATGCCGACGCCATCGTCGGCGCCGGCGGCAAGTGGCGCGCCGTGCGCGAGAACTAGGGGCCGACGAAGCATGTATCAGACCCTGCTGTGGGAAGTGCGCGAACGCACGGGCGTGATCACGCTGAATCGCCCGGAGCGGCTGAACGCGGTCGACCATGTCATGCGCCGCGAATTCGAAGACCTGATGCGCAAGGCCGAGGCGGATCCGGACGTCTGGACCATCATCGTGACCGGCAACGGCCGGGGATTCTGTTCGGGCGCGGACCTCAAGGTGCGCGCGGAGGCCGAGAAGGGCGGCGCGACGGGACCGTCGCCGCAGCCGCTGTTCGACACCCGGTACTACTACGCCATCGCGTTCAGTGAAGTGGCGAAACCCGTCATCGCGGCCGTCAACGGCGTGGTTCGCGGGGCCGGGTGCAACATGGTGTTTGCCGCGGACTTCCGGATTGCGAGCGAGCGCGCGAATTTCGGCGTGAACTTCGTCGAGCGCGGGCTGATGGCGGAAACGGCCACCTGGTACCTGCCGCGGCTCGTGGGGCATGCGATCGCGGCCGAGATCTGCCTGCTCGGCGAGCCGTTCGACGCGCAGCAGGCGAGGGCGTGGGGGCTCGTGAATGCCGTCGTGCCGCACGAGCGCCTGATGGACGAGGCGATGGCGCTCGCGCGGCGGCTGAACAGCAAGGCGCCGCTCGCCGTGCGCATGTCCAAGATGGCGCTGCGGCGCGCGTTCGAGCAGGACGTCGAGCAGCACCTGGATCTGCAGAACTCGATGAACGCCAAGCTGCGCACGACGTCGGACACGAAAGAGGCGCTGCGCGCATTCATCGAAAAGCGGCCGCCGGTTTTCCGCGGCGAGTGAGGCGCGGCGAATGACGCCCGTACCGTTCGCACAACGCATCGCCGCGATGAACGCGATGTACAAACTGCCGGCGCACGAACGGCCGACGCTTCCGGCGGACGTCGCCGAGCGGCTCGTCAAGTTCAAGGCCACGCTGCTCGATGAAGTGCGCGAAATCGACGACATCGTCGCGCAGGCGCGCGGCGGTGCATCGCCCGCGGACATCGCCGTCGCCATCGCCGATCTGCTGGGCGACGTCATCGTGTACTGCCGCTCCGAAGCGTTGAAATACGGCCTGCCGCTGGAGGAGGTGCTCGACGTCATCATGGACAGCAACGCGAGCAAACTCGGCGCGGACGGCAAGCCGATCTACGATGGCAACGGCAAATTTCTCAAGGGCCCCGGCTACTGGAGGCCGGAGCCGAAGATCAAGGCCCTGCTGGAGGCGCGCGGCATTCGTTCGGCGCCGTGAACGGCGGACGGACCGGACATCGCGCCGGTTCGGTACCGACACCATTTTCGATCGGATCATTCCATGGCACAGAAAAAAACCGGGCTGCGCAAGGGCCTTACGGCGTACGGCGACGAGGGATTCTCGCTGTTCCTGCGCAAGGCTTTCGTCAAGGCGATGGGCTACACCGACGACGCGCTCGACCGGCCGATCGTCGGCATCACGAATACGTTCAGCGGCTTCAACGCGTGTCATCGCAACGTGCCGGAACTCATCGAGGCGGTGAAACGCGGCGTCATGCTCGCGGGCGGCCTGCCGGTCGAGTTTCCAACCATCACGCTGCACGAATCGTTCGCCTATCCGACGAGCATGTACCTGCGCAATCTGATGTCGATCGACACCGAGGAAATGATCCGGGGGCAGCCGGTCGACGCCGTGGTGCTGATCGGCGGTTGCGACAAGACGGTGCCGGCGCTGCTGATGGGCGCCGCGAGCGCAAACGTTCCCGCGATCATGCTGGTCACGGGGCCGATGATCACCGCCGACCACAAGGGCGAGCGGCTCGGTGCATGCACCGACTGCCGCCGGTTCTGGGCGCGCTTTCGCGCGGGCGACATCACCGAGCAGGAGATCGGCGAGGTCAACAACAAGCTCGCGCCGTCCGCGGGCACCTGCATGGTGATGGGCACCGCGAGCACGATGGCGCTGTGCACGGAGGCGCTGCGCATGATGCTGCCCGGCGGCGCGTGCACCCCGGCGGTCATGGCGGAGCGGTTACGCCATGCCGAGGCAAGCGGCGCGCGCGCGGTCGGCATGGCCCGCGAGCGGCTCACGCCGGACAAGATCATGACGCCCGACGCGTTCGAGAACGCGCTGCGGGTATTGCTTGCGGTGGGCGGCTCGACCAACGCGATCGTGCACCTGACCGCGATGGCCGGGCGGCTCGGCATCGGCATCGATCTCGAGGCGTTCGACCGCATGGGTCGCGAAACGCCGGTGCTCGTGGACCTCAAGCCGACCGGACAGCACTATATGGAGGACCTGGAAAAAGCCGGGGGGCTCGTCGTCATTCTTCGTGAAATCAGGAAGTTGCTGAATCTCGACGCGCTGACGGTCACCGGCGACACGCTGGGGGCAAACATCAATGCCGCGCCCGCCGGCTGGAAGCAGGACGTCGTGCGGCCGATCTCCAATCCGATTTTCAAGGGCGGCAGCATCGCGGTGCTGCGCGGAAATCTCGCGCCGGGCGGCGCGATCATCAAGCAGGCGGCGATGGACCACAAGCTCGCGAAACACGAGGGCCGCGCGGTGGTGTTCGAGTCGCTCGAGGATCTCGCCAATCGCGTGGACGACCCGAAGCTCGACGTGCGCGCCGACGACATTCTCGTCAT
>CAZMBS010000162.1:0-7699 GCA_964564295.1 uncultured Streptomycetaceae bacterium
CACCGCGTTTTCCTCGTGCACGGTAAGCACCATCTGCGGCGCGCGGTTGCCGAGGTAATTGACGATGCTGTCGTGCAGGCCGCGATAGCTCGATCCCGGCACGAGCGCGATATAGGGTATGTCGAGCCCGCGCAACGCCGCCGCAACGACGTCGCTGCCCCAGAACTCGGTGACCGGATTTCCGGAGGCCGGCGCATCGTGCACGATCGCGGCCATGTCCTTCGGTGAATTCATGACGACTCCCTGTTGCGTTACACTCGGCGCCCGACGCATGTTAACCCCAAAACCGGCAATCGGGAGGCCACGCAATGAGCAACAGGGAGCTCGCAGGAAAGGTAGCGCTCGTCACCGGCGGCGCGCGCAACATCGGTCGCGCCGTCTCGAAGGAGCTTGCCGCCGCAGGCGCCGCGGTGGCGGTGAACACGATTCAATCGCGGGAAGATGCGGATTCCGTGGTGCAGGAAATCCGCGCCGCGGGCGGCGAAGCCGAGGTGTTCATGGCGGACATCGCGAAGGCCGCCGAGGCGAAGGCCATGTGCGAGGCGGTATTGAAACGCTTCGGACGCGTCGACTTCCTGATCCTCAACGCGTCGGTGCGCACCGAGCGGCCGTTTCTGGAACTGTCGTACGAGGAATGGCGCCTGCCGCTCGGCATCACGCTCGACGGCGCGTTCTACCTCGCGCAGGGCTGCATCCCGTCGATGATCGCGAACGGCGGCGGCAGCATCGTGACGCTCGGCGGCATGATGTCGCTCTCCGGCGCGAAGAAGCGCATCCACGGCTCGGTCGCGAAGCACGGCCTCGTCGGTTTCACGCGCGGCATCGCGCGCGAGTTCGGCGAAAAAAACATCCGCGCGAACAGCATCGCACCGGGCCAGATGGACACGACCCGCGCTGCCGGGCGCACGCCGCATGCCGGCGACGCGCTGGTGCCGCTCGGCCGCAAGGGGCTGCCGGGGGAAATCGCCACCGTCGTGCGATTCCTGTGCGGCCCCGCGTCAAGCTACGTTTCCGGCCAGTCGATCCAGATCAACGGCGGCCAGATGATGTTCTAGGAAATTCTTCCCTCTCCCCCCGGGAGAGGGATCGAGGGTGAGGGAGGGGGTATTCGAGAGCGCCCTTGTCCGCCATCCCGACGACTTCAACCAGAGACATATCTATGCCAACAACCACCATCCGCGGTGCCAACATCCAATATGAAGTGCTCGGAACGACCGGACCCTGGGTCTCCCTGTCGCCGGGCGGACGCCGCCCGATCGGCGGCGTGAGAGGCCTCGCGCAGCACGTCGCAAACGCCGGCTACCGCGTGCTCGTGCACGACCGCCGCAACTGCGGCACGTCCGACGTCGTGCTCGATGGCATCGAGTCCGAGTACGAAATCTGGGCCGAAGACCTGCACGCGCTGATGCAGCAACTGAACGCGCTGCCCGCGGTGTTCGGCGGCGGCTCGTCGGGCTGCCGCATGTCGCTGCTGCTTGCGCTGCGCCATCCCGAAGCCGTGCGCGCGCTGTTGCTGTGGCGCGTGACCGGTGGCGCTTTCGCCGCGCAGCGGCTCGCGCGGCAGTACTACCTGCAATACATCGACGCCGCCCGGAAAGGCGGCATGGCCGCGGTGTGCGAGACCGAGCACTTCCGCGAGCGCATCGCGGAGCGCCCGGAAAATCGCAATAAAATCATGGGCATGGACGTGAAGCGCTTCACGGAATCATTCACGAAGTGGAGCGAAGGTTTCCTCGGCGACGCCGCGAAGCCCGTGATCGGCGCAACCGAAGCGCAGTTGAAATCCATCAAGGTCCCGACGTTCGTCGTCCCCGGCAACGACAAGACCCACGATCGCGGCGTCGGCGAGCGGCTGCACGGAATCATGACCGGCTCGGAGATGAAAATATTCTTCCCCGAACATCAGGACGTCGATCTCGTGCCGCCGGAAGACTGGCAACGCAAGGATCCCGAGATCGCGGCGGCGTTTGTTGCGTTTTTAAAGCGGAACGGGATATAGCCGCGCGGGGCCGGTGCATGGATGTGTCTTCGCCTTCCTCGTCCGTCCACCTGGCGGTGACGATGGCGACCAATATATTTTTCCGGTGTGACGATGCGCACCAAACTCAAGCAACGACAAGAACGATCACTCCGGCATGGCGTTGACCGCCCCGCGCGGCGGCAATCGAAAATCTGCGGACTACCGTCCGGCGTCCAGCGGCTTGATGCCCGCGCTTTTTGCCACCGACTTCCACCGTTCGGTTTCCGTGGCGATCAAATTGCGGAATTCCTCCGGAGAATTGCCCACGCTCAGGTAGCCCTGCGCGGTCAGCCGCTCGGTCACGTCGGAAGCCCGTAACGCCCGGATCGCGTGATCGCGTAGTGTCGTGACGATGGTTGACGGCGTGCGCGCCGGGGCCAGCAGTCCCTGCCAGGTGCCCACGTCGAAGCCCGGGACGGTTTCCGCGACCGCTGGAATGTCCGGTGTGGCCGGCACGCGCACGGCGCTCGTCACACCGAGCGCGCGCAGCCTTCCGCCGCGCACGAGCGGCAGCGCGGTCGGCATCGTGCTGAAAGACAATTGCACCTGGCCACCCACGACGTCGGACGTTGCCTGCGGCGCGCCCTTGTACGGCACGTTGACGAGTTCGATGCCCGCCATGGTCTTGAACAGCTCGCCGGCAAGATGCGAGCCCACGCCGATGCCGCCGGATGCGTAATTGATCTGGCCGGGCTTGGCCCTCGCCAACGCGATCAGCTCCGCCACGTTCTTCGCCGGCACTGCGGGATGCGCAACCAGCAGGTACGGCGTGGACGCGAGTTGCGTGACCGGCGCGAACGCCGCCGCCGCGTCGTAGGGCAGCTTGCGGTAGACGCTGGGATTGATCGTATGCGCGGCGGAAACCATGACGAGCGTGTAGCCGTCCGGCGCCGCCTGTGCCGCCAGGTCGGAACCGATGATGCCGCCGGCGCCCGGGCGGTTGTCGACCACGATCTGATGGCCCAGCGACTCGGACATTTTCTGCCCGATCATGCGTGCGACGATGTCGGTTCCGCTGCCGGCGGGAAACGTCACGATCATGCGGATGGGCCGGTTCGGATAGGCTTGCGCCAGCGCCGACCCGACGACGCCGGCGAGCGCGCATCCCAATGCGACAACCCATCCGGCCCTGGCGCTCATGTCCGCCCCCCGGTCGCCTTGTGGCGCAGCGGCTCCTGAAAATCGCCGAGCGAGCCCAGAGTCTCCAGTTTCCGGATACGCTGCAGGCAGTCGTCGATATTCGCCTGCGGCAGCACGCGCCGGGCATTGCGAAGGAACTTGTCGACGAGGTCGGCGTGAACCGCCCCGCCATCCACGGCCGGAACGGAAAAACCGGACTTGATATGACGCGACACGGTCTTCCCGTTCCTGAGCGTGATGATGACCTCCATGCCGAGGAAATCCTTGCCCTTCGTGAAGTCGAGATTCGCCATGGCGGGATGCGGTTTCAGTGTGATGCGCGGGAACAGCGCGCGTATCCTCGGGTCCCGGGCGCGCCCCGCGTAAAACTGCTCGACCTCCAGCTGGCCGTCGACCAGCGCCGCGGCGACGCAATAGTGCAGGCTCAACTTGCCTTCGAGTTCGGTCTGCGGGTTGTCGTTCCAGAGCGAATGCTGCGTCATGTGGTTTCCGAGGCACAGAACGCTCTCGACATCCTGCGCGCGCACGCCGTCTTCGCGCACCATCTGCAGCACCGCGACGACGGGCGCCTGCGTGTGGAAGTTCGACGGGAAAATCTTGAATGCGAGGCCCGGGTCGAGTATTTCGAGCGGTTTGCCGATCTTCGCGCCGATCGCGGCATGGTCGTTCGGCGCTCCGCCCGCGAATGCATGCGCGTAACCATGCGGGTCCTCGATGAGATCGGGCGCGCCGACGAATCCGTCACGCGCGAGCATGGCCGCCGCGATGCCTCCGCGCGTGGCCAGTCCCGCATGCAGCGGCTTCGCCATGCGACCGAGATGCGGGCGCAGCCCGCACGCGTGTGTGGCCGCAAGGCCGAGCGCGTTTTCCATGGTGTCCGCGTCGAACTTCCAGACCTTTCCGGCTGCGGCCGCGCCGGCCAGCGGACCGATGATCGCGGTGGGGTGGTAGCCCAGCCGGATCGACTGCGGATTGATGAGCCTCCCCACCTTGGCGCAGACCTCCACCGCGGCGACGAAGGCCGTCACGAATTCCCTGCCCGTCACCGCGGCGAGTTCGCAGGCGGCGAACAGCGCGGGCATGGTGACGACGCTCGGATGTCCCGCCATGCCGAACGTCGCGTCGTCGTACTCCTCCCAATGCGCCATCGTGGCGTTGTAGAGCGCGGCGGCCTCGGCGGACATGCGGTGGGTATCACCGATGATCGCGCACGGTCCGCCCGCGTACTGGGACCATACCTGCCGCCGGACGATCTTCAGCCCCTCGGCCGGACAACCCGCGAGGGCCACCGCGAAATAGTCGGTGACCGCGGCCTTGACCCAGGGCAGTACTTCCCCCGGAAGGTCCTCGTAGCGCAAATCGACGATCCAGCGCGACAGCGTTTTCGTGAATTGCATCGCCTATCCCTTTCCATTCCGCGTTGCCGGTCTGCCCGGATCGCATTGTAGAGCGCTTTTTCCGCCGCGAATGACGCCCAATCTTTCGATAGTCGGTTCGCGTATGCGGGCAGCGTAATCCCGAATGCATACAAGCGTATAAGCCATTGGTCTTCAGGGATTTATCCCGACTCGCCGAGGCATGTCGACAGGGGCGCATCGCGAGCGATACGTATGGGAGGTTTCTACTATCCGGCGTAGGAGGTTTCTCCTACGTCAAACGGGAGAATCAGCCCTTGCAGTCGTCGCACGGCGGACGTATTTTCAGGCTGCGGCAATCCACAACAATCGATCGGGAGACGACCATGTTGCACAAGAAAATAACGCTTGGAATACTGGCAACTGCATTGTCATTCGCTGCATTGCAGGCGAGCGCCGCGGTAACGATCTACTCCAGCCGGGCCTCCTGGGAGGCCGCCGTAGGATCGTTTGCGGAGGAAACGTTCGACGATGCCGTGCTGAGCGGTTTTTCGCTGAGCTTCATCGGCGCCGGCCACACGCCCAGTGGAGGGCTTGGCGTGCACGGCGGGGCACTGCACGACAGGCTGGATGCCGGCGGCACCACGGAGGTGCTGTTCGACAATCCGACTACCGCTTTTGGCGCGAACTGGGACCTCGCCGGGCCCGGCGGCAATGGAACGGGATTGCGCCTGCATTTGCTTGGCGGATTCATTTACGAGCTTCCGGACGTGACCGCTGGCGGGTTCATCGGCTTCACTTCGGACGTCGCGTTCACCATGGTAACCTTCCACGAGGGCACGCAATCGGGTTCCGCCGAGACGTACGACGCGGACAACTTCGTATTCTCCACGCCGGTTCCCGAACCGTCGACCTGGGCGATGATGGGCCTTGGCGTGCTGGGTCTTGGCTGGCACGCACGGCGTCGCCGCCGGTTGGCCGCCTAGCTGCAAACCGCTTCCGGATAAACGGGCGACCGCAAGGTCGCCCGTTTTTGTTTGGTCACGCGCCGGCGCGAGTTGCGGTCAGTGCCCGCCCGACTTGAACTGCGCCTCCAGCGCCGGATCGAATTCGCCGTCCATCAGGATGTACAGCATCTTCGCGGGCTTGCCCGAGCGGTTGCTCCACGCGTGATTGGTGCCGCGCTGGATCACGACGTCTCCCGCCTTCAGTTGCACGTCCTGATCGTCGAGCAGCATGGTGATCTCGCCTTCGAGCACGATCGCGTAGTCGACCGTTTCCGTGCGATGCATCATCGGGTGCCGTCCGCCGCGGCCCCACGTCGACGCGCCTTCGTTGCCCGAGGCCGCGAACACCGCGCGCGCCTCGTCCGGATTCAGATTGCGGATGGTTTCCGATTCCGGACCGACCTCGGAAATGCGGATCACGGTCCCGTTCGGCGACGGATGAATCTGGCGTTTCACGCCCATCGTCGGGTCGGACTCGGCAGCGGTGATGCGGATCGGCATCCCGTTCGTGCGCCAGATATCGTTCGAAATGTGGCCCGGCCGCAGCGGATTCGTGTGTACCGACGGCGCGAGTTCGTCGGAAATCACGATGGCCTTGCCGTTGGCGTCGTGACCCGTGACCACGCGCCGGATGCGTCCCTGCATGTAGCTTCTCCCGATAGTGATGGATGTTGCGGCGCTACTGCGGTTCGACGCCCGCAATGCGCGAAATCTCGCCGAGACTCCGGACGGCGCCGGCGATCAGCGCCTTGAACTCCGCGGCACTGCCGCCGACCGCGTTCAGCCCGATCTTCACGAACTGCTCGCGCACCGACGGCACCGCGAGCGCTGCGCGGGTTTCCTTCTCGATGCGCGCGTGGACCGCGGGCGGCGTCCGCACCGGCGCGAGCAGCCCGTGCCAGCTCGCGTCCATCGCAGTGCCCGCGACGCCGGCTTCGAGCATCGTCGGCACCTCGGGCAGGAACTTTGCGCGAGCCGCATGATTGTACGCAAGCGCCTTGAGCCTCCCGGACCGGATGTGCGCGAGCGACAGCGGCGGCGTCGCCATCATCACCTGGATTTCGTTCGCCAGAAGCGCGGCGATCGCCGGCCCCGCGCCCTTGTACGGCACATGCACCATGTTCATGTCGGCGCGCGCGTTGAAGAGCGCCCCCACGCGCTGGATCGTATTGCCGATGCCGGGCGAGCCGTACGCAAGCTTCGCGCCGGACTTGCGCGAGTACGCGAGGAGTTCCTTCACGCTCTGCACCGGCAGCGTCGCGTTCACGACGAGGATGTGCGCGTCGCCGCTCGCGAGCTGCGACACCGGCGCGAAATCCCCGATCGGATCGAACGGCAGCTTCCGGTACACGCTCGGATTCGCGGCGAACGACGCGGAAGTCACGAGCAGCGTGTAACCGTCCGGCGTCGCCTTGGCCACCAGGTCGGCGCCGATGATGCCGTTCGCGCCGGGACGGTTGTCGATGACAAACTGTTGTCCGGTCTGCTGCGCGAGTTGCTGGCCGACGATGCGCGCGGTCGTGTCGGGACCGCCCGCGCCGAAACCGACGATGACGCGCACCGGACGCGAAGGAAACTCCGCCGCGTGGAGCGGCGCAGAAAAAAACAATAAAAACAACAACTTAGATACTATCCGCATGCGGTGCTCGCGCCGGCTACGCAGCGCCTCCAAGAATTTCAGTCCAGCGTTTCGGCAACCGAATTTCTTTCGTGACCGGGAACCCGAGCACGCCGTTGTGCGCGAAGACGTAGCAGCTGTTGCGCCCGAGATCGCCGGTCACGGTGATCATGTAGTCCTCCGGCTTCCACACGATCGGCACCATGCGGTCGGGATCGTCGGACTCGTGATAGAGCTTCGGGATGAGACCGGCTTTGTGCTGCGCCGCCAGATTCCAGTTCGGTTTCTGCGTCCACGCGCCGAGAATGCGTTCGAACTGGCGGGCGGGCATGCGCGCCTGTTCGAAAATCGCCTGCTTGAACTTCTGCTTCGACCAGCCGCCGCCGGCGATGGTCTCCGCGATGATCGGCGAAATGAGGATCATCGGGCGCAGCGTATCGAGCCCCTGCCCCACGGAAAACATGATCTGCCAGGAATACTGGGGCACGACCGCATCGGCGAGGTACGGCATGAGGTCTTCGGGCGTCGCGGCCGACACCGAGGGAATGTGGTTGCCGCC
>CAZMBS010000163.1:0-7649 GCA_964564295.1 uncultured Streptomycetaceae bacterium
CGGCCCCTACCGGGTTTGAAGTCCGGCCGCCCCACCGGGAGCGATTCCCTTCCGTAACACGTGCACGTCCCGGTTATTGTATCAAGACTGCGTCGCGCATCGGCGGCGCTCAGCCTAGCTTTGCGCGAATTGCGCCGGCGGCGACTTCCGCATCCGCGATCGCATCCGCGATCAGGCCGCCGGCGCCGCTGCGCACGGCGCCGATGGCCCACACGCCCGGCACGGCGGTTTCGAGCGCGTTCTGCGTGACGAGAAAGCCGCCGGCGTCGCGCGGGATCGCCTCGGGAATGAAATCGGTGTTCGGCGCGAGGCCGACGTAGGCGAACAGCCCGGCAGCTGCAATCTCTTCGGCACGCCCGTCGGCATGCTTCACGCCGATTTTCTCGACCATGTTGCCGCCGGACACGCCCGTCACCGTGGCGTTCCATACCGGCACGATCTTCTCGCTGGCCTTGACCTTGGCCGCGAGATCGGCGCGTCCACGATACGTGCTTCCGCGATGCACGAGATGCACCTTGCTGCAGAATTGCGCGAGCACGAGCGCTTCCTGCAACGCCGAGTCGCCGCCGCCCACGACGACCACTTCGGTGTCGCCGAACATCGGCCCGTCGCAGTCCGCGCATTGCGAAACGCCGCGGCCTTCGAATTCGATTTCGCCCGGAACGCCCAGTCGCTTCACGTACGCGCCGGAGGCGATGACGACGGCGCGGGCCCCATAGGTGCCGCCGGAGGTCGAGACCGACTTCAGCATGCCTGTGTCGCGGATGCCGGTGACCGGTTCCTGGTGGCTCTCGACGCCGAGGTCGGCGTTCGCCTGCATGAACTCGGATGCATATTCGGCCCCGCCGACGTGCCGGCCGCCCGGCGCAGGGTCGAGCTCGTTCACGTTGATGATGAGTCCGCCGAAGAGCTGTGCTTCGAACGTGGCCACCTTGAGTCCGGATTTCGCGAGCATGCCCGCCGCATTGAGGCCGGCCACGCCTTCACCGATCACGATCACGTCATAATTGTCCTGGGCCATGGTGGGCTCCTTTCATCGTCGGTAGGGATGCGGTCCGGGCCGGCGCTGTGGCGGCTGTGCGGGCCGCGGCGCGGGTTTTGCCGCGGTCGACGCGGGGCGCGGCGGGGCGGTCGCGGGGCCCAGTATCGGCACGAAGTCCTTGCGCATCTTGCGCGCGTCGCCGATGCGCTGCGTGATGCCCAGCGTGTCGAGAAATTCGAGAATTTCGATCGCAAGCCCGCGGCCGACGCCGACCCAGTCGCGATACTGCGCCGCGGTGAACTGGCCGTTGGGCTGCGCCTGCGCCGTCGCCTGCGCGATCGCGGCGAGCGTGGCAACGGTCGCGCGCGGGTAAAACCGGTCGGGCGTCACTTTCAGTATCTCGCCGCCTTTCGCCTTGCGGTGCAGAAAATCCTTGACGATGGCTTCCTTGAGATTCAATTGCGGCGCGAGCTCCCGCAGCGGCGGCGCGTTGAACCCGGCGCCATCCAGCACCGGGCGTATGGTTTGCCACAATTTTTCGTCCGCGGCATTGGCCGTCGCATTGTGGCCCGCGAGGCGCGCGACCGATCCGCTGACCTCGATTTTCCTGCCGTCGGCCAGACCGCGAAGGATTGCGCCGAATACTTCCGCGGGCAGGTCTGCCGCGAGCGTTCCACGCAGTTGTTCCACGTCGAAACCCACCGCCTGCGGCGACGTCCGGTGAAATTCCGCGAGGCGCGCGACGACGGCGTCGCGCAGCGCGGAGAGCCGGGTGCCGGTCAGCGCGACGCGGGTGTCCTTGCCGATGATCGTGAGCCCGGCCGCCTGAAAGAGTTTCGCCGCGCGGTCCGGTAGCAGGTTGTACAGCGCTTCGAACTGCGCGGGATCGATCGACCGGTCCGGCGCTTGCAACAATGACTGAAGCGCCGCTTCCGCCGTCGGTTCCTCCAGCGCGGCAAGGTACGACGCGCGCGCGGTCGTGCGCCGGCGCGTGGCGGGCGCGAACGGGTCGAGCACCAGTCCGCCGCCGACCGTGCGCGTGGCCGACTGATCGCGCACGATGAAGCGGTCGCCGTGCAGCGCCGCGATCGGCTTGTCGAGCACGAGATGCACGAGTTCGCTTGCGCCGGGCGCGATGGACGCCCCGCGCGGCACACCGACGCGCGCGGTCACGTCGGCGGTCGCGAGGTGCAGGTGCACGGGCGTCCAGTGCCGCAGCGGCGCGCCTTCCGCGGACAACACGCTCAATCGCGCGTCGACATGCTGCGTGGGCCGGTGGATGGCGGGCGCGAGTATCCAGTCTCCGCGCGCGACGGCATCGAGTTCCGCGCCGGTGAGATTCAGCGCGCAACGGTTGCCGGCCGCGACTTCGTGGGCCGCCTTGCCGTGGACCTGGATGCCGCGCACGCGCACTTCCTTTCCCGCGGGCGACACGATGAGCCGGTCGCCGGGGCGGATCACGCCGTTGAACACGGTGCCGGTCACGACGGTGCCGCTGCCCGCGACGGAAAACGCGCGGTCGATCGCGAGCCGGGCGTTCTGGTCCGCGGCGCCGCGGGCAGTCTGCCGCGCGGCCTCCGCGACGAGGTGCGCGCGCAGCCCGTCGATACCTGTTCCGGCAACCGCGGACACGGGCAGCACCGGCGCGCCGGCGAGCGCGGTCGGCGCGAGCAGCGCGTTCACCGCCGCGCGGACTTCCGCGACGCGCGCATCGTTTACGCGGTCGATTTTCGTGAGCGCCACCGCGCCGCGGCGGACCTGCAGCAGATCGAGTATGTGCAGGTGCTCGACCGTCTGCGGCATCACGCCGTCGTCGGCCGCGACGATCAGCAGCGCGAAGTCGATGCCGCAGACCCCGGCGAGCATGTTGCGCACGAATCGCTCGTGACCCGGCACGTCGACGAAGCCGATCAGTCCGCCGCCGGCAAGCGGCAGGTACGCGAAGCCGATGTCGATCGAGATGCCGCGCGCTTTTTCCTCGGGCAGCCGGTCGGTGTCGACGCCGGTCAGCGTCTTCACGAGGAGCGTTTTTCCGTGGTCGATGTGGCCGGCGGTGGCGATAATCATAAGATGTTGTTTTTATGGATTTATTTACTGAAATCGAAGCTGCGGCAATTGCGCCACGAAGTCGTCTTCGTGATCGAGGCAACGCAGGTCCATCACGAATTCACCGTCGCGGATATGCCCGATCACCGGTACCGGCAATTCACGAAACGCCGCTGAAATCTTCTGCGCGAACGATCCCTTGCGCTTGCCCGGCTGCGAGAGCGCAATGCCGGCGCTCGGCAGGGAATCGACCGGCAGCGAGCCGCTGCCGATCTGGCTCGCGCAGGGCACGACGCGCGCTTCGGCACGTCCGGCGAGCGCCTGCGCGATGCGCGGCAACACGCGCGCGGCCTGCATGCCGATTTCCTCCGCAGTCCGCGTCAGCAGCCGCAGCGTCGTAATTTCCGCGCGCAAGCGTTCGGGGTTCGTGTAAAGGCGCAGCAAAGCGTCGAGCGCGGCAAGCGTCATCTTGTCCACGCGCAGCGCGCGTTTCATCGGATTCTTGCGTATGCGCCCGATCAGTTCCGCGCGTCCGACGAGCAGCCCGGCCTGCGGGCCGCCCAGCAATTTGTCGCCGCTGAACGTGACGAGGTCCGCGCCATGCGCGAGCGCTTCGCGCGGCGTGGGTTCGTGCGGCAACCCGAATTCCTCGAGATCGACGAGCATGCCGCTGCCGAGGTCGACGATGAACGGGATGCCGTTTTCGTGCGCGAGTGCCGCGAGTTCGGTCTCGGCCGGCGCGGCCGTGAAGCCCTGGATCGCGTAATTGCTGGTGTGCACTTTCATGATCGCCGCCGTGCGCGGCGTGATCGCGTCCGCAAAGTCCTTGCGATGCGTGCGATTGGTGGTGCCGACCTCGACCAGCTTCACGCCGGCGCGCGACATGATGTCGGGAATGCGGAACGCGCCGCCGATTTCGACGAGCTCGCCGCGCGAGACCAGAACTTCCCGGCGCGCGGCGAGCGTGTTCAGCGCGAGGTACACCGCCGCGGCATTGTTGTTGACCACGACGGCGCCGTCGCCGCCGGTGAGCCGCGTGATCCATTTCTCGACATGCGTGTCGCGCTCGCCGCGCGCGCCGCCGCCGAGGTCGAACTCGAGATTGACCGGCCGCGTCATCGCCCGTACCACGGCATCGGCGACCGATTGCGGCATCAGCGCGCGACCGAGGTTGGTATGCAGCACGGTGCCGGTGAGGTTGAACACGCACCGCAGCGACGGCGCGGTAAGAGCCGCCAGCCGGCGGTCGCATGCCGTCGCGAGCGCAGTTTCGTCCGGAACGTCCCCCGTGCCGGTGTCGGCGAGCCGCGTACGCGTTTCGTCGAGCAGCGCGCGCAGCGCGTCGACGACGAGCGGCCGTCCGTATCGATCAATCAGATCCGAAACCGGCCCGCAGTTGAGCAGCCGGTCCACCGAGGGGAGCGCGCGACGCGCGGCCGGACCCGGACTCACCATCGTGATTCCAGTGCCGGGTGCGGGTTCGCGACCGTCAGGGCGCGTGCGTGGAGCGGAAGAGGCATCGACGTACGGGTCAAAGGGACGGCAAGTCTAGCGTAACTCGACGCGGCGTGCCATTTGCAGGGGATGCGGTTGACGTTCGGTACGCAGCAGGGATAGATTGGGGGGGACCGATACCCCGCCATGCCGCCCGATCACGAATATTACATGCGTGCCGCGCTCGACCTGTCGCGACAGGCTATTGCGCAGGGCAACCGGCCGGTCGGCTCGATCATCGTCGATGCGACGGGTACGCCGCTCGCGCAGGGCGGGAACCGCGTGCATACGGAAAACGACCCGACCGCGCACGGGGAAATCGTCGTACTGCGCGAGGCGTGTCGCCGGCTCGGCACGGTCGACCTGTCCGGCTGCACGCTCTACACGTCGATGGAGCCGTGCCCGATGTGCTGCTGGGCGATCGTCGAGGCCAACGTGAGTCGCGTCGTGCTGGGCGGGCGACACGCCGGCATCGGGCGCACGGACATCGGCGGCTATTCGATCGAGTCGATGTTCCGGCTGACCGGGCGGTCGTTCGAACTGGTGACCGGCGTGCTGACGCGCGAATGCGAGGAATTCCGCCTCGCGTGGATCGCGCAACGTGCCGCGCGGGGATTGGGGCCGCGGTGAAACGGTCCGCGCGCCGGCCGCGCGCCGTAGTTGCGATTCCGGCCATCGGCATCGCCTGCGTCTGCGCGGCAGGCGTATCGACACCGGCATGCGCGCAGGCCGATGCGGGCTATCCGAACCGGACGATACGCCTCGTCGTCGGATTCGCTCCCGGCGGATTCACGGACGTGCTGGCTCGCGCCATCGGCGGGAAACTCGCGGAAAACTGGCGCCAGCAGGTGGTGGTCGACAACCGGCCCGGCGCGAGCACGACGATCGCGGCGGATATCGTGGCGAAAGCCGCGCCCGACGGCTACACGCTGCTGATGATGACCGACAACCACGTGACGAACCCGAGTCTCTACAGCAAGCTGCCGTACGACTCGGAAAAGGATTTCCGCCGATCACGCTCGCGGCGCTGGCGCCGTTCCTGCTGGTCGTGCATCCGTCGCTGCCCGTCGATTCGGTGAAGGGACTCGTGGCCTTCGCGAGAACGCGCCCGGGCCAGCTGAGTTACGGTTCGGGCGGCATCGGAGCGCCGGGGCATCTGTCGGGAGAACTGTTCGGCAAGCTTGCCGGCGTCAGCATGGTACACGTGCCGTACAAGGGCGCCGCACCCGCGCTGATCGATATCCAGTCGGGGCAGATCCAGGTCTACTTCGGCAACCTCCCGGTAACGCTGCCGCACGCGCGCGCGGGAAAGCTGCGCGCGCTGGGCGTCACGGGCTCGAAGCGCTCGGCGATCGCGCCCGAAATTCCCACCGTGGCGGAGGCCGGCGTGCCGGGATTCGAACTGACGCCTTGGTACGGCGTCATGACGCGCGCGGGCACGTCCGGCGCCATATTGGACAAACTCAATCAGGAGATCGTCCGCATCCTGCGCGCGGCCGAGATGCGCGAGCGCGTGACGCAACTCGGCGGCGAGCCCGCGGGAACGTCGCGGGACGAGTACGCGCGGTTCCTGCAGTCCGAAGCCGTCAAATGGGGAGGGCTCGTCCGGGCATCCGGCGCGCGGGCGGACTGACGCGGTCGCAACCGGCGACAAAAAAGCCGCGGTGGTCCGCGGCTTTTTTGCTGGTGCAGGCGGCGCTCATTCCCACAGCCGTTCCGGCAACGGCAGCCCCGCGAGGTCCTGCGCCGTCAGGCGTCCGTCGGGTTCGATGTTGAAGCGCTCGAGCACCGCGATCAACTGCCGGCAATGCTGCGCCGAGTGCCATGCGGAGCGTTCGAACAGTTCGTGCGCCGGCTGGATGCCGTAATACGTCTTCACCTGCTGCTGGCACGCCTTGTCCGGCAGTTTCGCCCACCAGTCCTCGATACCCCGGATGACGGTGTCGCCGTAGGCCGCGATTTCCGCGCACGTGAGCATCGTGCCGTCCTTGGGCGGCTGCTGGGCATGGTATTCCCAGTACTCGATGTCCTGGTTCATCGTTTCGGTGAACGCCTCGCCGATCCGGAACACATGGTGCGCGAGCAGCCGGATCGCGCGGTCGCGATTGGGAATCACGCGCTCGGCGAGTTTTGCGTCGGGCAACTGCCGGATGTAGCGCTGCGCCGCGCGCAATGCGTTCGTCCATTTCGCGTAGATCTGGTCCGGCGGCAGGCGGCTGTGCCCGGTGCCGTCCAGTCCGATGAATCGGGCCACATCTTCGAGATTCTGCCCGAACACGTGCTCCTTGCCCTTGAACAGGACCGGTATCTTGCGCACCCCGAGCGCTTCAAGCTGTGCCTTGCCGCCCGGGTCGTTGAGGATGTCGATCGCCTGGAAATCCACGCCTTTTTTCGAAAGAAACTCTTTCGCTCGGAGACAGGAACTTCACCCGGGTTGTACGAACAGCAGAAACTTCTCGGTCACGGTGTTCATGGCATCTCCAGTCGTTCGTTGATCGGGTTCGTTGATCGGGCTCGCCGCGCGAGGTCGAATATTGTACTGCAAGTCGGAACCGGCCTTTTGGCGTTCCGCCGGCGCGTCAGGTTGCCTCGGCGCCCGGCGGACAGCCCGCGGCCGCAACATCACCCGCATCGGGCGCCGGCTCCGTGGATTCGATGATGGCGCCGCCGAGACAGACGCGGCTTTCGTAGACGACCACCGATTGCCCCGGCGTCACCGCCCACTGCGGTTCCGCGAATTCGACCGAGCAACGGTCGCCGTCGGCCCGGCTCAGCGAGCACGGGGCGTCCTTCTGCCGATAGCGGATTTTCGCGGTATACACCCATTCGCAGCGCGGTGCCGTGCCGCTCACCCAGCTCGCATTCAGCGCATGGAGGCGCCCGGACTGCAGCGCGGCATGTTCGTGTCCCTGTACGACGATCAGTTCGTTGCGCAGGGCATCCTTGCCCGCCACGTACCATGCATCGCCATCGCTGCCGCGCTGTCCGCCGATGCCCAGTCCCTGGCGCTGGCCTAACGTATAAAACGTGAGTCCCATGTGCCGCCCGACGCGGTCGCCGTCGGTGGTCACGATATCCCCCGGGTTCGCCGGCAGGTAGCGGTTCAGGAACTCGAGGAACGGGCTCT
>CAZMBS010000164.1:0-7634 GCA_964564295.1 uncultured Streptomycetaceae bacterium
ATGTGCAACATCGGCGAGCTGGAAACCGCGGTGCGCGAAAACATTCCCGTGGTGCGCGTGATCTTCAATGATGAAGGCCTCGGCAACGAGCGCGCGTTCCAGAACGAGCACTTCGGCGGACGATTTTTCGCGGTCGACTACAAGAATCCCGATTTCGGCGCGCTGGCCAGGGTGTTCGGCGCCCACGGCGAGCGCGTCACGAAGCCGGGCGAACTCGACGGCGCGATCCGGCGCGCGTTCGCGAGCGGCAAGCCGGCGCTCATCGACGTGATGATCGACCAGAACTCGCTCGCGCCGGTCGTATTCAAGCCGTAACGCGGTCCGCGCGCAGCTTCGCGCGTTCCTTGAACGCCTTCGCGGCGAGAAACAGGCCGCCGTCGGCGCCGTCGATGAAATGCAGGTGGCGGCCAGCGTAATCGAACACGAGGCAGGTCATGTGCGCGCGGTTCGCCACATGCAGTCCGTACACCAGTTCGCCGGACTTGAATTTCGACTGCAGCCATGCGTCAAGCGCGCTGCGCTGCGCCGCCGTTCCCGACAGAATCTGCCGGTACACGTCGGTGAACTTGCGAACGTCCGTGTTGCGCGCGAGCGTCTCCTTGTACCCGCTCCAGTCCGTGTCCTGCGTGCGGATGCCGAAGCGCATCAGGAATTTTCCGAGCAGCACGATGGCGCGCGTGCGCATGAGCCGCAGCCAGCGCCGCAAGCCCGACGTGCGTCCGGTCTGCACCCCGACTTCGTCGGCGAGCAGGTCGGACTTGAGCGTCATCGCGAGTTCCGGGACCGCGACCGGGTGGCAGGCCTCGTCGTTGCCGTAGAGTTCACGCACCTTGCGGATCACCTCACGGTACGTGGCGGCGGCGCGCGCCGCGTCCGCGCCGGGCGCGAGCACCATGAGGCTCACGGTCTCGCCGTGGCGGCTCGGCACGTCTTCCCAGCGGCACTCGAACCCGTCGAAGCTGCCGCGCGGCGCCACGGATCCCGGCGCGATCAGGTAACGCGAATCGGCATCCGGGCGTTTGATGAGTTCGTCGGCGCGGGCGATTCCGCCGCCCGTGAACACGGCCTGCACGTAGTTCTCCGACACGCGATAGCGCGCGACCCGCACGCTGCACCCGGCGGCGCGCAGGTCTGCGACCGGCACCGTTGCAATGCGCAGATCGAGGCCGAACGCATCGCGCGCCATGTCCCGCGCGAGGGCCAGCGCGGCGCGCGTGTCCGCAAGCAGCGCGTCCGGAACGAAAACGAGGCTGCCGTCCCCTTCGAAACTGAACGGCACCTCGATGCGGCCCGCCGCGTTGAGGATCGCGGTGATTGCAGCGGCGCCGATCGAGTTGACGTTGCGGTATTTGCCGTTCGCCACCGCGGCGGTGGAATTGCGCACGTCGCACAGCGCGAGATGCCAGTCGTCCGGCATTTCGGCATAACTTTCGGCGCGCGTCACCGCCTCGAATTCGGTGACGACCGGAAGATCGGAGTAAAACGTGAGCGTGGACACGGCGTTCCGGGCTCGCGTGCGGCGGCCCTGTGGCGGGCTATGGCAACGGCAGCTGCGTTTCGGTCAGTTCGTGGAGCCGGCCGTCTTCTTCGAGGATGGTCTGCAGCAGCTTTACCACGCGCACGAAGCGCGGCATGCCGACGTAGATCGTGGACTGCAGAATGACTTCCAGCACCTCGCGCGGTGTCGCGCCGTGCGTCAACGCGTTGCGGATGTGATTCTCGGCCTGGATGAACTCGCCCATCACGAAAAGCTCGCCGATCACGCACAGGATGCGCGTTTTATCGTCGAGGATGCCGCGCGTATAGACGCCCGCGTAGATGTAATCGAGCCACAGCTTCAGAAAATGCGGATCCACGCGCTCCAGTTGTTCGACGGTCTTGTGATGATGGCTGGGCTGCAGTCGCATGCCGGTGCTGAGTCCTTCCCAGCCGAAGCGGCGCATCAGCTCCTCCCGGCGCGGAAATTCCTTCTCGCTCAGGCCCCAGGTCTTGCGCTCGCCCGCGAGCGAGCGTTTCGCGCGGTGCCCGTCGATCGGAAGCTGCGTGTTCGTGATCTCTTTCATCCGCCCGAGCTGCCGCAGCACTTTCGTGAACACCCGCGTCGCCCGCATGATCGGCGGATAGCCGAGGTAAACGGTCGCCTGCAGCAGCACCTCCAGCACTTCGCGCGGGCTCGCGTGGCGCACCGCGTCGCGGATCTGGATTTCCAGCTGATCCATATCGCCCATCACCAGAAACTGCCCGACGAGGATCAGGCGGCGCGTGCGCTCGTCGAGTACGCCGCGGCGGGTCATGCCACCGTAGGTGAATTCGAGCCACAGCTTCGTGAAATGCGGGTCCAACGCGTCGCACCATGCGACGTGATCGACCGCGTGGTCGGGGTGCTCGCGCGCGAGGGCGTCGATCGCTTTTGCGCCGTACCGGCTCCGCAGACCGGCTATCGTCCGAGCGCTGGATTTTCTCGTGCCGGCGGCTGTTTGCTTCCCGGGGCGTCGACTCATTTCCGTGGTCCCGGCTACGCGGCCGGCTCGAACATCGGCACCGAGATGCCGCCTTCGCTTTTCTGGAACACGACCTTGACTTTTTGCCCGACTTTGACCGTGTCGAGATCGCAGTTGACGATGTTGGTCATCATGCGCGGGCCTTCGTCTAGCGTGACGTAGGCGATGCAGTAGGGCACGGGTCCGCCGCGACGTGTGACGCTGTAGGTGTAGATCGTGCCGGTGCCTTGCGCCGGGACCAGCGTCACCCGGTCGCTGAAGCAGTACGGGCACAGAGCGCGCGGATAGTGGTGCACCTTGCCGCAGCCGCCGCACTTGCCGATGAGCAGACGGCCTTCCGCGCAGGCGTCGAAGTAGGGTTTGTCGCCCGGGTTCATCGCCGGGTCGCGGAGCTTGCGTTCCTGGTACGGGGTGGCCATTGCGTTACTCCCTTTCCATGATCAACGTGGCGCTGCCGTGCCGGTGGCCGAGGGCGCCGCCGGTGCCGTGTGCGAGCGCGAGCCGGCAATTCCTGACCTGCACCGCGGCGTGCGCCTCGCCACGCAACTGCCGCACGGCCTCGATGATTTTCGTCATGCCGCCGCGGTTCGCGGGGTGGTTGTTGCAAAGCCCGCCGCCATCGGTGTTGAACGGCAGCTTGCCGCTGCCGGAGATGAGATTGCCGTCGGCGACAAACCGGCCGCCTTCGCCCTTCCTGCAGAACCCGAGGTCCTCGATTTGCATGACGACCGTGATGGTGAAGCTGTCGTAAATCGACGCGTACTGGATGTCCGACGGCTTGACGCCCGCCTCAGCGAACGCGGGCGGGCCGGTCCATACCGCGCCGGAGTAGGTGAGGTCCACGTTGCCCGCCATCTGGCCCTTCGTGGTTTCTCCCGCGCCGATGAGCTTCACGACCGGCCGCTTGAGGCTTTTCGCGATTTCGGGCCGCGCGACGATGACCGCGCCGCCGCCGTCGCTGACGACGCAGCAATCGAGCCGGTGCAGCGGGTCGGAAATCATCGGCGACGCCAGAACCTCCTCGACGGTCACGACGTTACGCAGCATGGCGCGCGGATTGTGCTGCGCGTGGTGCGAGGCGGCGACCTTGACCCATGCGAGCTGCTCGCTCGTCGTGCCGTACTCATGCATGTGGCGCATCGCGCACATCGCGTAGAGATTGACCGTGACGCCGCTGTAGGGCATTTCGAACGGCGCTTCCGGCAGGTTTACGCCGCGGTCGCGCACCTGCGTGCCGCTGCTCCCTTCGGAATTCGGCCGCCCCGCGAGCGTTACCAGCGCAACGTTGCACTTGCCCGCCGCGATCGCCTCCGCCGCGTGCGCGACGTGGACCAGGTACGAACAGCCGCCCATGTCGGTCGAATCGACATGCCGCAGCTTGAGGTTCATGTAATTGGCCATGCTGAACACGTTGGCGCCCGGCACGTCGCCGGCGCAGAAGTAGCCGTCGACGTCGTCCTTGGTGAGCCCGGCATCCTCGAGCGCGCCTTTCGCGACTTCTGCGTGAAGCTGCGCGACGGACGTATCCGGCGCCTTGCGCAACGGGTGCTCGTATGCACCCACGATGCAGGCCTTGTTCTTGATCGTCATCAATAATTCCCCATTAAAAACATAAGGTTACGACATCCCTGTTACTGCGCGGCCGGCGCTTTCCTGACGTCGCCGGATTTCACTGCATCCGCGAGTTTCACGGGCGGCGCCACCGGCACGATGCCGCTCATCAGCGAGCCCGGCACGGATTCGATGAGTTCATCGACCGAGAACATGCCGTCGTCGCCCTTGTGCAGGAACCGGTAATCCTCCCCGAAGTAGTAGGTGTTGATGCGGCCGCGCTCGACGTGAAACACCTGGCCGTTGATGACGTCCGCGTGGTCCGTGCAGAGGTAGGCCACCATCGGCGCGATGTATTCCGGTCCACGCGGCACGAGCGTGAGTTCGTACTGCTCTTTCGTGAGCAGTCCCGCCTCGAACTTGCGCCGGCGGTTTTCCTTCACGGCGTCGGTGAGCGTCATGCGCGTGTCGGCCGACGGGCAGATGGCGTTCGCGGTGATGCCGTATCGGTACGCTTCCTTCGCGATCGAGCGCGTGAGTCCGATGATGCCGGCTTTCGATGCGCTGTAGTTGCACTGGCCGACGGAGCCCTTGAACGCATCGGACGAGAAATTCACGATGCGGCCGAAACCCGCCTGCCGCATGTACTTGATCGCGTGATGCGCCGTGTTCCAGTGCCCCTTCAGATGCACCGACACCACCGAATCGAAATCGTCCTCCGACATGTTCCAGATCATGCGCTCGCGCAGGTTGCCGGCGACGTTGACGAGTATGTCGATCTTGCCATACGCATCGACGCATTGCTTCACCATCATGCCGGCCTTGATGTACACCGACACCGAATCGTAATTGGGCTGCGCCTTGCCGCCCTTTTTCTCGATTTCCGCGACGACGTCGTCGGCGGGACGCTCGTTGGTGGGCTCGCCGCCGCGTCCCACGCCCGGGTCGTTGACGATGACGCTTGCGCCCTGCGCGGCGAGCAACAACGCCACTTCGCGTCCGATGCCGCGTCCCGCACCGGTGACCACCGCAGCCTTTCCTTTCAGATGCATGGACCGTCTCCCTGTCATGACGATGGATGTGTCACGCAGTATACCGTCACCGCATGTCAGGCGACCGCAATATGGACCGGCACGGATCGATCACCGCGCGCAGACTTGTCCCGGAACGCGCCGCCTCCGCGGCGTGCGCGGCTATTTTGGCTTCGCGCGTGTTCTCCCGCCGGCGTGCGTGCCGGCGTGCGCCAGGCACGCGTCCACCCATCGGCGCAGGCTGCGCGCATCGCGCAGCGCGGCGGGCCCCACGAACACGTATCCCGCGATGGGCCGCCCGGTGAAGTCCATCGGCCGCACGTGAGGCCTCTCGAGCGCGCCGGCGTAAGCCTGCGGCCCGACGCGCGCCACGAAATCCGACTTCAGCACGCCGCCGAGCATTTTCCCGTTCTTCATGAACGCAATGCCACCGAACATTTTCTTCTCTGCGATGCCGCGTTTGCCTTTCAGCAGGGCGCGCACGCGCTGCGCGAGTTTTTCGTCGTAGGCCATGATCCGCCGTATTTCCGCTTAACCGAGCGCCCGTTCCAGCCGCGCGAGACAGCCGTTCCAGCCCTGGTTGTGATGATCGCGCGCCTCGACGTCGAAGAAATGCTCGTGCGTCAGCGTGAGTTCCGTGCCGCCTTCGGCCGGCCGCAATTCGATCGTGACGATCGATTCGCGCTCGGGCGTGGTTTTCCACGCCCACGTGTACACGAGCTTGCGGGCCGGCACGATTTCCCGATACACGCCGCTCACATCGTGCCTCTGCCCGTCGGGGGACTGCATGCCGATATGGTAGCGACCGCCGACGCGCAGGTCGATTTCCGCGACGGGGCACTGGAAGTCGTCGGTGGGCCCCATCCATTGCTTCAGGGCATCCGGCTGCGTGAGCGCGCGCCAGACTTCTTCCGGGGCCGACCGGAAATCGCGGACGATCTTGAGCGAGGGCTTTTCGGTGATGGCGGACATGCGTCGTTCTCCTTTTCCAGATAGCGGGCGAGCGCGTCGAGCCGCGTCTCCCAGAACTGCCGGTAATGCGCGATCCAGGCCGACGCATCGCGCAACGGCTCGGCACGCAGGGTGCAGGTGACCACGCGGCCCGTCTTGTCGCGCGCGACGAGGCCGGCGTTCTCGAGGATGCGCAGATGCTTCATGAATCCGGGCAGCGACATCGTGAACGGCGCCGCGAGCGAACTGACCGGGCGCCCGCCGGCCGCGAGCGATGCCAGTATGCCGCGGCGCGTGGGATCGGCGAGCGCGGCGAACACGGCGTTGAGCGCCGTTTCCGAAGACTTAACCATATGGTTAAGTATCTAGCGACGCGCTGCCGTTGTCAAGCGCCCGCCGGCGCACCGGGCCGGGCGTTGCCGCGCCGGGTGAATTCTCGGTTATCCTTCGCGCTTTATTTTCTTCCGCCATCGGACCCATCGACATGTATACCGACACCCAGCTCTACATCAACGGCGCATGGTGCAACGCGGCGTCCGGCCGCACGCTGCCGGTCGTGAACCCGGCCACGCATCAGCAGATCGGCCTGGTTGCCCATGCCGAAAGACACGACCTCGATCGCGCGCTCGAGGCTGCGGCGTCCGGCTTCAAGGCCTGGCGCAAGGTGTCCGCCTTCGAGCGTTCGAAAATTCTGCGCAAGGCGGCCAATCTGTTCCGCGAGCGCGTGGATACGGTTGCGACGCTGATGACGCTGGAACAGGGCAAGCCGCTGCCCGAAGCGAAGCTCGAAGTTCTGGCGGGCGCCGATATCATCGACTGGTTCGCGGAGGAGGGTCGCCGCGCGTACGGCCGCGTGATACCGGCGCGCGCGGAAGGCGTCTATCAGCTTGTCGTCAAGGAACCGGTGGGACCGGTCGCGGCGTTCACGCCGTGGAATTTTCCGATCAACCAGGCCGTGCGCAAGCTGTCCGCGGCGCTGTCGACCGGCTGTTCGATCATCCTCAAGGCGCCGGAAGAAACCCCGGCGTCGCCGGCGGCGCTCGTGCGCGCGTTTGCCGACGCCGGAGTACCGGCCGGCGTCATCAATCTCGTGTACGGCAATCCGGCGGAGATTTCCGGATACCTGATACCGCACCCGGTCATCCGCAAGATGTCGTTCACCGGGTCCACCGTCGTCGGCAAGCAGCTCGCCGCGATGGCCGGAGCCCACATGAAGCGCGCGACCATGGAGCTGGGCGGGCACGCGCCGGTCATCATTTTCGACGACGCCGACATCGACGCCGCCGCGAAGACCATGACGTTCATGAAGTACCGCAACGCCGGGCAGGTCTGTGTGTCGCCCACGCGCTTTCTGGTTCAGGAAGGTGTCTACAACAGGTTCGTCGAAAAGTTTGTCGAAGGCACGAAAGCCATCAAGGTCGGCGACGGCTTCGATCCGGATACGAAGATGGCGACGCTTGCCAATCCACGGCGGAGCAGCGCGATGGTGGCCAACGTCGAAGATGCGAAAAAGCGCGGCGGCAAGGTGCAGACCGGCGGCTACCCGATCGGCGAGAAAGGCAATTTCTTCGAGCCCACCGTGATCACGGAACTCTCCGGG
>CAZMBS010000165.1:0-7618 GCA_964564295.1 uncultured Streptomycetaceae bacterium
TCCATGTTCTCCTTGATCAACTGCATCGGCACATGGCCGGGGCCTTCGATCATGACTTGAACGTCGTGCTTCCAGGCGATGTCGGTCAGCTCGCCCAGCGTTTTGAGTTCGGCGATCTGCGCCGCGTCGTTCGCGTCATGGATCGAGCCCGGGCGCAGTCCGTCGCCGAGCGAGAACGACACGTCGTAGGCCTTGAGCAGTTCGCAGATCTCCTCGAAGTGCGTGTAGAGAAAGCTTTCCTTGTGATGCGCAAGGCACCACTTCGCCATGATCGAGCCGCCGCGCGAGACGATTCCCGTCATGCGCTTTGCCGTCATCGGAATGAACGGCAACCGCACCCCGGCATGCACGGTGAAATAGTCCACGCCCTGCTCGCATTGTTCGATGAGGGTGTCGCGGTAAATTTCCCATGTGAGTTCCTCGGCCTTCCCGTCGACCTTTTCGAGCGCCTGGTAAATCGGGACTGTGCCGATGGGCACCGGCGAATTGCGGATGATCCATTCCCGCGTCTCGTGAATGTGCTTGCCGGTGGACAGGTCCATCACCGTATCGCCGCCCCAGCGGATCGCCCAGGTCATCTTCTCGACTTCCTCCTGGATGCCCGAGGAAATTGCCGAATTGCCGATGTTGGCGTTGATCTTCACGAGGAAATTTCGACCGATGATCATCGGCTCGATTTCCGGTTGATTGATGTTCGCGGGAATGATGGCGCGTCCCCGCGCCACTTCGTCGCGCACGAACGCCGGCGTAATCGACTTCGGGATGGCCGCGCCGAAATCGTGCCCGGGGTGCTGCCTGGTCAGCAGGGCCTGCAGGCCCTCGCAGCGCTGATTTTCCCGGATCGCGACATACTCCATCTCCGGCGTGATGATGCCTTTTCGCGCGTAGTGCATCTGGGACACGTTGCCGCCGGCCCTGGCGCGGCGCGGCATGCGTCCGAGGTTGAATCGCAGGCTCGCGAGTTTCGCGTCCGCGAGGCGTTCGCGCCCGTAGCGCGAGCTCGGCCCGCCAAGCGTCTCCGTATCGTTGCGTTCGTCAATCCATTTTTGTCGCAACGGATGCAGGCCGGAACGTATGTCGATCTGCGCCGCCGGATCCGTGTACGGTCCCGACGTGTCGTAAACCACGATGGGCGGATTCTTTTCCGCGCCCATGGCCGCGGGAGTATCCGACTGCGATATTTCCCGCATCGGCACGCGCACGTCGGGCCGTGATCCGGCCACGTACACCTTGCGCGAGGACGGCAACGGCCGGACCGCTGCTTCGTCCACGCGCGCTGTCGCGTTGAGGAACTTGGGATTCGCGTTCATGGCTCGCTCCTAGAGGACTCGTCGGGCGGGCGGAAAGCAGGCGGGAAATACAGCCACGCTTCCCTACGACGGCATTACCCGCATCAGGTTCGGAGGGTTTGTCTCACCCCGCGACTCGCGTCGCGAGGACCCCTAACGTGTCCTGTGAAGCTACTGGAATTATGGGATAATTGCAAGCCTCAGTCGCCCCCGATTTTCCCCGAAAAAGCGCTCCGGAAATGCCGCAGCAGGTCGACGTCGAACGCGCCCGATTCAACATGGTCGAGCAGCAGATCCGTCCATGGGACGTGCTGGACCAGCGCGTGCTCGACCAGCTTTCCCGACAGCATCGCGAAGAGTACGTGCCGGACGCGTACCGGGCGCTGGCGTTCGCCGACATGGAAATTCCGCTCGGGCATGGCGAGCGCATGTTGCAGCCGAAAATCGAAGCACGCATGGTGCAGGAACTCGCGCTGGGGCCGGACGATCGCGTGCTCGAGGTCGGCACGGGAAGCGGCTACATGACCGCGCTGCTCGCGAGCCTCAGCGGGCACGTTTACAGCGTCGAATGTGTCGCGGAGTTCACGGGGATCGCCCAGGCGCGTCTGCGCCTGCACGGAATTGCCAATGTCACGCTGGAGACGGGCGATGCGGCACGCGGGTGGGCTTCGCGCGGCCCCTACGATGCGGTCGTGCTTACCGGTTCCGTGCCGGTGCTGCCGGATGCGTTTTCGGAATGCCTGAAGCCGGGCGGGCGGCTGCTGGCAGTGGTCGGTGAAGCGCCCGTCATGGAAGCGCGGCTCATCACGCGCGCGGCGGGCGGAAGCGTCGGAACCGCAGGACTGTTTGAAACCTGCATTCCGCCGTTGCGCAACGCCGTACAGCCGCCGCGATTCACCTTCTGAACATGCGCCGCGCGTGCGCCGGGCTGATGGTCGCATTTGCCTTGGCGGCAGCACCGGCATGCGCCGCGGACCTGATTGACGTTTTCCGCCAGGCGCAGGGTTCCGATGCAGTTTATGCGAGCGCGCGGTCGGCATGGGCGGCGGCTCAGGAGAAACTGCCGCAGGGGCGGGCGGGATTGCTGCCCTCCGCCACGGTGTCGGCTTCCACGCAGCACAACGATCGCGACCTCCGGTTTCGCGACCCGTCCGTAATAGGAAGTCGCTCGCAGTTCAATTCCAATGCGGTCACGTTGTCGCTGACGCAGCCGATTTACCGGCGGCAGAATCTCGTTGCGCTTGATCAGTCCAGAACGCAGGTCGCGCAGGCGGATTTCACGCTGGCTTCCGCGGCTCAGGATCTCATACTGCGCGTTGCGCAGGCGTATTTCGATGTTCTGCTGGCGCAGGACAACGTCGCGTTCGCAAGAGCGCAGAAAACGGCGATCGGCCAACAGCTCGAGCAAGCCAGGCGCAATTTTGAAGTCGGTACCGCGACGATCACCGATACCCACGAAGCCCAGGCGCGATTCGACCTGACGACGGCGCAGGAAATCGCGGCGCTCAACGACCTGGAGATCAAGAACCGGACGCTGGACCAGATCATCGGCAGATCGGCCCCCGCGCTGTCGTCGCTGGGTCGCCGATTCGCGCTGGTGGATCCCGTGCCCGCGCGCATGGACGACTGGGTCAGGGAAGCGCGCGAAACGAATCTGCAGGTGCAGGTGGCGCGTTCCGGTCTCACGTTCGCCAATCAGGAAGTGTCGCGCAACCGCGGCGCGCACTTTCCGACGCTGGATGCCTTCGCGACGCTGTCCGAATCCGGTTCGGGCGCGGGAACGCAGGGTGGCGTCGGCAGCGACACCACGAGCAGAGTCGTCGGGCTGCAGCTTTCCTTTCCGCTTTACCAGGGCGGCATTGCCAGTTCCCGCGTGCGCGAAGCGCTCGCGAACGAGGAAAAAGCGCGACAGGATCTCGAAAGCGCCAGGCGTTCGGCGGAACTCTCCGCCCGCCAGAACTATCTCGGCGTGACGAACGGCATTGCGCAGGTGAAGGCGCTCGAGGCCGCGTTGGTGTCCAGCCAGAGTTCGCTGGATTCGACCCGCCTGGGGCAGGAGGTTGGCGTCCGCACCCAGGTGGACGTGCTCAACGCGCAGCAGCAGCTTTTCTCCGCGCGCCGCGATCTTTCACAGTCCCGCTACAACTACATACTGTCGTTGCTGCGCCTGAAGGCGGCAGTGGGGCGTCTCGCCGAGGACGATCTGGCGCAGGTCAACACGTGGCTCGAGCGCCCGTAACGGGCGCCGCCGCCCTGCGAGAGTCGAAGGCGGCGCTGCGGCGGCGCTTGTTGGATGCGCGGGATGCGCTGGATCCCGCCGCTCGTGCCGCATCCAGTCGGGAGATAACCGCCCGCATCAAGTCGCTTCCGGCATACCGCGATGCAGGATGCGTTCTGGCGTACGCGAGTTTCGGCAGCGAATTCGTCACCGACGCGCTGCTCGAAAACGTCGTGGCATCCGGTCGCATGCTGGTCCTACCACGCGTCCATCGCGACCGACGGGAACTGGAACTCTTCCGGATCCGCGATTTGGAACGCGAATTGACGCCCGGGACGTGGGGAATACGGGAACCCGCACCGGATTGCAGTGAACCCTGCTCGCCGGACGCGGTTGAATTCGTGCTCGTGCCCGGCGTCGCATTTACGCTGCAGGGAAAACGGCTGGGATACGGCGGCGGATACTACGACCGGCTGATTCGGCGCTTTGCCCGGCGACCGCCACTGGTTGCCGCGGCCTTTCAACTGCAGGTGGTGCAGGAAATCCCGTGCGGACCGACGGACGAAGACATCGATTGCGTGCTGACCGATCAGGGCTGAATCCGCATCAGGTCTATCATGCGCCGCGTCGCGCCGCGGTGTGTCTGGCTGAACGCCAATGCGGCACGACCCGCAGCCGCGCGAGCCGCGGGATCGCCGAGCAGCGCGTCGGCCGCGCGCATCAGATCTACGGCATCCGCCACCTTTCTCGCCGCGCCCGCGGCGATCGCACTGTCAACGGCCTCGGAAAAGTTATAGGTATGGGGACCGATCAGCACCGGTTTGCCGGCTGCGCATGCCTCGATGAGATTGTGCGCGCCGTACGGCAACAGGCTGCCACCAATGAAGGCGATGTCGCAGGCCGCGTAATACGCAAACATCTCCCCCATGCTGTCGCCCAGCCACACGCGGATCGCCGGATCAATCGGAGCGTTCTCGCTGCGGCGCTGACTGCGCAGCCCGCTGCGCGCCAGTAGCGCCGCAACGGCGTCGAACCGTTGCGGATGGCGCGGAACTATCACGATCAGCGCTGAAGGCGGAAGTCTCGATAACTCATTGATTATTAAAGCCTCTTCTCCATCCCGGGTGCTCGCGGCCAGAAAGACGGGGCGCTCGCCGCACGATGCGCGCCAGCGCTCGCCGAGCGCGAGTTGCTGCGGCACCGGATCGATGTCGAATTTCACGTTGCCGCATACCACCGGCGCCGTCGCGCCAAGCGCCTTGAGTCGAGTGGCGTCCGACTGCGTCTGCGCATAGACGCCGGCGAGTTCACCAAGGCTCGTTCGCATCAGCGATCCCGATCGCGTGTAGCCTGCTGCGGACTTCTCCGACATGCGCGCATTCGCGAGATGAAGCGGGACGCCGCGTTGCCGGCACGCATGCACGAGATTCGGCCAGATTTCAGTTTCCAGCAACACGCCTGCGCGCGGATTGAACCGTTGCAGGAATCGCCGAACCGCCCACGGAAAATCGTACGGCAGATAGCACCGCAGCACGCCGTCGCCGAACAATTGTTCTCCGGCCTCCCGTCCTGTCGGAGTCATGTGCGTGAGCAGAATGCGAATCCCCGGATATCGCTCGCGAATTGCCGCAACCAGCGGCCCGGCCGCCCGGGTTTCTCCAACCGAAACGGCATGCAACCAGACCACCGGCAAATCCGGCGCAGACGGCATGCCGAATCCGAATCGCTCCCCGACAAATCGCAAATAGGCAGGCTGCCGCACCGCGCGCCACAGCAGCCGGACCAGCACGTACGGCAGCATCAGGTAGAGCAGCAAGGTGTACCCGAAGCGCGACATCATCGTGTCCGCAGGGTTTCGAGCAGGGAATAGACGGCCGAGGCAGACGGCGCGGCACCGACGCCGCCGATGTTCGCCGCGCGTGCGCAACCATGGATTCCAGTCGCCGCCGGGTCCGTTGCGACATAAACTCCCGCTGTCCTTGCGCCCAGCGCGCCCGCCAGATGCGTGAGCCCGGTATCCACGCCCACGACCGCCTCCGATTGCGCCAGCAGCGTGGAGAGTTCCTCAAGGGTCAATCGCGGCGGAACGATGCTGCCCGTCACGGCAGCCGAAATGCGTTCGCTTCGGGCCTGCTCTTCGGGCGAGCCCCACGGCAGTACGGCAACGGTGCCGGCGTCGCAGAACATCCGCGCCAGCGCGATCCAGCATGTCTCAGCCCACAGCTTGGCATCCGCGCTCGTTGCGTGCAGCAGCACGACAAACCGCGGGTTCGGCAGCCACGGCAGCGCGCGCGCCTGTGGACGAATCCCGAAAACCATTTCTGCGGGCACGGTATATCCGAGCGCCTGTGCCGCGAGACTGCGATTGCGTTCGACTGCGTGAGCGGACCAGGGCACGCGATAGGTTCTATCGTAGAGCAGCGCCAACGGTTCACGCGAACTCGTCCAGTCGAGTCCATGCCGAGACCCGCGCGCAGCGCGCGCGATCAGCGCGCTCTTCAGCAATCCCTGCGTATCGATGATCGCGTCATAGGCTCCCGCGCGCAGTCGTGCCGCAAAGGCCGAAACTTCCGCGCGCAGCGCCGCGTTCCAGGGTGTGCGCCGCCAGCGCCGCAATGCAACGACTATCGTGTCGCTGACCGCGAAATGCATTCGTGGAACCGCGGCGAAAGCCTCTTCGACGACCCAGTCGACCATCGCACCCGGAACGCAACGCAGAATGTCGCACACCACCGGAAGATTGTGCACGACATCGCCCAACGACGACGTTTTCACCAGCAGGATTCTGGGCATGAATCGGAATAATGTCGCGGGAGCGCGAGCGCTAGCCTACACGCAAACCCATGTTCCGCATAGAATACGGAATGGTCTTCTGCCCGGTCGGGGACGCGTGCGCAACGCCAGTCACGCCGGCGCTTTCGATTGATGAATTTGGATAACAGGCGTTAACGTGATACTCGTGACCGGCGGAGCGGGCTTCATCGGCGCCAACTTCGTGCTCGACTGGATCGACGCCGAAAAGTCCCCGGTCGTGAATCTCGACAAGTTGACCTATGCAGGAAACCTCGGCAATCTCGCGGCCCTGCGGGGCGACGCGCGTCACGTCTTCGTGAGGGGCGACATCAACGACCGGCCGCTGGTCGCGCAACTGCTGGCCAGACATCGGCCGGACGCCATCGTGCACCTGGCCGCGGAAAGTCATGTGGACCGCTCGATACACGGGCCGGGCGAATTCGTGCAGACCAACGTCGTGGGTACATTCTGCCTGCTCGAGGAGGCCCGATCCTATTGGGAAACGCTCTCCGAGCCCGCGAAGTCCCGATTCCGGTTTCTGCACGTTTCGACCGACGAGGTGTACGGATCGCTCGGCGCGGATGACCCAGCGTTTTCCGAAACGACGCCGTACGCCCCCAACAGCCCGTACTCGGCGTCCAAAGCCGCGTCGGACCACCTGGTGCGCGCCTACTTCCATACTTACGGCCTTCCCGTCGTAACCACCAACTGCTCCAATAACTACGGGCCGTACCAGTTTCCGGAGAAATTGATCCCGCTGATGGTGCTCAATGCTGCCCAGGGCCGGCCGCTTCCCGTGTACGGCGACGGACTCAACGTGCGCGACTGGCTATACGTAGGCGACCACTGCTCCGGAATCCGGACGGTGCTGCGCAACGGGCGTCCCGGTGAAACGTACAACATCGGTGGCAACAGCGAGCGCACGAACATGGATGTGGTGACGGCGGTGTGCGCAATCGCAGATGGGCTGCGCCCGGAAGCCGCGCCGCACGCGCGGCTGATAACGTTCGTCAAGGATCGGCCGGGGCACGACCGCCGGTATGCCATCGATGCCGGGCGCATGAAAACAGAACTGGGTTGGGAGCCCGCCGAGCCGTTCGAACGCGGACTGCGCAAAACCGTGCAGTGGTATTTCGACCATCCCGACTGGGTCGCGGGCGTAGCGAGCGGCAAGTACCGCGAGTGGATCGACGTGAATTACGGTAATCGGGTTACGGCATGAAAGGCATCATACTCGCCGGCGGCTCCGGCACGCGTCTTTATCCTGCGCCGCAGGTTGTATCCAAACACTTGCTGCCGGTGTACGCCAAGCCGCTGG
>CAZMBS010000166.1:0-7591 GCA_964564295.1 uncultured Streptomycetaceae bacterium
CGGCATGCGATGCAACGCGCCGGCGGCATCGGCGTGCACGAGCCGGATCCGGCGCAGCGTCGCGCGGTGCGCGCAGGTGAGGATGTGACGTCCGTTGTCGAGCGCGGCCTCGCGGTGCACGACCTTGCGCGCGCGCCCGCCGAGTTCGCGCGCGGCTTCGTATACCGTAACGGGGACGCCGCGCCCGGCAAGCGTCACCGCGGCGGCCATGCCGGCGTACCCGCCGCCGATGACCGCGACGTTCAGGATGACGTTCCCCCGCGCCCGATCGGCGGGGGGGCGAAGTAGCCGGACGGCGTCATGCGACCGCGGTCGCGCGCGCGGAAGTGGCGGTCTTTCCCGACCAGATGCGCGACGGCACGTGCACGTGCCCGTCGAAAATGCGGCGCGCCGTGCGGATGAGGGCCGCGCGGCGCAGCATTTCCCTGCCGCCGCTGAAATCGACATCGAGGTCGATGACGATCAGCCCCCGGGGATGTTCGACCTTGACCAGCCCCTGCGGCGCCGGCGGCAGCGGCGCGAGCTGCGATGCGATGGTCCCGGGTATCGCGCAGGCCGAGGCGATGCAGACGGTTCCGGTGACCGGGTGCGACTTGTGGCAGGTCTCCGGCACGAAATAGCGCGACGCGATGTGTCCGCCGTCGCGCGGTCCGGCCAGCAGCGCCATCTTGGGCACGACGTTGCGCGACACGTCGCCCATGCCCATCAGCGCGCCGGCCTTGCGGCGGATCGCCTCCATGCGCGCGTGCGTTTCCCCGTCGGCATCGAGTTCGACCGCGGTCTCGTGCCCGGTTTTGCCGAAGTCGCGCGCGCGCATCATCACGATCGGCATCGCGATGTCCACGCAGCTCACTTCCACGCCGTCGATGACGTCGAGCGCCCGGCCCGTGGGCAGCATCTTCTTCGTGACCGAGCCGATTGCGCTCTGGAAATTGATGCCGATCGGCGCCGCGGTGCCGGGCACGCCGTCGATCGCGGCATCGCCCTCGTAATTCACGTGGCCGCCCGGCGTCTGCACGATGGCCTCGACCAGCGACTGCGTGTTCACGTTGAAAATGCGCACCGTCGTCTCGCCGTTCTTTGCCGGCACCAGCCCGGCCTCGATCGCGAACGGTCCGACCGCGACCAGCATGTTGCCGCAGTTGGGCTTGGTGTCGACGAAGGCCTCGAGGATCTGCACCTGCGCGAACAGGTAGTCCACGTCCGCATCCGGCCGCTTCGACCTGCCGATCATCGCGACCTTGCTCGTCACCGAATGCGAGCCGCCGATGCCGTCCACCTGGATTTCATGCGGCGAGCCCATCACGGCGAGCAGCACCGCATCGCGCGTCGCGGTGTCCTCGGGCAGGTCCGACAGCTGAAAAAACGGTCCCCGCGACGTGCCGCCGCGCATGATCACGCAAGGAACTCGGGTCTGCATGCGATTCTCCCGGATAACTTGCGCGAGATTATACGCGTCAGATGACCCGGTGCAGCGTGTGCTGCCGGTTGCGCGTGTACGGGCGCACGTGCGTCGGCCAGCGGCCGTCATCCACGGCTTTCGCCCACGCGGCGCTGGTGAGCACGTCCGGGTTTTCGAGTTCCACGTAGCAGGCGTAGCGCGGCTTGCCGGTCGAGTCGACGGTTTTCGTCTCGCCGCCCATCGTGACGCGCAACGCGTCCAGTTTCGCGCGCGTTACGGCGATCACGCCGGGAACCTTGCGCAGGTGCGGGATGTGCTCGGTGTCGTAGACCTCGTTGAAGAGGGCTTCCTTGTCGGGATCCACGTCCATTGCGGCCGTGAAGATCCAGGTGCCGGTGCGGTTCATCGTGAGTCGTCCTTTCCGGTTTCAGTCGATGCGGATGTTCGCGAAGCCGATCACTTTCGCGTATTTCGGAATTTCGCGCTTCAGCAGCGCGTGCAGTTCCTCGGGGCTGCTCGCGACAGGGTCGAGCGCCTCGTTCGGCAGGAAGGCTTTGACTTCCTGCGTCTCGAGCGCCTTGCGGATTTCGGAATTCATGCGGTCGATGACGGTGCGCGGCGTCGCCCTGGGATAGAACATCGCGTACCACTGGTCGGCCTCGAATCCCGGCAGAAACGTATTCATCGTGGGCAGGTCGGGCAGCGCCGACGCGCGCTTCGGCGTCGTGACCGCGAGCGCCTTCGCCTTGCCGGTGCGCAGATGCGGCATGATCGACGGGGCGGTTGCGAACAGAAAATCGGCCTCGCCGGAAATCAGCGCGAGCACGGCCGGGCCGCCGCCGCGATAGGTGAGCACGGTCGCCTTGATGCCGGTGACCTGGTTGAACATTTCCGCCGTGAGGTGCGCCGTGCTGCCGGCGGTGTTGCCGGCTGCATTCATGCCGCCGCGCGCGCGTTTCGCCAGCGCGATCAGTTCCGTCACCGATTTCGCGGGGACGCTGGGGTGCAGCGAAAGCACGAGGGGCGTGGAGGAAATCCAGCTCAACGGCGCGAGATCGTTCAGCACGTTGAATTTCATGCGCTTCGCGTAGAGCGTGACCACCGCGGAGATGCTCGCGGACGTGAAGAGCAGCGTGTAGCCGTCCGGCGCCGCATCGACGGTGAGCTGGGTCGCGATGAGTCCCGACGCGCCGGTGCGATTGTCGACGATGAAGTTCTGCCCCATGCTTTTCTGGAACGCGTTCGACAGCAGGCGCGCCTGGATGTCCGTTCCACCGCCCGGCGGAAACGGCACCAGAACGCGAATCGGCTTGTCGGGCCAGTGCTGCGCGTGTGCCGACGAGGCCATGCCGATGAGTGTCGCGAGAATTGCAGCGGTAACGCACGTGCCGGTTCGCATGGGACTCCCCTCGTGTCGGATGTGGTGTCGGGGCATCCTAACACTTATCCGCATGGTGGACATGCGGAGTCCCGGGGCGGGATCGAGGCGTGTGGGGTATTACTAAGTTTTTGAATTAAAACAGTTAAATGAAATATCCTGGCACTCTTGATGACTATCGTTCCGGCGGCTCACAGCGTTACACCTCAGGAATTCTTGCGCAAGACCTGACCGCAGCTTGCCGTGAAATCCGCGAAGCTGGGAGCCACCTCGACAAGGTGCTCCTGCGCCATGCCTATGGCAGGCACCATGTAAACAGGTTGGCGGGCGGTGTCCGCGCCGACCGGCAGTACAAACAATTCCCCACCCCCGTTACCGCCGAACGCGAAGAAGCCCGGCAAATGCTCCGGGAGCTGGTATTCATGCGACGCCACGCGCGCTTCCTCCGCCGGCCAGACCACAAACCAGCCGGGCTCAACACCAAGATCGCCTTCGGCTCCATTGGTTTCGGCGAGGAAAGCGAAGTAGCTCTCCGGTAACGACGGACAGGCCTGTCGCAGTTCTTCGAGCGACTCCGGCGATGCACCTTGGTTCTTTTCGACGGTGGGGCGCATGCCCTCAAACGTACCGCTGATCGGCGCGTCGTGAGTCTTGCGGCGCGTCGGCGTCGCGCGGACGGTTCGGCATCCTGCTACGCAGCCAGCTTCATCACGCGCAATTGCTTGCGCCGCTGTTCCGCGTGCCAAAGATCGTACTGCGTTTGCTGATTCAGCCAACTTTCGGCCGAGGTGCCAAACGCGATCGAAAGGCGTACCGCCATCTCGGGACTTACGCCTGCACGGCCGTTCAAAATCGCCGAAAGCGTCTTGCGGCTGACACCCAGGGCCTTCGCAGTTTCGGTAACCGTTACTCCAAGCGGCTCCAGGCAAAGCGACTTGATGATTTCACCGGGATGCGGGGGATTGTGCATGCGCATGATTCATACCTTCAGTGGTAGTCCTCGTAATTGACCAAATCGGCATCGGTTCCCGCAAACACAAATGTGATGCGCCAGTTTCCACTCACCCGAACCGACCACACACCCTTGCGATCACCTTTCAGAGGATGCAGTACCAGTCCAGGCAGCGCCATGTCTTCCGGTTTTGTCGCAGCACTCAACTGGGCAAGAATCAGCCGCAGTCGATCTGCATGCTGCGCCTGAATTCCGGACTTGCTGCCGGTCTCAAAGAATCGTTGCAGTCCCTTGTGCCGGATTCGACGGATCACACGAGGTAGTGTAACCGAAGGCGTTACGGGTTACAAGGGGTCGAACTTTGGATCACTCATAGGATGTGGGGGGGTAAGAATCGGGCAGTCTGGCCACGCCGGCTCCACGACAAGCGTATGCACTTTGGCGCGCATGATTGCCACTCGCAGAATTCGGCGGCTACGTGGGTGAGGCGCCGGATCGTCCCACCGCATAAAATGGGGTCAGAGTGAATTAAAGTGGGAGCTAATTGCAGTATTGTGCTATATAATCAGTAGGTTATTAATATATCGTGTCTGACCCCAATTATTCCAATATATCGTGTCTGACCCCAATTATTCCACTCGATAAGTCTTTGTTAATTAACAAGTTATTTCGGTCGTTCGGGTTTCTCAATCGCATTAACAAATCGTGAAAAGCGGCAGCCTTCACATTACGCCGCGCGCGATGGTTCGGCAACTGGCGCGCGGATTTCAACGCGATGGCGCGGGGCGCCTCGATCTTCGGCGACGGAATCGAAGGGCGGGATTACTGCTTCTGAAACCGGATGAAGTAATTGAATTCCAGCAGCTTCTTCTCTTCAATCCGGCGAAATCCTTCCGCTTCGACTTCCTGGATCACCGTCTCCTTGCCGGCGCGCACGTGCGCGAGGATGCGCTCGCTGCTCACGCCGGGGATGCGTTCGAAATCCACGACGACGAATACGCCGCCGGGTTTCAGAGCGCGGTGTATCGCCCGCAGCATGATTTGCGGATACTCGAAGTGGTGATAGACGTCGGACGTGAACGCGACGTCCAGCGATGCGGGCGGCAGCGGCAGGCTCTTCGCGGTATTCACTTCGCCCGCCACGTTGCTCAAACCCGCCTCGCGGGCGCGACGCAGGATGTTGTTTACCATCACCGGCGTGATATCCACGGCGTAGACCCGGCCCGACGCACCGACGGCGCGCGCGAACAGCGGCACGAACAGCCCGCTCCCGGCGCCGATGTCGGCGACGGTCATGCCGGATTGCAACCCGACCGCGTCAAGAATCTCCATGCGCTTGTCGAATATTTCACGGCCTTCGCGCTCGAACTGGTCGATGAATTTCTGGTAACTCGTTCCCGTCTCGAACTGCTCGTTGATGCCGGGCCTGACGCTTTGCTCCTGCGCCCATGCGGACATCGACAGCGCAATGGCGAGAGCCGCGAGGCACGATGGCCACGACGTTGTCAGCGAAGGGATTGGTCGCATGTTCGATGCTCCCGGATTGCGGTGCGGGGCTAACGCGCGTGCCTGACTGTTCCGGTCGCCTGATGGAAATCGACGCCGAAGCCGAGTTCGCCTTCGTCGTCCGCGGATATCGCCGCGCGCTTGCGGTCCGCGACTGCCTTCAGTTGCGCGACCTTGCCGAAGTAGTCCTTCAGTTCGCCGGCCTGGCGCATGCGCAGCGCGGGCACGTAGATTTTCTCCGCCACGCCGATGTAGTTCACGTCGCGTTCCTGCGCGCGCAACTGCACCCACAGCCCGCCGCCCATCGCGAGCGCCGGCAGCAGGACCGCGACCGCGGCCGCGCGACGCTGCGTGAGCCCGGAGGCATGCGTGAGGTGCCAGTACAGCGCGACGGCGATCGCGATGAACGCGAACAACAGGCTGCGGGTTTCCCAGCTCGGCAGCGCGTACACGAACCAGCCGACGTCGAGCAGCGACTCCACGGACACGTATGCCGTGGTCACGCCGAACAGGATGGCCGCGTGCCAGATCCAGCGCCACTCGCCCAGCATGATGCGCGACAGCAGCGCCCAGATTCCGATCCACGCGCCGGACACGAAAATCGTCGTCATCAGCGTGGTGACGATGACCGTCGTGGTGTCGCGCGGGGCTTCCGCCCAGCCGAGATAGGCCGCGTACGCGGCGCAGTACAGCCCGCAGAAGAATGCGGTCCACCCCGGTGCGCGCGACGCCGTCGCCGCGGCGCGGTCCGGCTTCTCCGGCGGCAGCAGCTCGTGCGCCGTGCGCACGCGCATTCGGGTGCGCCCGATCTGAAGCATGCCGTCGGGACACGGCATCGGCTCGCTGCCGCGGTGGCGCCGGCCGCCGATGACGATTCCGTTCAGCGTGCCGAGATCGGCCGCGCGTACGGCGCCATCCGGCGCGACTTCGACCGTCGCATGCAGCGCCGCCGCGTGCGGATCGTCGATCACCACGTCGGCTCCGACGCCGCGCCCGATCGTGAAACGCCGCGTGTCGGCGGCGAGCATGACGCGTTCCCGCGACGACACGCGCCCGTGCGCGCCGAGCAGCTCCACGATGACCGATTCGGCCGTCACGGCTTCCATGCCATGGCTTCCATGTAACGCCGCACGAAGCGCATGCCGGCCTCGAATTCGACGCCGTACATGTCGAGATGGCTCGCGAATCCGCGCCGCGGCTCGTTCAGGCTGGTGACCCGAACGGTGATGTCGTACAGGCCCTCGAGCTTGCGGTGGCTGCGCGCGCACACGAGAACGCTTGCGTCGAATCCCGTGAGTCGCACGCTGCTGTTTTCGCACGCGAACGGCCCCACGTATTTGCGCCTTCCGTAGGCTCCGGTTGCGGCGGACAGGTTGGACATGCGCCGCGCGAAGCGCCAGGCATCGAGCTTGTCGGACGACTGCACGTAGTGCGCGTACTTGAGGTCGCCGCTGTAGAACCCCTGCTCGACGTAGAGCCCGGCTTTCGCGGCGCACTGGATGCGCACCATCTGGACCGGCTGCTCCGGCGCCGGGTCCGCCGACGCGTTGCAATCGATGAAGGGCGCCAGCTTCGCCGGCAGCGCGTAGCCGGCGGTGACCTGCGTGGGCATTTCGCCGTCGAGCGCGCCGAGCAGGCCGGTCGCGTGCGCGCGCATCTGCGATGCGACGTCCTTCCTCAGATCGCCCGGCGACGCGGCCGGCTTGACCGCGCGTTCGACCAGCGACAGCACGTGCATCGCGGGCACGAGAAAACTCACGAGCTGCTCGAACCGGTATCCCGACACGTTGACGCCGATGACCGCGCCGGCGGCGTTCAGCGCGGGCCCTCCGGACATGCCGGCGTTGATCGCGCCGGAATAATGGATGCGCGGATCGAACGAATCCTCGACCCGGCCGTTCGACACGCCCTCGGTGATGGTCAGCCCGACGTCGAGCGGGAAGCCGACGGAATACGCGCGTTCTCCCTTTACCGGCACCTTGGGCTCGATGCGCAGCGGCGGCGGCGCGAAACCGGTCGTCCGCACCACCGCGAGATCGTGGCGCACGTCGACCGACAGCACATCGAGCGCGCCGGATTTTCCGTCGGGTGTCCGGTATTCGAGCCGGAATTTGTCCGGGTACTGGATCTTCTGCGCGACCACGTGATAGTTGGTCATGAAAATCCCGTCGGGCGCGACGGCGAATCCGGTTCCGTGGAATGCCTGCGCGGTGTTCGTGCCGAAGAACCCCTTGATCTGGATCACGGCGGGCAGAACGCGAGCGAGGATTTCCCGCGCGCCTTCGGAGACCGCGGGCTGCACGGCCGCGGCGGGCGCGGGCGCGGGCGCGCGGGGCGCCGGTGCCTGGGCCAA
>CAZMBS010000167.1:0-7424 GCA_964564295.1 uncultured Streptomycetaceae bacterium
GACGTGATGCTGTTTTCCGATGCCGGCAAGGCCGTCCGGTTCGCGGAGGACGAAGTGCGCGCGATGGGCCGCGCGGCGGCCGGCGTGCGCGGCATGAAACTGCAGAAGGGGCAGCACGTGATATCGCTGCTGACGGCGAACGACGAATCGCCCTCGGTGCTGACCGCGACCAAGAACGGATACGGCAAGCGCACGCCCGTCGCGGAATACACGCGCCACGGCCGCGGCACGCAGGGCATGATCGCGATCCAGTGCAGCGACCGCAACGGCGAACTCGTGGCGGCCGAACTCGTATCGAAGGAAGACGAGATCATGCTGATCACCACGGGCGGCGTGCTGATCCGCACGCGGGTCGCCGAGGTGCGCGAGCAGGGCCGCTCGACGCAGGGCGTGCGGCTCATCAATCTCGGCGACAACGAGGCGCTGGTCGGGCTCGTCAAGATCGCCGAGCCGGAAGAGGATGAGGAATAGCAAGTACTTGTTTTATAAGGAGTAATCGTGTCTCGTGTTTATAACTTCAGCGCCGGACCGGCGGTGCTGCCGGAGGCCGTGCTGAAACAGGCCGCCGCCGAAATGCTCGCCGGGCATGCGAGCGGCAGGTCGGTCATGGAGATGAGCCACCGTGGCAAGGCGTTCGTCGGCATACACGCGCAGGCCGAGGCCGATCTGCGCGAGCTCATGGCGATACCGAAGAACTACAAGGTGCTGTTCCTGCAGGGCGGCGCGGCGGCGCAGTTCGCGGTCGTGCCGATGAACCTGCTGCGCGGCAAGCCCTCCGCGGACTACGTGAACACCGGCCAATGGTCGAAGAAGGCCATCACCGAGGCGAAAAAATACTGCAAGGTCAACGTCGCGGCGAGTTCCGAAAGCGCGCAGTACAGCCACATTCCGGCGCAGCGCGACTGGAAACTCGATCCGGCCGCGGCGTACGTGCACATTACCTCGAACGAGACCATCGGCGGGGTCGAATTTCACGGCATACCGGATACCGGCGACGTGCCGCTCGTCTCCGACATGTCGTCGCACATCCTGTCCCGCCCGATGGATGTGTCCCGCTACGGTCTGATCTACGCCGGCGCGCAGAAAAACATCGGGCCCGCCGGCCTGACGATCGTCATCGTGCGCGACGACCTGATCGGGCAGGCATCCCCGGCGACGCCCGAGGTATTCAACTACAAGGTGCAGGCGGACGCCGATTCCATGATCAACACGCCGGCCACGTACGGCATCTACATGGCCGGACTCGTGTTTCAGTGGCTCAAGCAGGGCGGCGGCCTCGCGGCGATGGAAGCCGTCAACATTGCGAAGTCGAAACTCGTATACGACTATCTGGACGAAACCGAGTTCTACCATACGCCGGTCGCGAAGCAGGACCGCTCGCGCATGAACATCCCGTTCACGCTGCGCAATGCGGCGCTCGACGATGCGTTCCTCAAGGAGGCCGCGGGCCACGGGCTCGTCGAACTCAAGGGACACCGCTCGGTGGGCGGCATGCGCGCGTCGATCTACAACGCGATGCCGCTCGAAGGCGTGCGGGCGCTGGTGGATTTCATGAAGGCATTCGAGAAGAAACATGGCTGAGTCGCTGCGCATTCTGACGCTCAATTCGATCGCCGCCGTCGGACTCAAGCGGTTTCCGGCCGAGCGCTACACCGTGGGCGGACAGATCGACCGGCCCGACGCGATCCTCGTGCGTTCGCACGACATGCATGCGATGGACATCCCCGCGAGCGTGAAGGCGATCGGCCGCGCCGGCGCGGGCACCAACAACATCCCGGTGCAGAAACTCAGCGAACGCGGCGCGCCGGTGTTCAACGCGCCCGGCGCCAACGCGAACGCCGTCAAGGAGCTCGTGGTGGCCGCACTGCTGATCGGCGCGCGAAACCTGGTGCCGGCGATCCGGTTCGTCGAAGGGCTGTCCGGCGACGACAAGGCCCTGCACAAGCTCACGGAGGACGGGAAGAAACACTATGCGGGATTCGAGCTGCCGCGGCACACGCTCGGCATCATCGGGCTCGGCAAGATCGGCAGTCTCGTCGCGGACGCGGCGATCAAGCTCGGCATGAACGTGGTTGGCTACGATCCGCACATCACGGTGGACGCAGCCTGGAGCCTGCCGTCGCAGGTGAAAAAGGCCCACAGCATCGAGGACGTGTTGCGCGGGGCCGATTTCGTGACGTTGCATGTGCCGCTCATCGATGCCACGCGCAACCTCGTGAACGCCGAACGCATCAAGGTGATGAAGTCGGGCGCGGTGCTGCTCAATTTCTCGCGCGAGGGCATCGTCGACAACGCCGCAGTGCTGGAAGCGCTCGAGTCGAAGCGGTTGCGCTGGTACATCTGCGATTTTCCGGCGCAGCAGTTGCAGGGAAAGGCGCAGGTCGTGGCGCTGCCGCATCTGGGCGCGTCGACGCGCGAGGCCGAGGACAATTGCGCGGTGATGGTCGCCGACCAGGTGCGCGACTTTCTGGAACACGGTAACATATTGAATGCAGTGAACTTTCCGGACGTCGTCATGACGCGCGAGTCGCCGTGGCGCGTGGGCATCGCCAATGCGAACGTGCCCAACATGCTGGGGCAGATCTCGACGACGATGGCGAAGGCGGGGCTCAATATTCACAACATGCTGAACAAGTCGAAGGGCGGCATGGCCTACACGCTGGTCGACGTCGATAGCGCCGTACCGGCCGGCGTCGTTGCCGGGCTCGGCAGGATCGAGGGCGTGCTGTCGGTGCGGTATCTGCCGCATGGCGCCGACGCGTAGGATCACCGTGGCATGAAGGCGCGGACGCGCCGCTGATTCGACGCCCATCGCACCGCACCCGCACATCCGCATTCGAAGCATGGCCGACACGCTCGCCGACATCCGCCGCAAGATCGACGCCCTGGACGCGCGCATCGTGCGGCTGCTGGCGGCGCGGGCGCGGCTCGCGCAACGCGTCGGGACGGTGAAAGCCGGCGGCACGATGTATCGCCCGGAACGCGAGGCGCAGGTTCTGCGCCGGCTCGCCGCGCTGAAGGGCGATCCGCTGCCGCACCGCGCGCTCGCGCGCATATTCACCGAGATCATGTCGGCCTGCCGCGCGCTTGAAGACAGCATGCGCGTCGCCTACCTCGGACCCGAGGGCACGTTCAGCCAGGAGGCCGTGCTGAAACAGTTCGGCGGCATGACGCCCGCGATCGCCTGCGCGTCGATAGACGAAGTGTTCCGCCAGGTGGAGACCGGGGCCGTGGGGTACGGCGTGGTGCCGGTGGAAAACTCCACGGAGGGCGCGATCGGCCGCACGCTCGATCTGCTGCTCGCGACGCCTGCCAGAGTCTGCGGGGAAGTCATGCTCCCGGTCCGTCAGAACCTGATGAGCAGGGCGCTGAAACGCGATGCGATACGGCGCGTGTACTCGCATACCCAGAGTCTCGCGCAATGCCAGCAGTGGCTGTCCCGGCACCTGCCGCGCGCGGAGCGCATCGCCGTGGTCAGCAACGCCGAGGCCGCGCGGCGCGCGGCGCGCGATGCGCGCTCGGCGGCGATTGCGAGCCGTATTGCCGCGGGGTTGTACGGGCTGCGGCTGCTCGCGCGCAATATCGAGGACGAGGCGCGCAACACGACGCGGTTTCTGGTGCTCGCGAGTCACGACGCGGCGCCCTCCGGACGCGACAAGACGTCTCTCGTTCTGTCGACCCGCAACCGGCCCGGCGCGATGCACGCGCTGCTCGCGCCGCTCGCCGACAATCATGTCGGCATGACGCGGCTCGAATCCCGCCCCGCGCGCACGGGCGCCTGGGAGTACGTGTTTTACGTCGACATCGACGGCCATGCGCAGGACGCGCCGGTCGCCCGTGCGCTCGCCGCGCTGGAGCGCAAGGCTTCATTTCTGAAAAACCTCGGTTCGTATCCGGCAGCCGTCACGTGACGCGTTGACCTTGCGACGTTCCGACACGACGCTTCGATGACGATCTGCGATCTCGCTCCGGCGTACGTGCGCGGCATCGCGCCGTACCAGCCCGGCAAACCGATATCCGAACTGGCGCGCGAGCTGGGGCTCGACGAAGCGGGGATCATCAAGCTCGCGTCGAACGAAAATCCGCTGGGGGTGAGCCCGCACGCACAGGCCGCGATACGCCGCGTGCTCGACGGGCTCGCCCGTTATCCGGACGGAAACGGCTTTGAACTGAAACAGGCGCTGTGCGGCCACTGGCGGGTGGATGCGGATCGCATCGTGCTCGGCAACGGGTCGAACGACGTGCTGGAACTCGCCGCGCGCGCCTTCCTGCGACCCAGCGATTCAGCGGTGTACGCGCAGCATGCGTTTGCGGTGTACCCGCTCGCCGTGCAGGCCGTGGGTGCGACCGGCATCGAGGTTCCGGCGCGGGCGTTCGGTCACGATCTCGCTGCGATGGCGCGCGCGGTTCGCGCGGACACGCGGCTCATGTTCATCGCGAACCCGAACAATCCGACGGGAACGCTATGTGCCGCCGAAGCACTCGAAACGTTCATCGCGAACGTGCCGCCGACCGTGCTCGTGGTCCTGGACGAGGCGTACAGCGAGTATCTGCGCCCGGAACTGCGTGCCGACAGCGTGGGCTGGCTTGCGCGGTTTCCGAATCTCGTCGTCACGCGCACGTTTTCGAAGGTCTACGGCCTCGCCGGGCTGCGGGTGGGCTACGCGCTCGCAGCGCCCGGCGTCGCAGACCTCATGAACCGGGTGCGCCAGCCGTTCAACGTGAACACCCTGTCGCTCGTGGCGGCGGCGGCGGCCCTGGGCGACGCCGAATTCGTGCGCCGGAGTTACGAACTCAATCAGGCGGGGCTCGTTCAGATCACACGGGGACTCGCGTCGCTGGGACTGGAGTACATCGCGCCGTTCGGCAATTTCGTGACATTCCGGATGCGGGATGCGCAGGGCGTGTTTCGCAGGTTGCTGCAGTCCGGCGTGATCGTGCGCCCGATCGCGAGCTACGGCATGCCGGATTGGCTGCGCGTGACGGTCGGACTGGAAAGCGAAAACGCGCGTTTTCTCGCGAGCCTCGAACAGGCCCTTTCGTGATGCGCAAGATCAACCGGCTCGTGGTCATCGGCGTCGGTCTCATCGGCGGTTCGTTCGCGCTCGCGCTCCGGAAAGCGAAAGCTGTCGGTCACGTGACCGGCGTCGGACGCACGCGCCGCAACCTGGCGGTGGCGTTGCGGCGCGGTGTGATCGATGCCGTGGCGACCGATCCCGCGCGGGCCGTCCGGGAGGCCGACATGGTGTTCCTCGGCACGCCGGTCGGCCAGATGGGCGCGGTGATGGCCGCCATCGGTCCGCATCTGCCCGCGCACGTCGTCGTGACCGACGGTGGCAGCACGAAGCGGGATGTGATCGCGACCGCGCGCCGCGTGCTCGGCCCCGCATTTTCCCGGTTCGTGCCGGCGCATCCAATCGCCGGCACCGAAGAAAGCGGCGCGGCGGCGGCGTTTCCCGAACTGTACCGCGGCCGCAACCTCGTGCTCGTGCCGCAGCGGGAAACCGCGGCGGACGCGTTGCGCCGCGTGACGCTGGCCTGGAAGGCCTGCGGCGCCGTGATCGTTCGCATGGACGCGGATACGCACGACCGGACGCTCGGCGCGGTGAGCCATCTGCCGCACGTCGTGTCGTACGCGCTGATGGGAATGCTCGCTCGGCAACCCGGCGCGCGACGCCTGCTCGCTTTCTCGGGCGGGGGACTGCGCGACACGGTGCGCATCGCCGGCAGTTCGCCGGAAATGTGGCGCGACATCTGCATCGCGAATCGCGGCGCGCTGCTGGAACTGCTGGACGCGTACGCCGGTGAACTGGATCGCGCGCGCGATGCGATCGATCGCGGCGACGGCGAAGCCCTGCAGGCGTTGTTCGCGCATGCACGGGCCGCGCGTGCGCGCTGGCTCGTGAAGTCGCGCGCCTGAGCGGACGCCGCGGAAAGCGCCCGCGCCATGGAATATCTCGATATTGCGCCGATGCCCGGGGCGCGGGGCGTCGTCCGTCTGCCGGGGTCGAAAAGCCTGTCCAATCGCCTGCTGCTCGTGGCGGCGCTGGCGCGCGGCGAGACCGTGCTGCGCGACGTGCTGGAGTCCGACGACACCGCGCGCATGCTGACCGCGTTGTCCGTGCTGGGCGTGTCGTGCGCCGAAGCCGGACTGCGCGCCGTAAGCGTGCGGGGTGCGGGCGGCCCGTTTTCCGTGCGCCGGGCCGAACTGTTTCTCGGCAACGCCGGCACCGCGTTTCGTCCGCTGACGGCCGTGCTGGCGCTGTGCGGCGGCGAGTACCGGCTGTCGGGCGTGCCGCGCATGCACGAGCGTCCGATCGGCGATCTCGCCGACGCGCTGCGCAGCCTCGGATGCCGGATCGACTATCTCGGCGTGCCGGGCTATCCGCCGCTCGCGATTCACCCCGGCACGTTGCACGATGTCGATACCGTGCACGTCCGGGGAAACGTGTCGAGCCAGTTCCTGACGGGACTGCTGATCGCGCTGCCGCTCACCGGTCGTCGCATGACCGTGTGCGTGGATGGTGAATTGATTTCGAAACCCTACGTGGACATCACGCTGAATACGATGGCCCGCTTCGGCGTGACGGTCGAACGCGACGGCTGGAACCGCTACGTGGTTCCGCATGCGCCGTACTACGCGAGTCCTGGCGAGATATACGTCGAGGGTGATGCTTCGTCGGCATCCTATTTTCTCGCGGCGGGCGTGCTGGGCGCGCTGCGCGGCGGCGGGCCGGTCCGCGTCGAGGGTGTCGGACGCAACAGCATCCAGGGCGATGTCCGGTTCGCGGATCTGCTGGAGCGCATGGGTGCCCGCGTGACCTGGGGCGATAACTGGATCGAGGCGACGGCGGACGACGCGACGAGGCGCCGCGGGCGGCTGTCGGCGATTACGGCGGATTGCAACCATGTTCCGGATGCCGCGATGACGCTCGCGGTATGCGCGCTGTTTGCCGACGGTACCACAGCGCTGACCAACATCGGCAGCTGGCGCGTGAAAGAGACCGACCGGATTTCCGCCATGGCAACCGAACTGCGCAAGCTGGGCGCGCAGGTCGACGAGGGACCGGACTACCTCAAGGTTACGCCGCCGCCAGACGCGATGCGGGCCGCCGTCGCCATCGACACCTACGACGACCACCGTATCGCAATGTCTTTTGCGCTGGTGGCGGCGGGCGGCATGGCGGTGCGCATCAACGATCCCCGGTGCGTGGCGAAGACGTTCCCGGCGTTTTTCGAAGTACTGGCGGGTATCGCAGGATCGAACGTGTGACAGTTCGTCCTCCACCGGTCGTTGCGATCGACGGGCCCGCGGCATCCGGAAAGGGAACGGTTGCACAGCGTGTTGCCACCACGTTGGGGTTTCACTACCTCGATAGCGGGGCGTTGTACCGGCTGGTCGCCCTCGCAGCGTTGCGCGCCGG
>CAZMBS010000168.1:0-7385 GCA_964564295.1 uncultured Streptomycetaceae bacterium
GCCGGCGAGCAGCGTCATCGCGAGATGCAGCCGGCCGCGTTCCCCGCCGGAGAGGTTGCCGACCTTCTTCTGCTGGTCCTGTCCCTTGAAATTGAACCGGCCGAGATAGGCCCGCGAGGGCATCTCGAACTTGCCGACGGTGATGATGTCGCGGCCGCCGGAGATCGCCTCCCACGCGGTTTTGTCGTTCGGCAGCGCGTCGCGCGACTGTCCGACTTCCGCGATGCGAACGGTCGAGCCGATGACGATGCTGCCGCCGTCTGCCTTCTCCTTGCCCGTGATCATGCGGAACAGCGTGGACTTGCCGGCCCCGTTGGGCCCGATCACGCCGACGATCGCGCCGGGCGGCACCGCGAATGAGAGCTTGTCGATCAGCAATCGATCGCCGTAACCCTTCGTTACCCCCTTGAATTCAATGACGCTTTCACCGAGCCGCTCGGCGACCGGGATGAATATTTCCTGCGTTTCGTTGCGCTGCTGGTATTCGTGCGACGACAGTTCCTCGAACCGGGCGATGCGCGCCTTGGATTTTGCCTGGCGTCCTTTCGGGTTCTGGCGCACCCACTCGAGTTCCTTCTGGATCGCCTTTTGACGCGCCGATTCGGTGGCCTCCTCCTGCTTCAGGCGCTCTTCCTTCTGTTCGAGCCACGAACTGTAGTTGCCCTTCCACGGGATGCCTTCGCCGCGGTCGAGTGCGAGTATCCACTCGGCGGCATTGTCGAGAAAGTACCGGTCGTGGGTCACCGCGATCACGGTGCCCGGAAACTTCAACAGAAACTGCTCGATCCATTCCACGCTTTCGGCGTCGAGGTGGTTGGTCGGCTCGTCGAGCAGCAGCATGTCGGGCTTGGAGAGCAGCAGCCGGCACAACGCGACCCGGCGCTTTTCGCCGCCCGACAGTTTGTCGACCTGCGCGTCCCATGGCGGCAGCCGCAGCGCATCGGCCGCGATTTCCAGCTGATGCTCGGTGTCGCCGCCGCCCGTGGAGAGCATGGCCTCGTACTTCGCCTGTTCCGACGCGAGCTTGTCGAAGTCCGCGTCGGGTTCCGCGTAAGCGGCGTAGATTTCATCGAGCTTTTTTTTCGCCTCGAACACGTCGCCGAGACCTTCTTCCACGGCTTCGCGCACGGTCTGTTTCGGGTCGAGCGCAGGTTCCTGCGGCAGGAAGCCGACCTTCATGTTCGGCATCGGGATCGCTTCGCCGTCGAATTCCCGGTCGACACCGGCCATGATCCTGAGCAGGCTCGACTTGCCGGCGCCATTGAGCCCCAGCACGCCGATTTTCGCACCGGGAAAAAACGACAGCGATATGTCCTTGAGGATGACGCGTTTGGGCGGCACCACCTTGCTCACCCGCTGCATCGTATACACGTATTGCGCCATGAATAGTCCGTCCGAGCCGCGATAAAAGGGCTGCAAGGATAGCCGAACGCGGCAAAACGCGCAGCAACGCCATTTGCGACGGCATGCTTCGCGCCCCGCCCGTCTTGGCGCGACCTTGTAATCCGCCAGGAAAATCTTTTCCGGGCTTCGTGCGCGTCACCGTGCGCCGCGAATCGCTCGGGCAGTCGTGCACGTACTTCGGCGCCCGGCAAGCCGCCCGCCTGCGACGGTCGTCGCGTTATTCCAGCGTTATTTTCGCCTGCTTCACGACGCGCACCCACTTTTCGGATTCGGCGCGGATGTAATCGGCAAATTCCCGGGGCGCGTTGCCGATGACGAAATTGCCCTGCGCGCCGACTTTTTCCTTCACGTCGGGCTGATTGACCGCGCGCACGATGTCGCGATGCAGCCGCTGCACGACGGCCGCGGGCAAACCCGCCGGACCGACGATGCCGTTCCAGTTCAATGACTCGAATCCCGGCAGGCCGGATTCCTCCATCGTCTGCACGTCGGCGATCACGGGCAGCCGCTGCTTGCCGGTCACCGCGAGCACCCGGACGCGTCCGGTCTTCACGAACTGCAGGTTCTCGATCGCGGTCGAGAACGTCATCGACACCTGGCCACCGATCAGCTCCGGCATGACCGGTCCGGTGCCCTTGTACGGCACGTGCAGCATGTCGATGCCCGCGAGTATTTTCATGAGCTCGCCGTTCATGTGGGAAATCTGCCCCACGCTCGCGGAGGCGTAGGAAAGCTGTCCCGGATAGCGTTTGGCGAGCGCGACGAGTTCCCTGACGTTGCGCGCGGGAATCGAAGGATGCGTGAGCAGAAACGACGGCCCGCCGATCAGATTCGTCAGAGGCGTGAAATCACGCATCGCGTCATACGGCATTTTCGCGCGCAGGTGCGGCAGAATCGACAGCATGCCGGTGTTCGCGATCAGCAGCAGGTAGCCATCCGGCGCCGATCGCGCAACCTGTTCCGCGCCGAGCATGCCGGATGCGCCGGGGCGGTTGTCCACGATCACGGGCTGCCGCAGAAATTCCGGCAGTCGCTGGCTTACCACTCGCGCCGCGTAGTCCGACGGGCCGCCGGGCGGAAACGCCACGACGATGCGCACGGGCTTCGCCGGAAAATCCTGTCCGACGGCAGGTGCGCACGCAAGACATGCGCACAGCAAAAGGGCACGCGTCAGGCAGGATACGCTCATCGCAACCTCCGGTCCGGGGTATGCCCGGCAGGCCACATTGAAGAACACCCGACGGCGCGCGTCAATGCCGGTAAACTGTCTGTGTGTCGGGGAGGGGCGACATCACCAGGTGTCGCGCGAACCGCCGCGGACTCGGTCGCGGGGCCAGGGGGAGGGATCATGCGAACAGGATGGAGAGCGTGCGCGCTCGCCTGCGTGCTGGCACTGGCTGCCGGACACGCCGGGGCAAGGCTCACCGCGATTCAAATCAACGCGGTCGAGCCGCTGCTCGACGGCGCAGCGTTCGGCAACTCCGGTGCGTACGAGCGGGTGAAAGGCACGTTCAAAGGCGAGATTGATCCGGCGGACGCGCGTAACCGCGTGATCGTGAACCTCGACAAGGCTCCGCGCAACGCCGCGGGGCGCGTCGAGTACGAGGCCGATTTCTACCTTCTGCGGCCGGTCGACGCCACGAAGGGCAGCGGCACGCTGCTGTATGACGTGACCAATCGCGGCCGGCAATACGCGCACTGGATGTTCGGGGATGCGCGCACGATCCGCAACGATCCGCGCGCCGCGGACGATCTCGGCAACGCGCTGATCCTGCGCCGCGGCTATGTCGTCGTCTGGAGCGGCTGGGATCCGGACGCACCGCGCGCAAACGCCGGGCTTGCGATGAAACCGGTCATCGCCACGGACAACGGCAAGCCCATCGTGCGCGTGATCCGCGAGGAACTGCAGGGCGGCACGCGCGCGGCGCGGCGCGAGACGTTTCGCCTGACGCATGACGCCGCGACGCTCGACCCGTCGCAGGCCCGGCTCACCGTGCGACGTGGGGAAGCCGACGCGCGCGTCGAGATTCCTGCGAGCGGCTGGGGTTACGTGAATTCACGCGAGATCCGCCTGCTGCCCGCGGGCACGCGCCCGGAGCCGGGTTCGATATACGAATTTCACTACCCCGCGACGAATCCGCGCGTGCTGGGACTGGGTCTTGCCGCGACGCGCGACCTCGTATCGTTTCTGCGCTACGAAACGGCGGATGCCGGCGGCAACGCGAATCCCGCGGGCGGAAACATCCGCCGCACGCTCGCGTTCGGGCGCTCGCAGTCCGGACGCTATCTGCGGGACCACGTCGCGCTCGGGTTCAACCAGGACGAGTCCGCGCGCAAGGTGTTCGACGGCGTGCTCGCGCATACCGCGGGCGTCGGCGGCGTGTTTCTCAATTACGAATTCGGCCAGCCCGCGCGCACCAGCACGCAGCATCAGGACCGCACGATGCCGGAGAACGCGTTTCCGTTCTCCACGGCGCGCCAGACCGATCCCCATTCCGGCAAGACCGGCGGCCTGCTGCGCAACGACGGGTTCGATCCGCTGTGGATGGAGACCAACACGTCGACCGAATACTGGCAGAAAGGCGCCTCGCTGCTCGCGACCGATCCCCTCGGCACGCGCGATGTGGATCGGCCCGAAAACGCCCGCGGCTATCTGATCGCCGGCACGCAGCACGGCGGGCAGGCGTGGATGCGGTCGACGCCCGGCAACTGCGTGAACCCGCGCAACCCGCACAGCCCGACGCCGGTACTGCGCGCGCTGCTGGTCGCCCTCGACGAATGGGTCAGCTCGGGCACGGCGCCGCCTGCCTCGCGCACCCCGCGCATCCGTGACGGCACGCTTGTGACGCCCGACCGGGTCGCGTTTCCGGCGATTCCCGGCGTCGTGGTCGCGCGCCGCATGAACGAATTCGGCCTGCTCGCGGACTGGGTGAAACCCGACATGGACATGACGAAGCCGTACCGGCCGCTCGTCACGCAGGTCGATGCGGACGGCAACGAAATCGCCGGCATCCGGTCGCCGGAAATCGCGGTGCCGCTCGCGACGCACACCGGCTGGAATCTCTACAAAGCGCCGTTTCCCGAAGGCGAACTGTGCGACCGCGACGGCACCTACAAGCCGTTCGCCGCGACACGCGCCGAGCGCGAAGCCGCGAACGACCCGCGGCCGTCCCTTGCCGAACGCTACGGCGATCACGCGGGTTACGTGCGGCAGCTCGAAGACGCCGCGAAGAAACTGGTTGCCGGGCGCCTGCTGCTCGCCGAGGACGCCGAACGGCTGGTCGATCGTGCCCGCGGCGCCGAGGTTGCCGCGCGGTTCACGGGTACGGCGGCACAGGCGACACGCTAGCGGCTTGCGCCGGTCTCGTACCCCGTCTCGCGCAGGAATTGCGCGAGCATCGCGTCCATCGTGGTCGCGTGATTCGGGAACCACTCGGCAAGTGCTGCGGCGAGTTTGCGCGAGTATTGCAGGTCGCCTGCCGCGACGCGCCGCCGGACTTCACGCGCGATCTCGAGCACATTTTCGTGCTCGCCGCGATGGCAACCGAGCGGGGGAAACGCGGTGGCTTCCATCCAGCGTTCTTCCTCCGCGAAATGTTCTTCGGTATGCGCGACGAACGCGTCCAGGCACGCGAGTATTTCCGCATCCGGCGCCGCCGCCACGGCGTTGAGCCGCGCGACGAATTCGCGGTGCGTGTCGTCCATCGTCGCGTTGCCAAGCGCCAGTTCTTCCGTCCATTCAAGCACTTGCATGATCGTATCGCCTTCTCCGTACGGTACAGGATACCGCGTCCGGCGCATCCGGCGGCGTTATACTTCGCACTTCCGTTTCTGTCCGGGGTTCGCATGATCATCGACACGCATATCCACATCTACAGTTTTCCATCGTTCAAGGATCTGAGCCGGCACATCCGCACCATGGAAGATGCCATCGCGTTTCGCACGCGGTATCCCGATCTTTACCAGTGCAACAACACCGAGGAGCCGGTCGACAACACCGACGATCTGGTCGCGGACATGGACCGCAACGGCGTCGATTTCGCGCTGGTGCAGGCGCGGGCGGGCTATGTGTCGAACGATCTCGTCGCGGCCGCGGCGGCGCGCCATCCCGGGCGCATGGTCGCGCTCGCGCGCGCGGGACACGAGCAGGAAGCGGCGGGGTACCACGAGGACCCCGGCCCCACCCGCGAGGCGGCGCCGGCCGAACTCGACCGTGCGCTGGGCACGCTGGGCATGAAAGGCATGGGCGAGATGTTCGTGCGCGCGTTCACCGACCACGTGAATCCGGAAAAAATCGCGAAGGATCTTTCCGGCATCATGCGCGTGGCCGAGAAATACCGCGTGCCGGTCCAGTTTCCGACGGCGTGGTCGCAGTTTCCGGGCGGGCTGTTCTACGGCGATCCGCTGTGGGTGGACGAGGTCGCGGCGCGGCATCCCACCGTGCCGGTCATTCTGACGAAAATGGGCCGCAGCATCTCGCGCTACTTCGACGCCGCGATGACGGTCGCCATGCGCAACGTCAACGTGTATTTCGACGTCGTCGGCACCAATCCGCAGCACCTGCGATTCGCCATCGACAAGATCGGCTCGGACCGCATCCTGTTCGGCACCGACTGGTCGGCGACCTGGCGCTGGCTCAGCGTGCCCGCCACGCTGCACCAGATCCGGCTGAAGGTTCTCGAGGATGCGAAGCTTTCCGCGGCCGAGCGCGACAACATCCTGTGGAAAAACGCGGCGCGCCTATACAAGATCGAGTCGCTGCTTCCGCGCACGGCGGATCTGGCGGCATGACGGCGCGACGCCGGCGGATGACCCGCGTTGCGGCGGCCGCGGCCCTCGCGACGGGGTGCGCCACGGCGCTCGCGCAAGCGCCCTATCCCACGCGGACCATCCGGCTCGTCGTGCCGTTCGCGCCGGGCGGGGTCGTCGATGCGGTGGGCCGAATCTGGGCGGACAAGGTGGGCCCCGGTCTCGGCACGATCATAGTCGACAACCGCAGCGGCGCAGGCGGCGTCATTGGTGCGGGCGAAGTCGCTCGCAGTGAACCGGACGGCCACACGCTGCTGCTGGGCAATTCGAGCACGCAGATTCTCACACCGGCGGTGATGTCGAAGCCGCCGTACAACGGGGTCCGCGATTTCGTCGCGGTGGACATGGTTGCGGTTTCCGCGACGTCCATCGTGGTGCACCCGTCGCTGCCGGCGCGAGACCTGAAGCAGCTCATTTCCTACGCGAAGGCAAATCCGGGCAAGCTGTCTTACGGTTCCGCCGGCGCGGGCACGCTCACCAATCTCGCGGGTGAAATGTTCAAACAGCTCGGCGGCGGACTCGATATCGTGCACGTGCCCTACAAGGGCGCGGGACCCGGTATCACCGATCTCATCGGAGGCTTCATTCCGATCATGACGCCCAACATCACCGCCCAGGTGCTGAGCCTGCATCAGGCCGGCAAGCTGCGCGTCGTCGCCGTGAATGCGCCGCAGCGGCTCAAGGCCGCCCCCGACGTTCCGGCAGCCGTGGAATCGATTCCGGGCATGGTCGTCGAGCTCTTCAACGGCGTGTTCGCCCCCGCGCGCACGCCGAAGCACGTCGTCGACCGCGTGTCGCAGGCGACGCGCAGGGCGCTGACGGAGCCCGCGTTCCAGAAAATTCTGAGCCAGTCCGGGTTCGAGCCGGTGCTCGTCTCCAGCCCGGAGCAGGCCCAGCGCCACGTCGAGCGCGAACACGAGCGCTTCATACCGATCATCAAGAAACTCGGATTCCGGCTCGACTGAGCCGTTTGCGGGCCATGTACCCCAGGGCCTGTACCGCCGCCGGCAGCAGTTCGGTAGGTCGGAAAAGCGGCAGCGCCTTCCGACGGTCGTTCATCCATTCTACAACCCCGGCGCCCGCTGCCCCGCACGTTCTCCTTGACCTCTGTCCGCCCTCACCCGCGGCCGCCCCCGCGGCCTCGCCTCGCGGCGCGTGCCGGTCATCTTCTC
>CAZMBS010000169.1:0-7286 GCA_964564295.1 uncultured Streptomycetaceae bacterium
GCATTGTGCCCGGAGTTTCCACTTATAGCGCTGTTCAGATTTGCGGGACCACTTCGGGCCGCGAGGGGCCACATCGGACGTACGCGGTACTTCGGATCCTTCAGTCGCTCAGGGTTCCACCCGACACGCCTGCCCCGCAACGATTGCTCATTAGCGTAAACCGTACTTGGCTTCCCACTCTCGCTGATACTGATTCAATCGATTCCTCATACGCTAAGGCTGTTTTCAAAGATGAATACTTTGGTAAGCAGTATACTTTCTTCGGCCATCGACTTGGCTTGCTTAGCGGCGTCTCGGACCCGACCACTTTGCAATTGATGAACGCTTCGTTCGCGAAACATGAGGCGCTATCAAAGTTGTCCGAAGTGCGAGCCCTGATAGACAAAGCACCGTAATCATCGGTTCTGCCGAGATTTCCACGTGCATTCACGCGCGATTCTCCGGCATCGATACTTGAAGCGCAACATGACTGAATCACGGATTGGTATTCGTATTCTGAGACTCTTGCTTGCGGGGCTGGTTGCGGTATCGGCCATTGACATGGCTCGCGCCCAGTCGCCCAAACCGCGAACAAAGCCATTGACGCTTGAGCAGAAGGCTAAGTTGCCTTACGTGTTCATTGGCGAATTCGAAAGTTTGGGGGCGCGATCAGCACTTGCTATTGCGCCGCAGTTGAATCTTAAGCGACTGGCCGATGAGGGTTACTACGTCGTCGTCCGAGTTGTTCGACCTTTGGTTGCCCCCGCGGAAAAACCGCTTCCTCAACGATTGATTTTGGGGATATATAAGAACTGGTTCCATCCATGGGAGCACCCCCAGAACATTAACTTGCCTGTGATGCAGGACTTGTTCCGCGAGCATTACGCTGGGAGGCAGTACATTTTTTTTGGGAGTGTCTTGAGTATTCTCGATGGAGTTCAAGACGCAAATACTCTTCAACTCTTAAATAACCGCGACTACATGATTCATGAGTCCATCGAGATGTTGGACGAGGTGCAGCGAATCATCGATGCAAAACAGTAGGCGGACGACTTCTTTGTTGAATGAGCCAACTGGCGCGCGCTACTTGAGACTGAACTGCTTCGCGCGAATGAACGCGCCGAAGTCCGTGCGCTCGGGCACGCCGTACTGGCGCGCCTTGTCCTCCGACCAGCCGTAGAACGACGAGGCGCCGAACTGCTTCGCGTTGCGCTGCTTGCGGTACGGCTGCAGCGCGTGGCGGCGCTGATCGTACGCGTCGATGTGTTCCCGCACGCGGGTTTCGTCGAATCGGTCGGTATGCACGGTGACGGCCATCGGCAGGCGCGCGCTCAGGCGGCCCGGTTCCAGCGGATAACCCACGGCGAGGCCCGCGACCGGGAACACGCAGTCGGGCAGGCCGAGCAGATCGCTCATCTCGCGCGAGTGGTTGCGCACGGCGCTGACCGGGCAGCAGCCGAGGCCGACCGCTTCCGCCGCGCGGATGAAATTCATCAACACGATGCCCGCGTCGACCGCCGCGTTCATGAAATGATCGAGATGATCGTTCACGAAGGGCTTGCCGCGCCACTCGCCGATCTGTCGCACGCGGCGGTTGTTGCCGCAGAACACCAGCACCACGGGTGCGGTGGCAATCCACGGCATGTCGGGAATCAGTTCGACGATGCGCGCAATCTTGGCGCGGTCGGCGACGTGAATGATGTCCGCCTGCTGCAGATCGGATTTCGACGGCGCCGACAGCGCCGAGGCGAACAGCAGTTTCAACAGGTCCGGTTCCACGGCCTGCGCCGTGTATTTGCGGTGCGACCGGTGTTCGACGAGGTGCGCGATTTCGCCGAGGCCGGGCGTGGCAGGGTCCACGGCGCAATCGACGCCGAATCGTTCACGGATGGCGCGCGTGATGCGCTGTGCGGTCGCTGCGGGTTCGCTCACGAGGATTCCTTGTGCGGGTTGGTGTCGCGACATTTTGCCGCCTGTTGGAAAACATTTCAACAAAATCAATAAGTTATGAAAATACAACAACGGGGGTTTCCGGCCGCTCTCTGCGCGCCACGGCAGGGGGATTTGGTTGCGCCGAGGGGAAAAAGTGTCGTAAAATCACGCCCTTTCGATTTTTCGAACCGGGATTTCCATGGTCGTAATCCGATTGTCACGTGGCGGCGCCAAGAAACGGCCGTTTTTCAACATGGTCGTGGCGGATTCCCGCCACCCGCGCGATGGCAGGTTTATCGAGCGCGTGGGGTTCTACGATCCGAAGGCGCCGACCGGCCGCGAGACGTTGCGCGTGAACCGCGAGCGGCTTGCGCACTGGCAATCGAAAGGGGCGATCCTTTCGAACACCGTCGAGCGGCTCGTCAAGCAGGCTGGTGAAGCCAAAGCCGCCTGACAATCTGGTGGTGATGGGGCGCATCGGCGTCCCGTTCGGCGTCAAAGGGTTTGTCAAGGTATTTCCCGCCACCGCCCGGGTGGACGGCCTCGCCGGCTACGCGACGTGGTGGCTGGGGCGCGACGGACAGTGGCGGGACGTTCGCGTCGAGTCCGCGAAGGCCCACGGTGCATCGCTCGTAGCCAAGCTTGCGGGCGTGGATGACCGGGATGCGGCGGCGGGATTGCGGGGGCTCGACATCGCGGTGCCGCGTGACGCGTTTCCGCGGGCCGCGACGAACGAGTACTACCACGCGGACCTCGTCGGACTGCGGGTCGTGAACGGCGCGACGGAAGTGCTCGGCACGGTGACGGGCATCATGGAAACAGGCGCGAACGACGTGCTCGTGGTGCGCGACGGTGGCGGCGAAGGTGGGGATGCGCGCGAACGGCTGGTGCCGTTCATCGCGAACGTGGTGAAGGACGTGAACCTCGCGAGCGGGGTGATCACGGTGGATTGGGGCCTGGACTACTAGCGCGAGATCCATGCGACAGTTCGACGTGATCACGCTGTTCCCGGAAATGTTCGGGGCGGTGACCGAATGCGGCGTCACGGGTCGGGCGCACGACAAGCGCCTGTACCAGTTGTTGCTCTGGAATCCCCGGGATTTCTCGGGCAACAGCCATCGGACGGTGGACGACCGGCCGTACGGCGGCGGGCCGGGCATGGTGATGATGGCGGAGCCGCTGGCACGGACGATTGCGGCGGCACGGCAGCGGCAGCGTAGTGCGGGTGTCGCGAAACCGCAGGTGATCTATCTGTCGCCGCAGGGGCGGCGACTGGATCACCGGCTCGTGATGGCGCTCGCGGCGGAACGCGGGCTGGTGCTGGTCGCGGGGCGTTACGAGGGCGTCGACGAGCGCGTACTCGCGCGCGAAGTCGACGACGAGATTTCGATCGGCGATTACGTGCTGTCGGGCGGCGAGCTCGCGGCAATGGTCGTGGTGGACAGCGTGGTGCGGCAGTTGCCCGGAGCGCTGGGCGACGCGGACTCGGCGAAGGAAGATTCCTTCGTGAACGGGTTGCTCGACTGCCCGCATTACACGCGGCCGGAAGTGCTGGACGGGGACGCATGGCGTGGTGCCGCGTCGGGCGATGCGGCGGTGCCCGCGGTGCTGATGTCGGGGAACCATGCCGAAATCGGCCGCTGGCGCCTGAAGCAGGCGCTCGGCAGGACCTGGCGGCGCCGGCCGGATTTGCTGGCGCAGCGCGCGTTGACGAAGGACGAGCAGATGCTGCTCGACGAGTACCGGCGGGAAGTACCGGCGGAAAGCGGGCACCGAAACGGGACGCAAAACTGAGGGAGCACGGACATGAACGTGATACACGAGCTGGAACAGGAAGAAATCAAGCGCCTCGGCAAGAAGATCCCCGAGTTCGCGCCCGGGGACACCGTCATCGTCAACGTGAACGTGGTCGAAGGGGAACGCAAGCGCGTGCAGGCGTACGAAGGCGTGGTGATCGCGCGGCGCAATCGCGGGCTCAATTCGGCGTTCACCGTGCGCAAGATCTCTTCGGGTGAAGGCGTGGAGCGCACGTTTCAGACCTACTCGCCGCTCATCGCGAGCATCGAAGTGAAGCGCCGCGGCGATGTCGGACGCGCAAAGCTCTATTACCTGCGCGGACGTTCCGGCAAGGCAGCGCGCATCAAGGAAAAGCTCGACTACGTGGGCGATGTTGCGGCCGACGCCGCGCCGGCTGCAGGCGAGGCCGCGAGCCAGTAATCGGTCGGCTACAGCACGGCACGAGAGGCGGCCCACGGGCCGCCTTTTTCATTTCCGCTTTACAATCATCGGCATGCGCGGACTTGTCCTGATTCTGCTGCTGCACGCGGCGACTGCGCTGGCGGCCGACGGCGGCGCGTTGCTCGACGCGGCGCGGGGCGCCGTCGCATCCGGTTCCGGCGCGCTCGCGCGGCAGCATGCGGCGCGTGCGCTGTGGCAGTCGAATCCGCCGCCGGAGCTCGTGCGCGCGCTAAGGCTCGTCGTCATCGACAGCTACGTGGTCGATCGGCGCGGCGACGACGCGTTTCGCAGCATGTTGCGCTACCAGCAGGACCACCACCCGCTCGATCGTGCGACCGCGACCCGGTTCGTCGAGGCGCTGCTCGAACTCGGCATGGAGAAGGACGCGGTCAACTGGCTCGCTTTGCTCGACGACACCGGTCCGGCGAAACTGCTGCTGCGCTTGCGTGCGGGACTGCTGTCGCCCGATGCGACGATCGCGCACGCACGCGCGTTGCTGCCCAAGTCGGCCGACGCGGGACTCTGGCGCGTCATCGCAGATGCCGCGCAGCGCAACAAGGACGCCTCGGTCGAAGCCGAAGCGGTCGAACAGTTGCTCAATGCGGCCGCGCAACCCGCGCCGGCGCTGGCCCCGCGATTGTGGGAACTCTATCTTGTTGCGGCGCGCGCGGCCGCCAACGACCTGCGGCTGCTCGCCGGCGACGATGCGAACTGGTCCGATGCGGCCGCGCGGCGCGCGGCGGCGCGGCCGGCATTGTCGCGCGCGTTTTATGCCTATCTCGCGCGGCATGCGCAGGGGCCGGAGTCGCGCCGCACCGCGCAGTTGCAGCTGTACCACGCGCTGCACGAGGCGCGGCTCGCCCGCACGGCATTGCGGCTCGCGCAGAGCGGAGGTGTGCCGCCGGCCGCGATGGACCCGCAGGCACGCTACTTCGTCGGGCTCTCCGCGATGGCGATCGACGACGCGATCGGCGCCTGGCGCTATTGGGCGGATCTCGCCGCGCCGCCGGGAATCGACGAGGCCGCATGGAACGCCCGTGTGGCGGACGTTGCGATGGAGGCCGCAACGCGCTTCGCGCGCGCGGGACGGCGCGAGAACGCGCGTGAAACATACGAATGGGTGGTGAAACGCGCGCGCGACGGCGCCCGGATCGACGCCGCCCGCGCGGCGCTCGCGCGCCTCTGATCCCGCGACCGGTCAGCGCGCCTCGTTCTTCGCGAGGTCCGACACGTACTCGTGATCCTGAGTGTTGACCCAGCTCACCCGATATTCGACCGGGACGTCATTGTAGGAATAGGCCACCCGCTTGATCACGAGCGCCGGCGTGCCGGCGCGCATGGCAAGCCGCGCGCGCACAGCGGCGGGCGCCTGCCCGGCGGACAGCCGCTCGCTGATCCGCACGACGTTGATGCCGTAGCTTGCCTGGTACAGGCCGTAGATCGTGCCGTCGCGTTTGCCGAAAATTTCGGCATCGAGATCCGGAAACAGCGCAGCCGGGATCGCGATCTCGTCGAAAATCACGGGGCTGCCCGACAGCCGGAGCACATTTTCGATCCGGAACACGCGGGCGCCGCGGGCGATGCCCAGCCGGGCCACTTCCGCGTCGCCGGCCCTGTCCTTGCGGAACGACAGCAGCTCGGTGACCGGCAGTTCGCGCCCGCCGTCTTTCCCCGCGATATGGAAGAAATGGAACAGCGTCCGGTCTTCGGTGTGCGTCGCGACGAACGTGCCGCGCCCCTGCTGCCGCAGCAGAATGCGATCCGCGACGAGATCGTCGATCGCCTTGCGAATGGTGCCGATGGAGACATTGAATTGCGCGGCAAGCCGCGATTCGCTCGGAATCGCCTGGCCGGGCTTCCATTCGCCCGCCGCGAGACCCCGCGTCAGGCGGATCTTCACTTCCTTGTATAGCGGATTGAGCGTGAAATTGCCCGCCGCCAGCGTGTCGCCCATTGTCGGAGTGCCTCGAAATCGCGCCGCGGATTGTAGCACCGGGGTGGCCCGGATTCATATAGGTCATCTAGTTGACTTCGCAACCCCGCCGCCGGTAGGATGGCGGTCCCGTCGCGCGGGATTTCCCGCCGTTTTCAGGAGGACGCATGATTCACATACTGGTGCACGACAAAAAAGACATGGTCGGCGTGGCCGTCGTCGAGGGCATCAAGGCCGGGCAGGCACTCACGGGCTGGGTCATGGAGGACGACTCCACGATCACCGTGAAGGCGCTGAACGACGTGCCGATCGGACACAAGGTGGCGACCAAGGAAATCCGCAAGGGCGACACCGTCATCAAGTACGGTTTCGACATCGGCAAGGCCATCGCGGACATCCAGGTCGGCGAGCACGCGCACGTGCACAACGTCAAGACCAAGCGCTGGTAAGCAGGGCGGTGGGGCGCGGCATCGCAATGCGCGCGCGTCATCCTTCATCGTTGTCCCTACAAGAGGTTTCGTCATGATCTCCAGCAAGACCACTTTCCTCGGCTACCGCCGCGAAAACGGCCGCGTAGGCGTGCGCAATCACGTCATCATCCTGCCGGTCGACGATCTGTCCAACGCCGCGGCCGAAGCCGTGGCCAACAACGTCAAGGGCACGATAGCGATCCCGCATCCGTACGGGCGCCTGCAGTTCGGCGCCGATCTCGAGTTGCATTTCCGCACGCTGATCGGCGCGGGTGCGAACCCCAACGTCGCCGCCGTCGTGGTGATCTGCATCGAGTCGGAGTGGGCGAAGCGCGTCGTCGACGGCATCGCGAAGAACGGCAAGCCGGTCACCGGTTTCGGCATCGAACTCCATGGCGACCACGACACGATCCTGCGCGCTTCCAAGGTGGCCAAGGAATACGTGCAATGGGCATCGGAACTGCAGCGTGAGCCGTGCCCGATCAGCGACCTGTGGGTGTCGACCAAGTGCGGCGAATCGGACACCACGTCCGGATGCGGCTCGAATCCCACGGTCGGCAGCGCGTTCGACAAGCTCGAACCGCTCGGCGTGACCATGTGTTTCGGCGAGACCACGGAAATCACCGGCGGCGAGAACATCGTCGCGGACCGCTGCGCGACGCCCGCGGTGCGCGAACAGTTCATGAAGATGTTCAACCGCTATCAGGAAGTCGTCGAGCGCCACAAGACCAGCG
>CAZMBS010000170.1:0-7274 GCA_964564295.1 uncultured Streptomycetaceae bacterium
AGGGATGCACGACGAGCAGTCCCGGCGGCATCGACACGAGCACCACGGGCGCGAGATCGCGCTGCGGATCGTACGCGAGCTTCCGGTACAGGCTGCCGGCGACGAGCACGCTGCCGAACGTGCCCATGACGATCGTGTGGCCGTCCGGCGGCGCTTTCGCCGCCTGCTCGACGCCCACCGTGCCGCCCGCGCCGGCGCGATTGTCGATCACGACCTGCTGGCCCCATGCTTCGGTCAGCTTCTGGCCGATCGCGCGGCCGAGCAGATCGGTGTTTCCGGCCGGCGGAAACGGAATGATGAAGCGGATCGGCTTCGCGGGGTAGGGTTGCGCCGCGCACGGCACGAGCGCGAGCCCGCACGCGAGCGCGGACAACAGCCGACTGACGTCCCGGGCGGCGTGACGGTTCACGTTTTTCAGTAACTCGTGGGCCAGTTACGCAGCAAATGTTCGCCGACGCCGTTTTTCAGGCGCAGGCGGTGCACTTCGAGCGTGCGGATCAGAAACGATCGCGTGTCGCGCGGATCGATGACGTTCTGTGCCTCGTAAAGCTCCGCGAGCCCCCACGCGGATGTGTCGCGCTCGACCTCGGCCTTGAGTTTCCGGAAGCGCTCCGGGTCGTCCTCGAACTTGACCCCGTACAGCACGTTCACCGACACCGCCGGATCCATGAATCCGAGATCCGCCATCGGCCAGACGGCAACCTCGTCGGCATTCTTGTTGCCGCCCATGTTGATGTAGGCCTGGCCGTAATTCTTGCGCATGATCACCGTGATCTTGGGCACGGTCACGAGCGTCATCGCGTTCATCCAGTTGATGACCTTGCCCGGCATGCCGCGGATCTCGCCCTCGAGCCCGATGAGGAATCCCGGCACGTCGACGAGAAACACGATGGGCACGTTGAACGAATCGCACAGCACCATGAAGCTCGTGACCTTCTGGCAGGCGTCGGCGTCGAGCGCGCCGCCCTTGAACAGCGGATTGTTGGCGATGAAACCGACGCTCCGGCCGTCGAGCCGCGCGAGCACGGTCGCGACGGATTTGCCGTAGCGCTCCTTCAGTTCGAACGACGAGTCCTTGTCCGCGATGGCGGCGATGACCTTGCGCACGTCGTAGACCTGGTTGCGCGACTCGGGAACGATCTCGAGCATTTTCGCGCAGGCGTCGCCGGAGCCCGGCGGCACGGGGTGCTCCGGCGGCGGCTCCATGTTGTGGCTCGGCAGGTACGACAGGAACCGGCGCACGGCGGCGAGCGCCTGCGCGTCGGTGTCCACCGCCATGTCGGCAAGTCCGGACACCCCGGTCAGCAGCTTCCAGCCGCCGAGTTCCTCGGCGCCGATCGGCTTGTTGATCGCGATCGAGGTCACGTTGGGACTCGCGATCGCCATGATCGCGCCCTTGCGCATCACGACGAAATCGGACATCGCCGAATACCACGTCGACGAGCCGTAACACTGGCCGAGCAGCGCCGAACACCACGGCGACTCGCGCAGGCGTTGATACTCGGTCGGATCCTGCGCGATGATCGCGCGGCCGGCGGCGCCCATGCGGTCCGGCATGCGGGCGCCGGACGATTCGCCGAGCAGCACGAGCGGCAGGCCGCGCTTGCCGGCGACCTGCTTCACGTGCTTGATTTTTTTCATGTTGATGACCGACGAGGACGCGCCCAGCACCGTGAAGTCGTTCGATACTATCGCCACCTCGCGCCCGTCGATGCGCCCGAAGCCGGCGATTTTTCCGTCGGCAGGCGTCTTGTGCCGCACTTCCGGCCGGATCGCGCGCGCGAAGCGGCCGGATTCGAAGAAGGAGCCCGGATCGAGCAGCGCGTCGAGCCGTTCGCGCGCGTTGAGATGTCCCTCGGCCTTGCGCTTCGCGAGTTTCTCCGGGCCGCCCATTCCGACGGCCTCCGCTGTTTTTTCCTGCAGATCCTGGATCAGTTTTTCGAACGCCACGAATGCCTTCCTCGATGAGGGCGCCGCTACTCGCCCTTGATGCCCGCCGCCTTGATGACTTTCGCCCATTTCGCGATTTCGGCCACCATGAACGCGGTGTATTCCTCGGGCGAGCTGCCGACCGGCTCCGCGCCGGAATCCACGAGCCGGTCGCGCACGTCGGGCGATTTCAGCGCGCGCGTGAATTCGCCGTGCAGCCGCTCGATGATGGCGCGCGGCGTCTTCGCCGGCGCGGACATGCCGTAGAACGTGGTCACTTCGTAACCCGGCACGCCGGCTTCCGCCACGGTCGGGATGTCCGGCGCGGCGCGCGCGCCGATTTCCGTGGCGATCGCGGTGTTGGCGCCGCCGCGGTTCTCGACGATCATCGACTGGCCCCACTGCTCGGTCACTTTCTGCGCGACGATGCGTGCCACGATGTCGTTCGTGCCGCCGGGCGGAAATCCGACCAGCAGGCGCACGAGCTTCGCCGGGTACTGCTGCGCGTGCCCCGCGGCCGCCGCGACGCAGAACAGAACCATACACAGTCCCTGGAACGCCCTCATGCGAGCCTCCCTGCGCGGTCAGCGCGGTTTGACGATTTCGATCGTCCTGCGGCGCGGGTTGACGCGCACGATGTCGCCGGTTTTTATGCGCCGGAACGGATCGGACGACCAGCCTTCGGTGATCGTGATGCCCGCGAACACCGCGCCCTGCACCATGACCGGATTGGTCACGCCGAACACGAACGCCTTGGGCGCGATGCCCTTCGACTTGATGTCGTAAAACGCCCAGCCGGCGGCGATGCCGCCCTTGGCGCTCGGCGTGATCAGGATCTTGTCGCGGATGTTGTGGCCTTCGACCGCATGTCCCGGCCGCGAAATGAGCCCGGTCCAGCGGTCGAGGTCGTAGCGCGGCGAAAACCCCTCGGTCGACACCAGCGCTTCGCCCTCCACTTCGTCGCCGTACGCGCGCCGCACGCGGATCGGAGCGGATGTCGCGCGGCGCTTTTTCACAGGGTGTCCCTGCCCGTGCACGCGATGTCGATGCAATCGCGCGTGCGCCGCAGTATCGTGTTGAACTTGTGCGCGCGGATGATGTTCGCGAGCTTGGCCGAATTGGTGACGAGATTCACCCAGCCGTTCTTCACGCGGATCTGCGCGATGTTCTGCAGGATGTAGAAACACACGCCTTCCAGCACCACCGCGCCCGAAGCTTCGATCGCATCGAGGTAGCCGAGCATTTTCGCCTGGGACTTCACGCCGTTGCTGGTCGTGATGTAGAGCGCGCTGCCGCGCGCCACCTTGCGCCCGCGCAGCAGCGCGGCGAGCTGCTGCATTTCGAACAACGATTGCTGCGGACCGGAAAACACTATTAAATTCAATGGGTTATCGTTATGCCGGTATTCGGCGTACACGCGCTCGAGGTCGCTGCCGGTCACCGTCATGACGGCCCGCGGGCGGGCGCCGCCGAACGCCGCCTTGCGCGTGGGCGCTTCGGGCGTGACGCCGACCATGTGAAACATGCCCATCGACCCGTAGCTCGCGAGCGAGCAGGCGAGGTGCTTCAGTTGATCGGCGGTGGGCCGGCGCTTGACGCCGTCGAACACCGCGACCTTGAAATAGTCCTGGTGCGCGAGGCCCACGATTTTTCCGAGCGCGCCGTAGTCGGCGAGATCGGCGAGTTCGGCCTTCACGTTGACGAGTATCGTGCCCTTGCGGTGACGGTCCAGATGAAAGCCGTACTCGGGCACTCGGCCCGTGATCGACGCCGCGAGCGCGGCGGGACCGGCCTCGAAATTCGAGCGCGCGCCGAACACCGAGTTGGCGTAATTCACCGTGCCGGTATCGCCCCACGCGACGTGTTCGCCGATGTGCGGCTGGTACAGCGTCTGGTAGTTGATGCAGGTGTCGGCGGTCACGACGTTCATGCGGCGCAGGGACGCGATGATGTCCCGTTCCTTGCGGGCTTCGCCATGATCCTGGCCCAGGCTGTCGATGTGGCCGAAGTCGAAGCAGCGCGCGTTGGTCGTCGTCGGCCGCGCGCATTTCGCGCCGAGTTTGGCCACGCGCTCGAGAAACGACTTGCCCGAATCGCCCATGACTTCGATGTCCCCCATCATGTGCACGTTCGACACGGGCACGAAGCGTTTGGCGCCGAAGAATTTCCCGACGTCGAGCTGCAGCTGCAGCGCGTCGCGCGCGGCCTCGCCGTTCTCGCCGCGCAGCATCGCTTTTTCTTCAAGGGTGAGTCGCATGGAGCGGGTTCGCAGCCTGTCGATCCAAAAAAATGCCCCGGCGTTTCGCCGAGGCAGGAAGTATACGACAGCGCGCGCGGGCTAGCGCGTCAGGGTCCGGCCCAGTCGTTTGGCGATTTTCGCCTGCCCCTTCGCGGCATCGAACCCCTTGAGGTACACCGGACCCGACATGGTGCCGTCCACCGCCTTGCCGACGATGCCCTGCGACAGATCCTTGATCGCGAGAAAAATCACATCCTCGTCGTTGGGGTCGGCCACCAGCGTGTGCGGCGCCTTCGCGGGGATGTACACGAGATGCCCGGCCGGCGCGCGCACCTTCTTGCCGTTGACCGAACCCACGAGCGTGCCGCGCACCACGTAATTCAGCTGTTCGTTGTTGTGCCAGTGCATGCGCGAGCCGGTGCCGCGCGGCTTGTGGATGTAGCCCACGAGGATGCGTTCGCCTTCGACGACGCCGCCATGGGACGTCGAATAGCCGGTGCCCGCATCGACGACTTTCAGGGACGCCATCTTGAACTGGTACTTGCCGCCCGCGCCGCCCTTCGCCGCGCCGGCGGTTTTGGTTTTCCCGGACTTCTTCGTCTTCTTTGCTGCTGCCATGCTTCCTCCTTACAGGTAATCGATGATTTTCCAGTCGCCCGGCTTCACGCTGACGACGTTCTTGTTGTGGCCCGGCCGGCGATCGGCGTAGACGCGGCCTTCCTTCATGACGAGCCGGATGTTGCGCTTCTCCGTGAGGCACGCGATGTTCTTCAGCGGATCGCCGTTGACCGCGATGATGTCGGCAAGCTTGCCAGCCTCCACGGTGCCGAGCTCGTGGTCCATCTTGAGCGCCTTCGCCGCGTTGCTGGTCGCGGACTTGATCGCGTCCATCGGCTTCATGCCGAGATCCACGTACACGCCCAGTTCCCGCGCGTTGGTGCCCATCTCGGGGTCGAACCCCATGTCGGTGCCCATCGCGATGTTGACGCCGCCCTTGTACATTTTCTGGAACGTCTCCCAGCAATACGGTTGCAGCGCCTTCATCTTGTTCAGCACGAACTGGGACGTGCCCTGGTCCTTGCGGGTCTCGATCGCGCGATCCGTGCGGTGCAGCAGCGTCGGCGTCATCCACACGCCCGCCTCGGCGATCATGTCGATCGTTTCGTCCTCGTGAAACACCATGTGTTCGATGGTGTCGGCGCCGGCTTCCAGCGCCATGCGCTGGCCCGACGGCGTGAAACAGTGCACCGCGGCGACCTTGTGGAACGCGTGTGCCTCGTCGACGATCGCGTTGATTTCCTCCTGCGTCATGTTGCGGATGTCCGGCTCTTCCTTGTCGGTGCCGCCGCCGCCGGTCGCGCAGGTTTTCACGATGTCGCAGCCCGCGAGCAGGTTGGTGCGCGCAAGCTTGCGCAGCTCCCACGGCCCGTCCGCGGTCTGGAAGCCGTAGCGTTGCGCCGCGCGCGGCTGGATGAGGTCGAGGTGCGAGCCGGTGATGGTCGTGAAGCCGCCGATGAACATGCGCGGCCCTTCGATGACGCCGGCGTTGATGGAGTCGCGTATCGCGCACAGGTGCGCGGTCAGCAGCCCGCGCCCGGAATTGAGCCCCAGGTCGCGCAGCGTGGTGAACCCCATGTCGAAACAGAGCTGCGCGTGAAAGAGGCCGTACATCTGCTGCAGCTCCGGCGTGATTTCCCACTGCGCGACGCGGTAGTTGTGGAACGTGAGGCAGTTGAACATCATCGTGTGCAGGTGGATGTCCATGAGTCCCGGCATCAGCGTGTCGCGGCCGCAGTCGATGATTTCCGCGCCGCGCGGCGCCTTCAGCGTCTGTTTCGTGCCGACTTTCTTCACGCGCCGGCCCTCGAGCAGGATCACGGGATCCTTGACCGGCTTGCCGCCGCGGCCGTCGATGAGCGTTCCGCCGGTTACGACCTTGAGCGCGCCTTTCGGCTCGGCAATCTTGAAGTCAAACATGTCGTGGAGTCCTCGATGTGGAATTCGCGCGGTCGCGCGATTCGAATTGTCGCTGGTGATTGTAAAGCAGCCGCACGCGCACGCTAAAGATTCAGTGGAGTAAAGTCAAGCCGTCACCGGAAGCGCTGCGCGGTCGAAACGAATCGCGCGTACGCGTCGGGGTCGATCGCGAGCGGGGCCGCCGCGGGAGCCAGATCGTATCCGAGCGCGTCCAGCGTGCGCTCGAGCGCCGCGCGCGGCATGTGGCGCGTGATGAAGACGAAACGCGAACGGCGCTCGTCGTCGGGCCAGCGCGAGAGTTCGATCGGTTCGTGTATGACCGTCTGCACGGCGTGCACGGCGACCGGACGGCCCTCGACGTTGAGAAGTCCCTTGCAACGCAGCAGTTGCGCGCCCTTCAGCGAGCCCAGCATGTTGAGCCACAGCGCGAGGCCCGTGCGCGTCACCGGCGCTTCGCGCATCATGCTGATCGTCCGGATGCCGTCGCCGTGCGCGCGGTGCGCATGATGCGGGTCGGGCCGCTCCGCCGCGAGCCAGTCGTTCATGCGGGCTTCGGGTTCATCGCCCAGCGCAACGTCGAAAACGTCCGCCGGCGACGCGGCGCCGTGCGCCACCAAACGGCGCGGCGCGGCAGGGTTCAGCGCGTGCAGGCGCGCATGCAGTGCCGCGACGCGTTCAGCGTCGGCCAGGTCGGTCTTCGACACGAGGATCCGGTCGGCGAGGGCCGCCTGCTTGACGGCTTCCGGATGGGCGTCGAGCGTTGCGGCGCCGTTGACGGCGTCGACGAGCGTCACGGTGCCGTCGAATCGATAGCGCGGCGCGACTTTTGCGTCGGTGACCAGCGTCTGGATGATCGGCACCGGATCGGCGAGCCCGGTCGTTTCGATCAGCAGCCGGTCGAACGGAGGCAGCGAGCCCGCGCCGCGGCGCTTCATGAGATCGCGCAGCGTCTCGACGAGGTCGCCGCGCACCGTGCAGCAAATGCAGCCGTTGTCGAGCAGCACCGCCGTTTCGTTGGGCGTTTCCATCAACAGGTGGTCGAGGCCGATTTCGCCGAACTCGTTGACGATGACCGCGGTGCGGTCGAGGCCGGGCTGCCGCAGCAGCCGGTTGAGCAGCGTGGTCTTTC
>CAZMBS010000171.1:0-7201 GCA_964564295.1 uncultured Streptomycetaceae bacterium
GCCGTGTCGACGCGGCCGCGCTCGACATCACGGTATGGCGCAAGTTCGTCGAGGAAAAAAGGGTCGATACCGCGAAAGTAAACGTGTTCTACACGACGCCGCCGTATTTCAACTACAACTGGTCGGTGCACGCCGACATGCCGGCACCGCTGCGGGACCGCCTGACGAAGGCGCTGCTCGGCCTGTCGATGGCGACACCGGAGGGCAAGGAGATACTCACCCTGAACCGCGCGACGAAGTACATCGCCACGCGCGCGGAAAATTACCGCGATCTGGAAGCCGCCGGGCGCAGCGCCGGCCTCATCAAGTAGCCGAAGCATCCGCTGCGGCATGCGCATCACCGTTCAGGGGCTCGCCGCCCGCCATCCGGCCGCCGCCGCCGGCATTCCGCCGGCATTGCGCCCTCTCACGCTCGAGATCGCGGCGGGCGAGCAGGTTGCGGTCATCGGGCCGTCCGGAGCCGGAAAAACCACGCTGCTGCACGCGCTCGCCTGCGCACTGAAGCCGTCGCAGGGCACGTTCACGCTCGATGGCGTGGATCCCTGGACTCTGCCGGTCGCGCGGTTGCAGAAACTGCGTGGCAGACTGTTTCTCGCACCGCAGGCGCCGCCATTGCCGCCGCGGCAGCGCGTCGTCACCGCAGTCCTTGCCGCAAGGTTGCCGCGGCAGTCGCTCGCGGTAAGTTTGCGTTCCCTGTTCTATCCCGCGCACATCCCCGACGCAGACGCCGCGCTCGCGAAATTCGACCTTGCGGGAAAGTTATGGGATCGCGTGGACCGGCTGTCCGGCGGTGAGCGGCAGCGCGTCGGGCTCGCCCGGGCTCTCGTATCCGACGCATCGCTGTGGCTCGTCGACGAACCCCTCTCTTCGCTCGACCCTTCCCGCGCCGCGCTTGCGATCGATTCGTTGAAACAGAACGCGGGCGAACGCGGTGTCACGCTCGTCACCACGTTGCACCAGGTCGATGTTGCGACGCGTTTCCCGCGCGTCATCGGGTTGCGGGACGGAGAATTGCGATTCGACGTGGGCGCTGCGGAAGTCACGCAGGAATTGCTCACGGACCTGTACGCGCAGCACGAACACGAGCTCGCGGGGGCTCCCTTGGCCCCGGGCGAATACGGCCCGGGCGAGCGCAAACCCGTCGCACTGTATTGCCGGTAGTCCGGTGCATCCGCCGCAGACCCCCGCGATCACGTCCCCGCACTTGCGGGACCCGGCATGGATGGGGCGCGCTTTCTGGACCCTCGCCGTACTGGCGCTGCTCGCGCCCGCGCTGGTGGCAACCGAATTCAAACCATGGACACTGTTCGAGCCCGATGCCGTCAGGTCGACGAAACAGTTCGTCGCCGATTTTTTCCCGCCAAAAGTAGAACCCGAATTCCTGCTGCTGGTGGCGCGCGAATGCTGGCGCACGGTCGCCATCGCGACGGCCGGTATGGCGCTCGCGCTGGTGATCGCGATTCCGCTCACGCTGATGTCCACGAGCGCGCTGTCGATCTCGGCGTTGCCGGGTCGCATGCATGCGGTGCCGTTCGTCGCGCGGCAGGCGATACGCGGCGTGTTGATCGTGCTTCGCAGCGTGCCCGAACTCGTGTGGGCACTCGTGTTCGTGCGCGTCGTGGGCCTCGGTCCCACCGCGGGGGTGCTTGCGATCGCCCTGACGTACGGCGGCATGCTCGGCAAGGTGTACGGCGAAATCCTCGAGAGCGGCGAAGCGCACGCGACGCAGGCACTGCTGCGCAACGGGGCCGGAAGGTTGCAGGCGTTTTTCTACGGCATGCTGCCGCAGAGCGCGGCGGAACTGACGAGCTACTCGGTCTATCGCTGGGAGTGCGCGATCCGCTCTTCGGCCGTGCTCGGATTCGTGGGAGCGGGCGGACTCGGCCAGCAGATGGACAATTCTATGAAAATGTTTCTCGGCGCCGAGGTGGCAACGATGCTGATCGTATTCATGCTGCTCGTCGGCCTTGCCGACTACGCCAGCGCGTGGCTGCGGCGGGCGCTGTCATGAGCGTGCGCCGCGGAGCAGCCGCGCGCGCGGCGAACGAGGCCTACCGGCTGCCGCCGAAGCTGTTCGACGCGCGTTGCGCCGCGTGCTGGTTCGTCGTGGGCCTTGCAGGGCTGACCGTCGCGAGCTTCTGGACGCTCGATCTGCAATGGGCGAAGTTCCTGTCGCTCGATGCCGCACGCAAGATGGGCCGGTTTCTCGGCGAATTGCTTTCCCCCGCGGCCGGTCCGGCGTTCCTGTGGAAGCTGCTGGAGGCGAGTCTCGAAACCGTCGCAATGTCGGCGCTCGGCACGCTGCTCGCCGCGGTCGCCGGACTCGCGCTGGCGCTGCCGGCGAGCCGGACCCATGCGGGCGATGCGGCACGCTGGCGCGCGCCGACGCGGCTCGCCCTCAACGGACTGCGATCGATACCGGAACTGGTCTGGGCGGCGCTGCTGATCGTCTCCGCCGGATTGGGGCCCTTCGCCGGCACGCTCGCACTCGCGCTGCATACGACCGGTGTGCTCGGGCGACTGTTCGCGGAGGCCATCGAGAACGCGCCGCCCGGTCCCGCGTTCGCGCTCAGGGTGCAGGGCGTTCCCGCCGGCCGCGTCTTCCTGTATTCGACGCTGCCGCAGGTCGTGCCGCAACTGCTGTCCTACACGCTTTATCGCTGGGAGAACAATATCCGCGCCGCGGCGGTGCTGGGGGTCGTGGGCGGCGGCGGGCTCGGCCAGATGCTCGCGTTTCACATGGGACTCTTCCACATGAACGAAACGAGTTCAATCCTGATCGCAATGATTCTGCTGGTCGCGCTGGTCGATCTCGCGTCGTACTTTGCCCGGCGCGCGCTGCAGCGATAGCGGCGCGGGATTGTTTCTTGTCCGTCAGGCGGGCTCGCGCCGCGAGAAATCGCGCAACCGGAATCCGAGCAGCCAGAGTACGGCGAAGTAGCTCGCGGCACCGGCGCCGACCACGACCGTCATTCGCATGATGCGCCACCCGGCGGATGCGTCGATCCATGCCTGCGCCGGTCCGGCGGTCAGCCACAACACGACGCCCATCGCATAGAGCGCGATGGCGAGTTTGAACAAAAACACGCGCCAGCCGGGCACCGGAACAAACAGGTGCCGCTTGCGCAGTTGCCCGAACAGCAGCGCAGCGTTGAAACATGCGCCCAGTCCAATGGCCAGTGCAAGCCCGGCGTGTTTCAGCGGCACGACAAACGCGAGATTCATGACCTGCGTCGCGACGAGCGTGACGATCGCGATGCGCACCGGCGTGCGGATATCCTGCGTTGCGTAGAACCCCGGTGCGAGAACCTTGACCAGTATCAGCCCGACCAGACCGACGCTGTAGGCGACGACGGCGCTGCGCGTCGCGTACACGTCGGCTGCCGAAAATGCGCCGTACTGGAACAGCGTGGTCACGAGCGGCACCGCCAGCAGCGCGAGCGCCAGTGCCGCGGGCGCCGCGAGCAGAAATGCGAGCCGCAGCCCCCAGTCGAGCAATCGGGAATAGGCCGCGCCCGCTCGATCGGCGTGATGCTTCGACAGGCTGGGCAGCAGGATCGTGCCGAGCGCGGCGCCCAGCAGACCGGCCGGAAATTCCATGAGCCGATCGGCGTAGTACAGCCACGAGACGCTGCCCGTCACCAGGAACGATGCAAAAATGATGTTGATCAAAAGACTTACCTGCGCGATGGACACACCCAGCACGGCGGGCGCCATCTGCCGGAGCACGCGCCACACGCCGTCGTCCCGAAAATCCAGTCGAAAGCGCGGCAGCAGCCCTTCGCGCGCGAGGAACGGCACCTGGAACGCGAGTTGCAGCACGCCACCGACAAACACCGCCCATGCCAGCGCCTTTACCGGCGGATCGAAGTACGGCGCGAGCCACAACGCGAACACGATGAACGACAGGTTGAGCAACACCGGCGTGAACGCCGGCACGGAAAACCGTCCATACGTGTTGAGGATGCCGCCCGCAAACGCGGTCAGCGAGATGAACAGGATGTACGGAAACGCGATGCGCAGCAGTTCGGCGGTCAACGCGAACTTGTCGGGATCGCCCGTGAATCCCGGCGCCGTCACGTAGAGGATGGCCGGCGCCGCGATGACACCGAGAGCCGTCACCACGGCCAGCGCGAGGCTCAGCAGCCCCGCGACGCGATCGATGAGGTGGCGCGTTTCCGCCGCGCCGCGGTTGTTCCGGTACTCCGCCAGTATCGGCACGAACGCCTGGGAAAACGCCCCCTCGGCGAACAGCCGGCGCAGCAGGTTCGGAATCTTGAACGCGACGAAGAATGCGTCCGTCAGCAGCCCGGCGCCGAACGCGCGCGCGATCACCAGGTCGCGCACGAAACCGAGTATGCGCGAGAGCAGCGTCATGCTGCTTACCGTCGCCAGGACCTTGAGTAGATTCATGATTTCGGGGACGGCGCACGCACCGGGCCGCGCCTTGGCGCCTTGCGTGGGGGCGGCAAACCATGTAGTATTGCGCCCTTTTTCCGCTTCAAAATCCGGAGTTTACATGGCCAACATCGCATCAGCCAGAAAACGCGCGCGGCAGGCCGAGCACCGCCGGCAGCACAACGCGAGCCTGCGCTCGGAACTACGCAGCGCCGTGAAGGATGTCAGAAAGGCGATCGACGCGGGCGACAAGGCCGCCGCGAAGACGGTCTACCAGCGCGCAGCAGGTACCATCGATTCCATCGCCGACAAGAACATCATTCACAAGAACAAGGCCTCGCGCCACAAGAGCCGGCTTTCCGCCGCCATCAAGGCGATGGCGTAGCAGGCCGGCGTGCGGCCGCCTCACGAGGCAGCCGCACCGCCGAGCGCCGCGTCCCCCGGCGGCGCAACCGTCGACTCGTCTTCCGGGCGCCGCGCTTTCCGGCCCGGACGCAGTTTGAGTTCGTTGTCCTTCGCGAACGACAGAAGAAAACGGAACGCGGCATCGTCGGTTTCCCTGAGCGCCAGGTCCACGACGACGCAGCGCACTCCGGCCGCCATGATGGGTTTCAGGTACGGCGAGTACGAGAGGTGCCGGTCTTCACCGAAGACGGACATCATGCCGCACAGCCGCTCGGCCCAGTCGCTGGGGCGGAAAGTCTGGCCCGACTCGGTGATGCCCTGAATGACGATTTCCGGGGAACCTTCGAACATGGGATGCGGGAAGTCTGTTGCGTTACAGGTTCGTTACAGGTGCGCGCCGGATACCATGGTAGCAGAGGTGACGCCCGATGAACGGACTCCGGATCGGTTGCGATCGATGCGCGCCACGCGAATCGAAACCGGCGCGCGAAGGCCGACAGGCTTGCGCTGACAGTCACGGCAGGTAGAATAGGTCGGCAATCATGTCGCACGTCATGAACACCTACGCCAGGCAGCCGGTCGCGTTCCAACGCGGCGAAGGCGTCTGGCTGTGGGACACACAGGGCAAACGCTACCTCGACGCGCTGGCCGGCCTCGCGGTCTGCGGACTCGGGCACAGCCACCCGAAACTCACGGCGGCGCTGCGCGAGCAGGTCGGCACGCTGATGCACACGTCGAACCTGTACGGCATCGCGTTGCAGGAAGCGCTGGCCGACCGGCTCGCGGCGATTTCCGGGATGGATCGCATCTTCTTCTGCAATTCGGGCTGCGAAGCCAACGAGGCCGCGATCAAGCTCGCGCGCTTTTTCGGACACAAGAAGGGCATCGAAGCGCCCGCCATCGTGGTGCTGGAGAAGGCCTTCCACGGCCGCACGATGGCCACGCTGTCGGCCACCGGCAGCCGCAAGGTGCAGGCCGGCTTCGAACCGCTCGTGTCGGGTTTCGTGCGGGTGCCGTTCGACGATCTCGATGCGATCCGGCGCGTCGCCGAAGTGAATCGCAACGTCGTCGCCGTGCTGGTGGAACTGATCCAGGGCGAAGGTGGCATCAACATCAGCGGCGAAGGCTACCTCAGGGGCCTGCGGGAAATCTGCGACGCACAAGGCTGGCTGCTGATGCTCGACGAAGTGCAAAGCGGAATCGGCCGCACCGGCAAGTGGTTCGCATTTCAGCATGCGGGCGTGAAGCCGGACGTGGTGGCGCTCGCCAAGGGACTCGCAAACGGCGTCCCGATCGGCGCGTGCCTCGCCGCCGGCGAAGCAGCACAGCTGTTTCACCCCGGCAATCATGGTTCCACGTTCGGCGGCAACCCGCTCGCCTGCCGCGCAGCCCTGGAGACCCTGCGCATCATCGAAGACGACGGGCTCCTGCAGAATGCCGCCGTGGTCGGCGAATTCATTCGCGACGCGTTTGCATCGCGGCTCGCGGGCCAGCCCGGCGTGAAAAGCGTGCGCGCGTGCGGCCTGATGATCGGCATCGAACTCGCGTATCCGTGCGGTGAACTCGTGAAACAGGCGCTCGACGCCGGGCTGCTCATCAACGTCACGGCGGACAACGTCATCCGGCTGCTGCCGCCGCTCGTGTTCACGCACGAGGAGGCCGGCCTGCTCACGGACACGCTGGTTCCGCTGGTACTCGCCTTTCTCGCGCAACAGTCGGCCCCCAAGACCGCCGCCGCCTGACCGCGGCGACGCTCAACCGTACGCGCAGGCCCACGCATGCCGGTCCGCCATTATCTGCAGTTCAGCGACTTCAGCCGCGAGGAGTACGAGTACCTCTTTGCGCGCGCGGCGTGGATCAAGGACAAGTTCAAGCGATACATTCCGCACCAGCCGCTCGCGGACCGCACGCTCGCGATGGTGTTCGAGAAGCATTCGACGCGCACCCGGGTGTCGTTCGAGGCCGGCATGAACCAGCTCGGCGGCTCCGTCATCACGCTGATGACGCGCGACACGCAGATGGGGCGCGGCGAGACGATCGAGGACGTCGCGCGGGTCATCACGCGCATGGTGGACATCGTGATGATCCGGACGTTCGAGCAGGCGATCATCGAAAAATTCGCCGCGCACTCGCGCGTGCCGGTCGTGAACGGGCTGACCAACGAGTACCACCCGTGCCAGATCCTGGCCGACATCTTCACGTTCATCGAGCATCGCGGCAGCATCACCGGGAAAACCGTCGCCTGGATCGGTGATTCGAACAACGTGTGCACGACCTGGCTGCAGGCCGCGGCGCTGCTCGACTTCAAGGTCCACGTGTCCACGCCGCCCGGCTACGAGTACGACAACACCGCCAGGGATCTGCCGGGAAGCCGGCACTTCGAGTCGTTCGCGGATCC
>CAZMBS010000172.1:0-7145 GCA_964564295.1 uncultured Streptomycetaceae bacterium
GCCATGGGCGCGGCCTATCCGGAACTCGCCGCGGCGCGCGATCGCGTGGCGGCGGTGCTGAAGCAGGAGGAGGAGCGCTTTGCCGAGACGCTGGAAAACGGCATGAAAGTGCTCGAAGTGGCGCTCACGCGCGAAGACAAGATGCTCGACGGCGAGACCGTGTTCCAGCTTTATGACACGTTCGGATTTCCCGTCGACCTGACGGCGGACATCGCGCGAGAGCGCAACGTGCGGGTCGATCATGCGGGTTTCGAGGCGGCGATGGAGGCGCAACGCGAACGCGCGCGCGCGGCGTCGAAGTTTCAGATGGGTTCGGCGGTCGAGTACAAGGGCGCGAAGACCGAGTTCAAGGGGTACGACGCGCTCGCGGTCGGTGATGCGAAGGTGCTGGCCATTTACCGTGACGGCACGTCGGTGCAGTCGGCCGGCGGCGGCGAGGCCGCGATCGTCGTGCTGGACCGCACGCCGTTCTACGCCGAGTCCGGCGGCCAGGTGGGTGACGCGGGCGAACTGGTTGCCGCGGGCGGCACGTTTGCGGTCACGGACACGCAGAAAATCCAGGCCGATGTGTTCGGTCATCACGGCCGGATCGCCGCAGGCGCGATCGCGGTGGGCGACGCGGTGGCGGCGCGCGTCGACGTTGCGCGGCGTTCGCACACGATGCGCAACCATTCGGTGACGCACCTGATGCACAAGGCGTTGCGCGACGTGCTCGGCGCGCACGTGCAGCAAAAGGGCTCTCTCGTCGATGCCGACAAGACGCGATTCGATTTTTCGCACAACGCGCCGATGACGGAGGACGAGATCCGGCGCGTCGAAATGCGGGTCAATGCAGAAATACTGGCCAACGCCGCGACCGCGGCGCGCGTGATGAAGTTCGACGACGCCGTGAAGGGTGGCGCCATGGCGCTGTTCGGCGAAAAATACGGCGACGAGGTGCGCGTGCTCGACATCGGCAGTTCGCGGGAACTTTGCGGCGGCACGCACGTCGCGCGCACCGGTGACATCGGATTTTTCAAGGTGACCGGTGAAACCGGGGTCGCGGCCGGCGTGCGCCGCATCGAGGCGACGACCGGCGACGGGGCGCTCGCCCACGTGCAGGCCCGGGAAGCGCTGCTCGTGTCGGCTGCCGCGGCGCTGCGCGCCTCGCCGGGCGAGGTCGGCCAGAAAATCGCGCAGATCCTCGGCAACGTCCGTGAACTGGAGAAGGAACTCGCGCGTCTCAAATCAAAGCTTGCGTCGTCGCAGGGCGACGAGTTGTCGGATCGCGCCGGCGACGTGAAGGGCATCAAGGTGCTCGCCGCCGTCATGGAGGGCGCCGATGTGAAGGGATTGCGCGAAGCGGTGGACAAGCTGAAGGACAAGCTGAAATCCGCCGCGATCGTGCTCGGCGCCGCGGACGGCGGAAAAGTCGTGCTGATCGCGGGCGTGACCGCCGATCTGACGGGAAAACTGAAAGCCGGAGAACTGGTGAACCACGTCGCGCAGCAGGTGGGCGGCAAGGGAGGAGGGCGCGCGGACATGGCGCAGGCCGGTGGAACGGATGCCGCGAAATTGCCCGATGCGCTTGCGTCGGTGCGGGCGTGGGTCGAGTCGAAGCTGTGATGCGCGCGGCCGGTCCCAGAGGCAATCCGGGCTGGCGGCGGGGGACTTGAGCGGGTGCGGGCGGAGTATGCTGATCGCAACATTCCTGCCGTTGGAGACCACGACATGACGGATCAAACCAGTCGCAAGCCGGCGCTGCTGCGTGCCGCGGATATCGCGGCGATGCCGGAAAAAAAATTCGTGCACGCGTTGAACGCGCGCGCGATCCGCTACACGAAGTCGCTCGGCGATGCGGCGGGACTGCAGACGCTCGGCGTGCATCTCGTGCGCGTGAGGCCGGGAGACGACAGCACCGTGTACCACTACCACCACCAGGACGAAGAGTGGGTCTACATTCTGTCCGGGCGCGGTGTGGCGGAGATCGGCGACCGGACCGTCGACGTGGGTCCCGGCGATTTCATGGGCTTCGTCGCGGGGTCCGAGTCGCATCTGATGCGCAATCCGAATTCCGAGGACCTCGTGTATCTCGTCGGCGGCAACCGCTGGCCGGTCGACGTTTGCGACTACCCGCGCATCGCCAAACGGCGCTACCGGGTCGACGGGGAGAATCAGTATGTCGACCTCGATGCGGTCAGGAAAGGCTGACGTGGCATCCGCGATGCGCGGACCGGCGCGCGTGTTGCTGTGTGCGCTGGCGGTCGTGTTCACGGCGCAGGCTCCGATGGCGGCGGCGCAGGTCTTTCCCTCGCGGCCGATCGAATTGATCGTGCATACGAATGCGGGCGGCGGATCGGACCTCTTCACGCGCACCGTCGCGGAGATCATCACCAGGGAGAAGTTGCTCGCGCAGCCCGTCGTCGTGGTCAACAAGGGCGGTGGAGGCGGTGCGATCGCGTTCCAGCACGTCGCGGGAAAACGCGGCGATCCGTACACGCTGCTGTCCGCGCCGAGCACGGTGCTGCTCACCTCGGCCGTGCGCAGCGGCCTCGATCTTTCCCTCGACCGGTTCACGCCACTCGGCATGCTCGGATTCGATCTCAACAGTCTCGCCGTTCGCGAGGACGCGCCCTACGCCGGCGTGAAGGACTTCGTCGAGGCGGCGCGGCGCGAGCCCGCGTCCATCGTGATCGCGGTCGGTTCCTTCGGCGGGACGGCGCATTACCTTGCCTGGCGTCTCGAAAAGCTGACCGGCGCGCGCTTCAAGATCGTGTCCATGCGCGGCGGTCAGGCCGTCACGTCGGTGCTGGGCGGGCACGTGCACGCGACGACCGAGAATCTGAGCGAAGTCGTCGCGCACGTGGAAGCAAGGAAGATGCGATTGCTCGGCGTGCCGGCGGCGCAGCGCATGGCGGCGGTGCCCGGCGTCGCGACTTTCCGCGAACAGGGATTCGATGTCCGCTCCGGCGTCGGGCGCGGATTTGCGTCCCCTGCCGACGTTCCGAAGGAGAGCACGGCGATGCTGGAGGCGGTGCTCGTCAAGGCGCACCAGACCGCTGCGTGGAAGGATTACGCCGCGCGCAACGTGATCGAGAACGTGTATCTGACCGGCGCGGAATTCGGCCGCTACCTTGCCGAGAAGCAGCCCGAGATGGTGCAGTTCATGCGCGACGTGGGGCTCGCGTCGGGCAAGTAGCCCGCGGCCGCCGCGCTAGAACGGCAGCGCGATGCCGGGCATGACCGCGAGCAGCGCCTGCCGGAAGTCCTGCTGGATGCGCCGGATTGCCGCGTCGTTGTCCGCTTCGAACCGCAGCACGATGACTGGTGTCGTGTTGGACGGGCGCGCGAGCCCGAAGCCATCCGGGTACTCGACGCGCAGTCCGTCTATCGTGATGATTTCGCTGGCATTTTCGAATCGCGCAGTTTCCCGTAGGCGGTTCATCAGCGTGTAGTTTTCTCCTTCCGCGACCCGGATGTGCAGCTCCGGCGTGGAAATCGCGTCCGGGAGCGCTTCGAGCACCGTGCCCGGATCGGCGGAGCGCGACAGGATTTCGAGCAGCCGCGCGCCGGCATAGAGTCCGTCGTCGAATCCGTACCAGCGTTCCTTGAAAAATACGTGCCCGCTCATCTCGCCCGCGAGCGGCGCGCCGGATTCCTGCAGTTTTTTCTTGATGAACGAGTGGCCGGTTTTCCACAGCACCGGTTTCCCGCCGTGCCGGCGTATCCACGAAAACAGATTGCGCGTGGATTTCACGTCGAACACGATTTCGCCGCCGGGAACGCGCGACAGCACGTCGGCGGCGAACAGCATGAGCTGACGGTCCGGATAGATGATCTTGCCGCCGCGCGTCACGACGCCCAGCCGGTCGCCATCGCCGTCGAACGCGAGGCCGATTTCACCCTGACCGGCAGCCAGCGCGCGGATGAGGTCCGCGAGATTCTCCGGTTGCGACGGGTCGGGATGGTGGTTCGGAAAGCGTCCATCCACATCGCAGAAGAGTTCGCGCACCGTGCATCCGAGCCGTCGATAGAGTTCCGGCGCGGTTGCCCCCGCGACCCCGTTGCCGCAGTCGACCGCAATGGTCAGGGGCCGCGCGAGTTTCACGTCGCCGGTGATGCGCGACAGGTACTGCTCGCGCACGTTCTCGGTCCGGTACGCGCCGGCGCCGTGCGCGAGCGCGCCGGTCACGATGCGCTGTCGCAGCGCCTGGATCGCCTCGCCGGACAGCGTGTCGCCGGCCAGCATGATCTTGAGGCCGTTGTATTCGGGCGGATTGTGCGACCCCGTGACCATGACGCCCGACAGCGTGTTCAGGTGGTAGGCGGCAAAGTAGAGCATGGGCGTCGCGACCTGCCCGACGTCGATCACGTCGACCCCGGCGGCGCGCAAGCCGGTCGCCAGCGCGGCAGAGAGTTCCGGACCGGATTCGCGCCCGTCGCGGCCGATCGCGACCTCGCGCCGACCGCGCGCAATCGCTTCCGAGCCGATGGCCCGACCGATGTGGATCACGACTCCCGGCGTCAGCGTGCGGCCGACGATGCCGCGGATATCGTACGCCTTGAAAATTTCCGGGGGAGCTTCGAGCGAGGGAGGGTGTGTCATGGCGGGCGCTATTTTCCCACACGACTGTGTCGCGACCAAGACAACGCCCGCGCGGATCGGCGCGAGTCAGGGATCGTGCTGTTGCGACGCGGGTTCATGATGGTCGCGTGTTCTCCGTCGCGCCGGCCATGAAGCGCAGCAGGCGGGCGGGGAGCCAGTCGAGCCGGCCGGGCAAACCACCGGTGACGAATCCGACGTGACCGCCCGCGTGGGGAAACTCCGCCGTAATCATCGGCGAGAGTTCCTGTGGCAGCGGCAATGCCGTCGCCGGCAGAAACGGATCGTTGCGCGCGTTGATGAGCAGCGTCGGCACCCGGATGTCGCGCAACACGGGCTTTGCGCTCGCGCGCGTCCAGTAATCGTCGACATCGCGAAAACCGTGCAGCGGTGCCGTCACGAGGTCGTCGAACTCGCGCAGCGTCCGCGATGCCTGCACGCGCACCGCGTCGTAGAGACCGGGATGCCGCTCGAGTTTGGACAGCGCCTTCACCTTCATCGTGGCCAGAAAGTTTCTCGTATAAACAAGGTTGAAGCCGCTGCCCAGCGCGTCGCCGGCGGCGGTGAGATCCACGGGCGCGGACACCGCGCCCGCCGCGTCGACGACGGCGGCGGCATCGCGGCCCCGTTCGCCGAGCCATCGCAGCAGCGCGTTGCCTCCCAGTGAAATGCCGGCCGCGAACAGTGGCGCGTCGCCGGCCGTGTCGCGCAGCCGCCGCAGAATCCAGTCGATTTCCGCGCTGTCGCCGGAATGATAGGCGCGCGCGAGCCGATTGGGTTCGCCGCTGCAACCGCGGAAGTGGACCACGGCGCCGCGCCAGCCGAGCGCGAGCGCCGCGTGCATGAGGCAGAGCGCGTAGTGGCTGCGCGAATCGCCTTCAAGACCGTGAAACAGCGTGACGAGCGGCGCGATGCGTTCGTCCGCGCGCACGCGCGGTGGCACGGCCCAGTCGAGATCGACAAAGTCTCCGTCCGGCGTGTGCCAGCGTTCGCGCCGGTACGCGACCGCGGGACGCGGCGCGAACCTGGCGGCGTAGATCGTCTGCGCATGGCCGCCGGGCAGCCACCGCGGCGCGACGTAGGAATCGTGCGACGGGGGCATCGCTACGCGCGCGCGCCATGGTCCGGCATCAGCCGGCGCCGACCTGCCGGGCGAGTTCCTGCAGGCACGCTTCACCCGGCGCAAGTTCGCCGGATTCCACCCGGTGCGCGAGATCGACGATGGCATCCTGCAGGGGCGTCGGGATGCCGGATTCCCGCCCCTTTGCCGCCACGTGACCGTTGATTGCGTCGATCTCGGTGCGGCGGCCCTTCAGCATGTCCTGTGCGGTCGAGGGCCTGCCGTCGTCGGTCATGTTCTTCACCTCGTCACCAATGACCTTTTCGATCACGGCAAGCGCGGTACGGTCGCCCCGCGCCGCCGCGAGCCAGACTTCGGGGTCCTGCTTGCGGATCGGCCCGATGTCGTAGCCGAGTGCCCTGCCGACCGCGATGGCTTCCCCGCCGAGGCCGATGGAAATGCGTCTCGGCCCGATGCGCTCGGCGACGCCGTGGTGGTTGAGGCCCGTGATGCCGCACAGGCCGTTGTGCATGGCGTTGAGCGTGAGCTTGGACCAACGCAGGCCCCACAGGTTGTTCGTCACGGTCGCGCCGTCGACCGCGGCAAGAATGCCGGCCAGTTGCTCCGCGCGCGGCGTGATGCGGCCATGGATTTCCCCCACGCTGAATACGTGCCGCGCGGCGCCGCCCGCCTTTCGCGTGCGGGCAACGTGTCCCGGTCCTTCGACGCGGACGCTGATCGTGTGGGCAACACAGCCCACCGTCCGGCCCCATCCCACGATGCCGGCGATACGCTCTTCGTTGATGCAATTCTGCAGGGAAACGACGTATCCGGCAGGCGCCAGATACGGACGGATGAGCATCGTCGCCCATTCGGTGTCGTACGACTTGGTCGCGATGACCGCGATGTCGACGGGGTGCCTGCGCAGGTCCTGCACTTCGTGCACGTGCAGCGCCCGCGCCCGGACAACGCGGCTTCCCTCCGGCGTGGTGACGCGCAGGCCATCCCGGCGGATGGCCGCCACGTGCTCGGGCCACGCGTCGATCAGCGTCACGTCATGCCCGGCGCCGGCGAGACCGCCGCCGACGAATCCCCCCACGGCGCCCGCGCCGAGAAACGCGAGATGGATGGTCATGCGATGAAAGTCTACTCGAACCCGTAGAGCCGCGCCGGATTGTCGACCAGGATGCGTTGCCGCACCGACCGATCGGGAACCCAGTCGCAGAACACGTCGACGAGATCGCCGTCGTTGGGCATGGGGCCGTGCCACTGCGGATGCGGCCAGTTGCTGCCCCACACGCAGCGATCCGGCCGCGCGGCAACGAGCGCCTGCGCGAGCGGCCGCATGTCCTCGTACGCGGGCGGGCCCGCGCGCGTGCGACGGTACCAGCTCGATATCTTGACCCAGCAGTCGTCGCGGGCGCGCAGCACGCGCAGCAACGCCCGAAACCCGGGCGCGTCCACGCCATCGCCATTGGTCACGAGAATCCTCACGGACCCCCG
>CAZMBS010000173.1:0-7086 GCA_964564295.1 uncultured Streptomycetaceae bacterium
GTACTGTCGCTCCATCCCGGCATCTCTTCGTACACCGGCTCGCATTCGGCGAGCATTTCGGCGCCGAACGGCAGGATGTCGCGCGCCGCGCCGTTCATCCGGTAGCCAACGCCGAGCCGGACCGTTTCGATGCCGTCGAGGACGTCGAGTTTCGTCACGCACAGTCCCGACACCCCGTTGATCTGGATGGAACGCTTCAGTGCGGCGGCATCGAACCAGCCGCAGCGCCGCGGACGCCCGGTCGACGCACCGACCTCGTTGCCGCGGCTCGCGATTCCCTTGCCGATGTCGTCGTCGAGCTCCGTCGGAAACGGCCCCGATCCGACACGCGTCGTGTACGCTTTCGTGATACCGAGAACGTAATGCAGACTCTGCGGCCCGATGCCCGCGCCGGCCGCGGCCGCGCCGGCGACGCAGTTGCTCGATGTCACGTAGGGATAAGTGCCGTGATCGATGTCGAGCAGCGTTCCCTGCGCGCCCTCGAACAACAGACTCTTTCCCGCCTGCTGTGCTTCGAACAGCAGCCTTGGAACATCCGCCACCATGGGCCGTATGCGTTCCGCAAGCGTCAGCGTCTCATCGAGCGTCTTCTGGAAATCGACCGTCGCCGCCTTGAAGTAGTGCTGCAGCACGAAGTTGTGAAAATCGAGCACTTCGCCGAGTTTCGCCGCAAACCGCTCGCGATGAAACAGATCCTGAAGCCGGATGCCGCGACGCGACACCTTGTCCTCGTACGCGGGCCCGATGCCGCGCCCGGTGGTGCCGATCTTGCCGGCGCCCTTCGCCGCTTCGCGCGCGAGATCGAGCGCGGCGTGATGCGGCAGGATGACCGGGCATGCTTCGCTGATGCGCAGCCGCGACGCAACGTCCACGCCCGCCGCCTGCAACGCGTCGAATTCCTCGAGAAAGGCGCGCGGAGACAGAACGACCCCGTTGCCGATGTAGCACGCCACCGAGTCGCGCAGAATGCCCGACGGAATCAGATGCAGCACGGTTTTCCTGCCGCCGATCACGAGCGTATGCCCGGCGTTGTGCCCGCCCTGGAAGCGCACTACACCCTGCGCATGGTCCGTCAGCCAGTCGACGATTTTTCCCTTGCCTTCGTCGCCCCACTGGGTACCGACGACCACTACGTTCTTTGCCATATCAAACGCATCCTTGTTGCTGCCAAGACGCTGCACGCGACTTGAAATTACTAAAATAATACAATGAGTTAACGAATTTTATCCACGACCCACCGGCCATTGCGCCGAATCAGCCTGCGATCGCACCCGAGCTCGTCGAGCGCGCCCGCGTGCCCCGGCAGATCCACGATGACCGCCGTGCCGCGCGCGCGCAGTCTCGCGATGCGCTGCTGCAATGCGCGGTCGCGGGGTCGATAGGGCGCGAGGACTCCCGAAACGGCGCCGGTATTCGGGCCGGCCGCCGCCAGTTCGCGCAAATCGATGCTGAATCCGGTGGCCGGTCGCGCGCGTCCGAACGCCTTGCCCACCTCGTCGTAGCGCCCGCCCAGCGCCAGCGCGTTCACCGAGCCTTCCGCGTAGGCGGCGAACACCACGCCGCTGTGATAATGGTAGCCGCGCAGTTCGGCGAGGTCGAAACAGCGGATGCGCGCGACATCCTTGAGCCCGCGCGACAACGCCTCGAGATCGCGCACGGCCGATTTGACGTCCGGGTATCCCGGCAGGCGGCGCGCCGCGACCCGGAGCACCTCGGGACCGCCGTACAATTCCGGCAGAATCACGACCGCGTCGCGAGTGCGCCGGTCCAGACCGCGCGCGAGCTCGCGCAACGCCGGCGCATCCTTGGCCTGCATCGCGCGAAAGAGGTCCGATTCCAGCGCCGGCGCCACGCGCGCGCGACGCAGGATGCCGCGGAACACCCCGACGTGGCCGATATCGAGGTAGACGTCCGGAATGCGCGCCGCCGCCAGCGTGTCCATCAGCAGGCGCTGGATTTCGATATCGCTCTCGATGCCGCGGTGACCGTATACTTCCGCCCCGATCTGCAGCGGCTCGCGCGTGCGATTCATGCCGTCGGGAAGCGTGCGCAGCACGCTCCCCGCGTAGCAGAGCCGCGTGACGCCCTTGCGATTCAGCAGATGGGCATCGATGCGCGCCACCTGCGGCGTGATGTCCGCCCGCACGCCGAGCATGCGGCCCGACAACTGATCGACGAGTTTGAAGGTCTGCAGGTCGAGGTCGTGCCCGGTGCCGGTCAGCAGCGACTCCACGTATTCGAGCAGCGGCGGCATCACGAGTGCGTAGCCGTGCGCGGCGAACAGGTCGAGCACCACCCGGCGCAGACGCTCGATGCGAAGCGCTTCCGCGGGGAGGATGTCCTCGATGTATTCGGGCAGGAGCCAGTTTCGCATTGCGGGAATTTCCGTCTGCTCAACGCCTGGCAATATACAGCAGCAGCAGGCCGGCGATCATCGACGTGAGCCCGACGAAGCGGATCTGCCCGTCCGTGAGTTCGGTCAGCCGCCGGAACGCCTCACGCCACATGGCGGGTATCAGGAACGGCAGAATGCCCTCGATCACCAGCATCAGGGCGAACGCGGTCAGCAAGGTGTCGCGCATGGACGGCCGTGACGAATGAATTCGGTGGCGCGAAGCGGCCGGACGGGTTAACGGGACGGGCGTCCGGTCGACCGGAAATACTTGAAGAACTCCGAATTCGGTTCCAGCACGATGACGTCGCCGCGATTCCTGAAACTCGCCTTGTACGCCTCGATGCTGCGGTAGAACGCATAGAATTCGGCGTTGGCCTCGTAGGCCTTGGCGTAAGTCGCCGACGCTTTCGCATCGCCCTCGCCCTTGATGCGCTGTGCCTCGCGATACGCCTGCGCGATGATCACCGCGCGCTGGCGGTCGGCATCCGCGCGGATTTTCTCGGACTCGGCGGAACCGGTCGAGCGCAGTTCGTTCGCGACGCGCTTCCTTTCCGCATCCATGCGCTGGTACACCGAGCCGCTGACTTCCGGCGGCAGATCGACGCGCTTCAAACGCACGTCGAGCACTTCGACGCCGATTTTCACCGCGTCCTCGTTCGCCTTCTGCCGCATGAGTTCCATGATCTTGTCGCGCTCGCCGGACACGACGTCGTGCACGGTCCGGTTGCCGAACTCCGCGCGCAGGCCGTCGTTGACGGTCTGCAACAGCCGCGTCTGCGCCGGCTGCTCGTTGCCGCCGACCGACACGTAGTACTGCCGCACGTCGTTGATGCGCCATTTGACGAACAGGTCGACCTGGACGTTTTTCTTCTCGGACGTCAGAAACTGCTGCGGCTCGGGCGTGTCGATGGTCAGAATGCGCACGTCGAAATAGCGCACGTTGTCGAGCAGCGGCACCTTGAAGTAGAGCCCCGGCTCGCGCTTCACGTCCACCACTTCGCCCAGCCGGAACACGATCGCGTTCTGCCGCTGATCGACGACGAACATCGACAACGCAATCACCGCCACGACCCCGACGAGCCCCGCCAACACGGCACTCATGTTCTGCTTCATTGCCGCGCCTCCCGTTCCCGCGACCGGAATGCCTCGCGGCTGCGCGCCGTCGGCGCTGCTTCCGGTGCCGCCTGCGCCGGTTCCGGCGGCTTGACTACGCCTTCGGCCCCCGGGATCGCGCCGGTCATCTGCATGATGCGATCGAGCGGCAGGTACAGCAGGTTGTTTCCGCCTTTCTGGTCGACCAGCACCTTCGTGGTATTGCTCATGATCTGCTGCATGGCATCGAGATACAGCCGGTCGCGCGTCACCTGCGGCGCCTTGTTGTATTCGGTGACGATCGCGCGGAACCGGGACGCATCGCCTTCCGCTTCCTCGGTGACCTTGCTGCGATAGCCCTCCGCCTCCTGCAGCAGGCGCGAGGCCATCCCGCGCGCCTTCGGAATGATGTCGTTCGCGTACGCCTGACCCTCGTTTTTCTGCCGCTCGCGATCCTGCCCGGCCTTCACGGCATCGGCGAACGCGGCCTGCACCTGCTCGGGGGGCTGCGCGTCCTGCATGGTCACCTTGCTCACGCTGATGCCGGTGCCGTAACGGTCGAGAATGACCTGCATCAGCTTGTGCGCGCGCGCCGCGACTTCCGCCCGCCCTTCCTGCAGCACGTAATCCATGCTGCTCTTGCCGACGATTTCACGGATCGCGGTCTCTGCCGCCTGCAGCACGGAATCGTCGGGCGAGCGGTTGTTGAACAGGAAATCGCTCGGGCTTTTCAGCACGTACTGCACCGCGAACTGCGCGTCGACGATGTTCTCGTCGTCGGTCAGCATCAGGGATTCCTTGAGCACCTTGCTCTTGACGTTGTTGCGATAGCCGACTTCGACCGTGCGCACCTGGGCCACGTTGACCACCTGCGCCGATTCGATCGGGTACGGCAGATGCCAGCGCGGGCCCGGCAGCGTCGGCGGATCGACATACTTGCCGAACCGCAGCACCACGCCGCGCTGACCTTCATTGACGATGTAAAAGCCGCTTGCGAGCCACACGGCGACCACGAGTCCGATCAGGATCAGCGGCCCGTTGCCCATCGGCTGCGGGCCCGGATCGGGCGGACCGCTCTCGTCGCCCCCGCCGCCCTTCTTGCCGAACAGGCCATCGAGCTTGCGCGTGAAGCTGCGCCAGACCTCGTCAAGGTCCGGCGGCCCCTGATTGTTGCCGCCCTGACCCGGGCGCCGCCCCCAATTCGGGTCGTTCAGCGACATTAGCGCCCCGAGCAGGCGCAGCGCACGTTCCTTGCAGATGTCGCGCAGCGACCGAAAATAGCCGACCATGGATTGAAATTTCTGTTAAGCCGCCACGATGCGTTCCAGGTTCGTGCCCTGGTTGGCCGCGGCAGCGTATTCCGCGAGTGCCTGGCGCAGCACGTCGAGGCCCTGCCCCGTGTGCGCACTGATCCAAGCACTTGAAATATTACCACATTCTCCGCGGGCCACGCGCGGCGCGAGGGGCACGAGATCGATTTTGTTGTACGCGATAAGCTGCGGAATCCCGCCGGCGCCGATCTCGGCCAGCACGGTATTGACTGCTTCGATCTGGGCGGCGCGATCCGGACTCGCGGCGTCCACCACGTGCACCAGCAGGTCCGCCTGCACGGTTTCCTCGAGCGTTGCGCGAAACGCCGCGACCAGCGTATGCGGCAGCGCGCGGATGAAACCCACGGTGTCGGACAGCACGATGTTCGCGCCGTTTTCGACGTGCACGCGCCGGGTCGTCGTATCCAGCGTCGCGAACAACTGGTTTGCCGCATAGGCGCCGGCACGCGTCAGGCGGTTGAACAGCGTCGACTTGCCCGCATTGGTATAACCGACGAGCGAGATCGAATAGAGGTGGGCGCGTCCCCGGCTGCGGCGCTGGACAGCGCGTTGCGCCTGCACGCGCGCGAGCTTCTCCTTCAGCACCTTGACACGCTTGCCGAGCAGCCGGCGATCGGTTTCGAGCTGCGTCTCACCCGGACCGCGCATGCCGATACCGCCTTTCTGGCGCTCGAGGTGCGTCCAGCCCCGCACGAGGCGGGTCGACAGATGCTCGAGCTGCGCGAGTTCGACCTGCAGTTTGCCTTCGTGACTGCGCGCGCGCTGGGCAAATATGTCCAGGATCAGGCTCGTGCGATCGATGACCCGGCACGCCAGGCGCTTTTCGAGGTTGCGTTCCTGCACCGGGGAAAGCGCGTGGTTGAATATGACGACGGTGGCGCAGGCATTCGCTACGGCCTCGGCGATTTCGTCGACCTTTCCGCGTCCCGCGTACAGCGCGGGGTCCGGGCGGTCACGACGGCCCTGGACGATCCGCTGCACGCGCACGCCGGCGCTCTCGGCGAGTTCGCGCGCTTCCGCAAGGCTCTCCTGAAAATCGCCTGCGCCCAGATCGAGGCCGACGAGAACCGCCTCACCGCCGCTGCGGGGACGTTCAAACATCAATTAAAACAAAGGGATACGTCAAGCGTCAGCGCTTTGATCCAGCGTCAGGTTGACGGCACGCGCCGGTACGACGGTAGAAATCGCGTGCTTGTAGACCATCTGGGTGACCGTGTTCTTGAGCAGCACGACGTACTGGTCGAACGAATCGATCTGTCCCTGCAGCTTGATGCCATTCACCAGGTATATCGAGACCGGAATGTGTTCCTTGCGCAACGTGTTCAGGAACGGGTCTTGTAACAGCTGCCCTTTGTTGCTCATGATGCCCTCGAACGTATGGTAGTTTGGAAGACCACTTTACCCGCTTTTGCGGGGTGGCGCCATAGGCGACCGGCCACCGCCGTCACCGCCGGGAGTACGGATTGCGCCCGGTCTTGAACTCGACCTTGAGCGGCGTCCCCTGCAGTTTGAACGCGTCGCGGAAATAACGTTCCAGGTAACGGCGATAAGTGTCCGGAATCTGGTCGAGCGCGTTGCCGTGGATGATGATCCGCGGTGGATTGGCGCCGCCTTGATGCGCGTAGCGCAGTTTGGGACGGCCGTACCCTGCACGCGGCGGTTGCTGCTGAGTCACTGCGGCAAGCAGCGCGCGCGTGAGACGCGGCGTGGGCAACCGCGCCATCGCCGCCGCGTATGCGGCGTCCACCGAGCCCATCAGCGCGCCGATGCCCTGCCCCTGCAGCGCCGAAATGAAATGCAGCCGCGCGAAATCCAGAAAGTTCAACTTGCGCGAAATCGTGCGCTTGACCATGTCGCGGTCGTATTCGTCGAGTCCCTCCCATTTGTTGACTGCGACCGTCAGCGCGCGCCCGGCCTCGAGGATGAACCCCGCGATGTGGGCGTCCTGCTCGGAGATCTCCTGGCGGGCATCCAGCACCAGTATCGCGACGTTGGCGTCGCCGATCGACTGCATGGTCTTGACCACCGAAAACTTCTCGGCCGCGTCTTCCCGGCGCCCCTGTTTGCGCATTCCCGCCGTATCGATGAGCGTATACCGTCTGCCCGCGCGCTCGAACTCGATATAGATCGAATCGCGCGTGGTCCCCGGCTGGTCGAACACGATGACGCGCTCCTCGCCGAGCAACGCATTGACCAGCGTCGACTTGCCGACATTCGGGCGGCCGACGACGGCGATCTTGGGATGCTTGTCGACGTCTTCCGGCAGCG
>CAZMBS010000174.1:0-7080 GCA_964564295.1 uncultured Streptomycetaceae bacterium
CGACCATCGTCGGCGTGGGTGTGGGCGGCACGGCGGACCTCTGCGTGCATCTCTCCAAGGTCGCGGCGACGCGCCCGCTGGGGTCGGTGTGCGAAGACCCCGAGGGTGCGACACTCGAACGGGAGCTCTCGGCGGCGGTGAACCAGCTCGGCGTCGGCCCGCAGGGGCTGGGCGGCGACTCGACCGCATTCGCCGTGCATGTCGAAACTGCGGCGACGCACATCACGATGAATCCCGTGGCGGTGAACATGCAATGCCATTCGGCGCGGCGCGCGCGCGCGACGATCACGCCGGCCGGGCTCGCGTACGGGTTCTGAACATGGCGCACTACGACTTTCACATGCCTGTCGCCGAAGCGGACGTCCGCCGGCTCCGGATCAACGACACCGTGACGCTGAACGGCACCTTGTACGGCATCCGCGACGCGACGCTGATCCACATGTTCGACCATGGCCGCGAGACGCGCTTCGACCTGCGCGGCCACGCGGTGGTGCATACCGCGCCGAACGTGAAGTGGGTCGGCGAAACCGCCGCGCATCCTTCGGGTTACGCGCCGATCTGCATCGGCACCACGACCAGCGCGCGCATGGAGCGTTTCACACGCCCGCTGATGGAGCGCAACGGCGTGCGGATCATCATCGGCAAGGGCGGGCTCTTCGCAGCCTCGGAGCAGGCGTTCAAGGACCTCGGCGGCGTGTACCTCGCCGTCATCGGCGGCGCCGCGGCGCTGGAGACCACGTGGGTCGAACAGATCGAGGAGGTCGATCTCGACGATCTCAATCCCGAATCGCTGTGGAAATTCCGCGTGAAAGGCTTCGGGCCGCTGCTCGTGTCCATGGACAGTCATGGCGGGAGCCTCTACACCGAAGTGAACCGCAAGGCGCGCGACAGGCGCGCGGCCGCGCTCGCCTCGCTCGGCGTCAAGGCCGGTTGACCTGCACGAAGCCACGGCCGCGAGGATGATGCCCGAATGAACACGCTGAAGACCGACATCCTGATCCTCGGCTCGGGCGGCGCGGGGTTGTTCGCCGCGCTGCACGCGCATCAGAAGAATCCCGCATTGTCGATCACCGTCGCGGTGAAGGGGTTGTTCGGAAAAAGCGGCTGCACGCGCATGGTGCAGGGAGGCTACAACGTGGCGCTCGACCCGAAGGATTCCGTCGAGCGGCACTTCATGGACACGATCGAGGGTGGCAAGTGGCTGCCGGACCAGGACCTCGCGTGGACGCTCGTTGAAACCGCGATCGAGCGCATCCACGAGCTCGAAAACGAACTCGGGTGCTTCTTCGACCGGAATCCCGACGGCTCGGTGCACCAGAAGGCGTTCGCGGGACAGACCTTCGACCGCACGGTGCACAAGGGCGACCTGACCGGCATTGAAATCATCAACCGCCTCGCCGAGCAGACCTGGTCGCGCGGCATCCGGCGTCTCGAGGAGCATCGCGCCGTCACGTTCATCAAGAGCCGGCAGGGTGACGCGCTCGCCGGCGTTCTGATGATCGACATCCGCAGCGGCGAATTCGTGTTCGTGCAGGCGCAGGCCGTGCTGCTCGCGACCGGCGGCGGCCCGACCATGTACAAGTTCCATACGCCGTCCGGCGACAAGACTTGCGACGGCATGGCGATGGCGTTGCGCGCGGGGCTCGCGCTGCGCGACATGGAGATGGTGCAGTTCCACCCCACGGGGCTCATTGCCGGGCCGCACACGCGCATCACCGGCACGATCATCGAAGAGGGGTTGCGCGGCGCGGGCGGCCAGTTGCTGAACGGCGCCCGTGAACGGTTCATGCACAAGTACGATTCCCGGAACGAACGCGCGACGCGCGACATCGTCTCGCGCGGCATGTATCAGGAAATGCGCGAAGGCCGCGTCGGGCCGAGCGGCGGCCTGTACATCACGATGGCGCATCTCGACCCGGTCATGGTGCGCAAGGAGTTCAAGGGCATGGTCGAACGCTGCGCGGACTGCGGCTTCGACCTCGTGTCCGGCATCGTCGACGTGGTGCCGACCGCGCATTACATGATGGGCGGCGTGGTGTTCCGCACCGACTGCACGACCGAACTGCCGGGGCTTTTTGCCGCGGGGGAGGACTCGGGGGGCGTGCACGGGGCGAACCGGCTCGGCGGAAACGGAGTCGCGAACTCCACGGTGTTCGGCGGCATCGCGGGCGACGTGATGCCGGGATGGATTCGCGCGAACGGCGGGTATCGCGAGCCGGATCGCGAGGCCATCGATGCCGCCATTGCCGCATGCCGGGCGCCGCTGTCGCGTCCCGCGGCCGACCTGTCGGACATTCGCGAGCGGCTCTACGACGTGATGTGGGATGACGTCGGCATCCTGCGCGACGCGACGGGCTTGGCACGCGCCGAGGGCGCGCTCGACGAACTCGATGCGCGGCTCGACGCGGCGGGTGTCGACGGGTCGAGCCCCGCGTACAACCTGACATGGCACGACTGGCTGAATCTGAAGAATCTCGTGCTGGTCTCGAAATCGATCCGCTTCGCGGCGATGGCGCGCGACGATTCGCGCGGCGCACATTTCCGCGAGGACTTTCCCGAAGTGCGCGATCTCGAAAACTCGCGTTATACCTGCGTGACCTGGGCCGACGATCGATTCGAGATCACGACGCGGCCGGTGCATTTCACGCGCGTGAAGCCCGGGCAGTCCCTGTTGAAGGAAGGAACGCCCTCATGAACCTCGCCCTGCGCACCGTTGCACGGCTCGTGCCGCTGTTGCTGCTGTCCGCCGGACTGGACGCCGCGGCCCCCACACCCGGCCGGCGCATCGAAATGGTGGTCCCGGCAGCGGCCGGCAGCGGGCTCGATGCGCTGGGCCGCACCATCGACCAGACGCTGCGCGAGGCGAAGATCACGGGGGAGCCGCTCGGCATCAACAACATCGGCGGTGCCGCCGGGGACGTCGCCAAGGCCTATCTCGCGCAGAAGAAGGGCGATCCGCACTTTCTCTACGTCGACAGCAGCCGCATCTACCAGAACAAGATCCTCGGCACGACACCCATCGGCATCGACGAAGTGACGCCCGTCGCGCGCATGCTGACCGAATATCTCGTGTGGGCCGTGCGCGCCGACTCGCCGATCAAGAGCGCGCGCGAGATACTCGACCGCCTCAAGGCCGATCCGGCGTCGGTGGTGTTCGGCGTGGGCTCGTCGCCGAGCAACGATTACTTCAACATCGTGCGGCCGGCGCAGGCGTACGGCGTCGATCACCGCAAGGTGCGGGTCGTCGTGTTCAAGAGCGGCGGCGACCTCATGACGCAGTTGCTCGGCGGGCACGTGCCGGTGATCGCCAACGCGGCATCGGAGGTTGCGGAGCAGGCCAGGGCGGGGCGCGTGCGCATCCTGTCGTCGTCCGCGCCGGTGCCGCTCGGCGGCGCGCTGCAGGACGTTCCGACCTGGCGCAGCCTCGGCATCGACGTGACGATACTGCATTGGCGCGGCGTGTTCGCGCCGGGCGCGATCTCGCGCGAAGCGATCGCGCATTGGGACGACGTGTTCGGCAAGCTCGCGCGCAGCGACGCCTGGCGCGCGCAGATGCAGAACCGCGGCTGGTTCGAAGCGTACGCCGCCTCGGCGGTGTTCCGCCGGGAGCTGGAAGCGGAGCGCGAGATCGCCGGCAGATTGTTGCGCGAGCTCGGGTTCGTCAAACAGTGAACTGCGCGACGAATGGTCGTCGCGCGCCACCAGGGGAAAACGCAACATGAACCGATATCGCACCCCCATGCTGTGCGTGATCGCGGCGGGAATTCTCGCCGCATCACCGGTGTTCGCGCAGGAGTATCCGAGCCGCACGGTGCGCCTCGTCGTGCCGTTTCCCGCGGGTGGCGGCAGCGATCTGGTTGCGCGCGTGGTCGCGCAGAAACTCACGGCGTCGCTCGGGCAGACGGTCGTCGCTGACAATCGCGCGGGCGCAAGCGGCAACATCGCGGCGGAGCTTGTCGCGAAGGCGACGCCCGACGGCTACACGCTGCTGTTCGGCAATTCGTCTCTGTCGATCAGCCCGGCGGTGTTTCGCAAGCTCGCGTACGATCCGGTGAAGGATCTGATGCCGATCTCGATGGCATCGTCCTATCCGTTCGTGCTCGTCGCGCATCCTTCGTTACCCGTGCGCAACGTCAAGGAACTCGTCGCGCTGGCGAAGGCGAAACCCGATGCGGTGGCGTACTCCTCGGCCGGCGCGGGCACGCTGTCGCATTTCGCAATGGAACTGTTGCGCCTCAACAGCGGCGTGCGCATCACCCACCTGCCGTACAAGGGAGCGGCGCCGGCGAGCGTCGCCGTGCTGTCGGGCGAGGCGCAGTTTTCGATGCTGGTCATGCCGGTGGCGCAGGTGCAGATCAAGGCGGGAAAACTGCGCGGCCTGGGCGTCGCGGCGAAAACCCGCTCGCACGTTGTTCCCGACGTGCCGACGATGATCGAAGCGGGCATTCGCGACCATGAGGCGCTGCAGTGGAACGGATTCTTCGCGCCGGCGCGCACGCCGCAGCCGATTCTCGACCGGTTGCATCGCGACGTCGTGCGCGCGTTGGGCGAGCCCGACGTGCGCCAGCGGCTCGAATCCGAAGGCGCGGTCGCCGTCGGCAACACGCCCGCGGAGTTCGCTGCGTTTTTTCGCGTGGAGGCCGCGAAGTGGGCCGACGTTGCAAAGCGCTCGGGCACGACGCTCGACTGAACGCCGGAAAAAAATGCTTCTAAAACAAATCGTTACCCATGCCGCGCCATACTGTTGATGAACTGGCACAACTTGCCGCGCGTGCGTTGAAGCGCGCCGGCGCGTCGAAATCCATGGCGACGTCGACGGCGCAGGCACTGGCCGTTGCCGAAGCGGAGGGGCTCTCCGGGCACGGACTATCTCGCGTTGCGTTATACGCGCAACACCTGCGCGAAGGGCGCGCCGCGGGAAAGGCAAGACCGAAAATCGTGAAACGGCTCGGCGCGACGTGCCTGATCGATGCCGGTGGCGGGCTCGCGTTTCCGGCGGCGGCCATCGCGGCGTCGGAGGCCGTGAAGCGCGCGAAGCGGTACGGCGTGGCTTTCGCCGGCGTCACGAACAGCCATCATTTCGGCGCCGCGGCGTACCATCTCGGTCCGGTCGCTGCCGCGGGGCTCGTCGGCATCGCCTGTTCGAATTCGCCGCCTGCGATCAATGCCTGGGGCGGTCGGAAGCCGCTTTATGGAACGAACCCGCTCGCGGCGATTTTCCCGCGGCGCGGCGCAGAGCCGGTCGTCGTCGACATGTCGCTTACCGAAGTCACGCGCGGCAAGATCATGCTGGCCGCCAAGGAAGGCAAACCGATACCGCTCGGCTGGGCCGTGGACATACACGGCAATCCGACCACGGATGCGAAAGCCGCCCTGACCGGCAGCCTGTTCGCGATCGGCGGAGTCAAGGGCACCGCGCTTGCGTTCATGGTGGAAATGCTTTCGGGGGCGTTGACCGGCGCCGCGCTGAGCTTCGAAAACGATTCCTACTTCGAACCCGGCAACAGACCGCGCATCGGCCACGCGATCATTGCAATCGATCCGGGCGCGATCGCCGGCGCGGACATCTACCATTCCCGCATCGAAGCCTTCATTTCCGCAATGCTTGCGGACGAAGGCGTGCGGCTGCCCGGTGCGCGCCGGCAACGCCTCACGGCGGCAGCGCGCTCGGACGGAGTCGAGGTGCCTGCCGAGTTGCTGCAGCAGTTGAAGCAACTCGCGAAATAACGGCGCCCGCGGCTGCTTACCGCGCGTTATTTGCGGGCCGGCGCGACAGCCAGACCCCGAATCCCATCGCGGCCGCGCTGATCCAGAATACCGGCGCGAGTCCCACTACGGAACCGATAGCACCGAACACGACGGGACCCGTCACGCGCACGAAATTGTTGCCGGTAAGCCGCAGCCCCAGCACCTGCCCCGAGCGTCCTTCCGGAATGCGGTCGTAGATGAGTATCACGGTAAGCGGAATCCCGAGTCCCATGCCGAGGCCGAACAGGAACGCGACCGCGGCGAGTGCGTAGGCCTGCGTCGCGACCGAGGCGAGCGCGAAACCGACGGCACCCACGCCGAACGACCACGCGAGCAGCACGTTTCCCGGGACGCGTTTCACGAGCCGGGCAAGAAACAGGCGAACCACGAACGAAGCCGCGGCAAACGACGCGAGCACGGCGCCGATCGCCGAGGCCGACAGACCCACCGCATGCCCGTATACGGGCATGTAGAACTGAAAGAGATCGCAGCCGAGCTGCACGAGGCCGCTCGTCAGCAACATGCGCCAGACCTCGCGGTCCGAAATCGCGCCGAGCGTGCCCGGGCCCTGGGGCGCCTTGCCGCTGCCGGGCGGAAACCGGTGTCCCCAGACGAGCAGCACAACGAGGCCGATGGCCGGCGACGCGGCGATGTACAGGCACGCCGCGGCATGGCCCAGATGGTCGACCGATAGACCCGCAATCAGCGGGCCGATGAAATTCGTGACCGCGCCGGTCAGGCTGAAATTGCTGAAGTTGCCCGGGCGCTCGTCCGGTGTGCTCAGGATGCCGATCAGGTGCTGCAGCGTGACGTGAAAAAAAGCGAGTGCAAGCCCGTTCAGCGCGGCGGCGGCGTAAAAGGCCGTCAGCGTGCCAGCGAAGTACGGCAGCACGATGGACGCCACGCCGCAAACGCCCGCAAACGCCAGGAGTCCGCGCGCGCCGTAGCGGTCGGCAAGCGTGCCCACCGGCCATGACAGCAACAGCGGAAAGAGATAAAACAGGCCGCCCAGTATGCCGACGGCCGACGGCGGCGCGCCGAGTTCCAGCGCGTAGAGCATCAGCACCACGCGCGCCGCCGTGGAGCCGACGAAATTGAAAAAAGTCAGTGCCAGTGTGAGTTTGATGACCAACGGAGTTCGGCCGGGAAATTGGCGCGCGGCGCTGCGGGACGGCGCCTGTTGTAACCGATTGCACCGGAATAGGGAAGGGCCGCGCGCGGCGCTCCACATGTTGAACCGGCGCGACTCGAGACCCGCGGCCACGGGGCGCGGTTTACACTAGCAGCCTGTTGAAAAATCCCCTGAACAACGATCGTGATGTGATGTCATAG
>CAZMBS010000175.1:0-7059 GCA_964564295.1 uncultured Streptomycetaceae bacterium
GGCATCGAGATCCGCTCCGGATTCAGGAAGCGCTCGAACAGCAGGTTGTAGCGCAGCGGATCGAGGTCCGTGACTCCGAGGCTGTAGGCCACCAGCGAGCCCGCCCCGGAACCGCGCCCCGGGCCGACCGGTATCCCGTTTGCCTTGGCCCAGTTGATGAAGTCGGCGACGATCAGGAAATAGCCCGGAAATCCCATCTGGATGATGGTGTTCAACTCGAAATCCAGGCGCTCGCGATAACGCTGTAGTTGTGCCGCGCGCGCTTCGGCATCCGGGTAGAGCTGCCGCAAACGCGCTTCAAGTCCGGCGGCGGCCTGCTCGCGCAAAAACACGTCGAGGCTCGCGCCGCCCGGCGTCGGAAAATGCGGCAGCCGGCTGGTCCCGAGTTCCAGTTTCAGATTGCATCGCTTCGCGATTTCGACGCTGTTCGCGAGCGCTTCCGGCAGATCCTGGAACAGCGCCGCCATCTCCGACTGCGTCCTGAAGTACTGCTCGGTCGTGAACGTTCTGGGCCGGCGCTGATCGGACAGCGTGTAGCCCTCCGAGATGCAGACGCGCGCCTCGTGCGCGCGAAAGTCGTCCGGCTTCAGAAACTGGACCGGATGCGTCGCCACCACCGGAAGTTTCAGCGTCGCGGCGAGACGCACGGCAAGCTGCACGTGGTTCTCGACCGGCACGGCGGCGGCCCCGCTCGTCATCGCGCCCGCGCCGGGCCGCTGCACCTCGATGTAGTAACGGCCGGGAAACCACGCCTGCCACGCTGTCGCGAGCCGCAGCGCGAGGTCGCCGTTGTCGGCTATCAGCGCCTGCCCGACATCCCCGAGATGCGCGCCGGAGGTCGCGATCAACCCTTCCGTGCCCGCCGCGAACCATTCCTTGTCGATTTCCGCGCGGCCGCGGTATTGATTGCCGCGAAACGCGCGCGTCAGCAGATCGCCGAGCCGCAGGTAACCCGCGTGCGACTGCGCGAGCAGCAGCGCGCGATACGGTTTGTCGCGATCGGCGCTGTTGGTAATCCACACGTCGCAGCCGCAGACCGGCTTTACGCCGGCCGCACGCGCCGCCTTGTAGAACTTCACAAGCCCGAACACGTTGCTGAGATCGGTCAATCCCAGCGCGGGCATGCCGTCACGCGCCGCCGCTTCCACCGCCTCGTCGACGCGAACGATGCCGTCTGCGATCGAATACTCGCTGTGCAAGCGCAGGTGTACGAAAATCGGCGGCATGCCGCTATTCTAGCAATTCAGCCCGCTGCCCCCGGGATTCGAATTACTTATTTAAAACAATGGCTTGCAACATCCCCGCCCGATGGCGCGCTCGCGACCTCAGTAAACCGGCTGCACCCGGTAACCGCGGCCCTGCAGCAGCACGAGCAGCCCCTCAGGGCCATGCAGGTGCAACGCGCCGACCGCGATGAAGGCGCCGCCCTGCTGCAACTGCGGTTGCATGCGCTCGATCATGCGTCCGTGGCGTTCGTCGAGCAGGCGCTTGCGAAACGACGCGTTGACGCGCCGCATATCGTCACTGACGCCGGTATTGTCGGCGCTCAATTTCGCCATTGCGGCAAGGTCGCGCGCGAGGTATGCATCGACGAGGCGCGCGATGTTCTGCGGCATGCGCGCGCGGTTTTCGACGGCGTGGCGCAGCAGCACGACCTGGTCGGCCTCCGGCAGGCCTTCGAACGCGGCGATCTGCTCGTCGACGGTTTCGAGGTGATGCACGGGCTTGCGTTGCTCGGTCGCGATGCGAAAGAGCACGTTGTCCAGTATATCCGCGGGACGCTGCTGCGGCATCACGAGCAGCAACGCCATCGCCCAAGGCCGGAATACGCGCAGCATGTCGCCCGGGATGCCGAGACTTGCGCTTTCGCGCACGAGCTGCTTGAACAGCGCTTCGCCGATGACACCCGGCAGGTCCCGTCCGTCGAGATAAACCATGCGACCCGCGAGCTGCAGCAGGTTGGCGGGATCGAACGTGACTTCCATCGTGAAGCTCGACGCGCCGTCGAGGCTCGTGCGCACGGGCCCGGGCAGCGCAGTGACGCGCGCGTCGTCGAGATGAATGGTGCCGAAGAGATAACTCGGCGCAACGCCCTGCGCGTCTATTCTCCACAGCAGCCCGCGATCGAACGACCCGGCCGCGTACACGGTGAGCGACTGCATCGCGCAGCCGCACAGCAGCAGGATTGCGAAAGCGGCCCGCAGGAAACTTCTCCCGGCGGGCACCGGATTGCGTTCCACCATGTGGGTTGGGGTGCGCATGCGCAATAATGTTACTGGAGCACGACTACCGATTCCATCATGAAATCAAGCCACTCTCGGTACCACGACCTATCGGGGCTGCGCTACCACGTGCGCGTCTGGGGTAGCCCCGATCGGCCGACGCTGTTCCTGCTTCACGGCTGGATGGACGTCTCGGCGTCGTTTCAGTTCCTGGTCGACTGTTTTGCAGGCGACTGGCACATCGTCGCCCCGGACTGGCGCGGGTTCGGGCCGTCCGACCGCGCGCCGCAGGGCTACTGGTTTCCCGACTATTACGCCGATCTCGAGGCGTTGCTGGACATCTATTCGCCGGATGTACCCGCGCGCATCGTCGGCCACAGCATGGGTGGACTCATCGCGCTCACGTACGCGGGAATCCGGCCGCAGCGCGTCGCGAGCCTCGTGTCGCTCGAGGGGTTCGGACTGACGCGGACCCGGCCCGGCGACGCGCCGGCGCGCTACCGGCGCTGGCTCGACCAACTGCGGAATCCGCCGGGCCTCAAGCCCTATGCGTCGTTCGAGGCCGTCGCCGCCCGGCTGATGGAAGGCAATCCGCGTCTCAGGCCCGATCGCGCGGCATTTCTGGCCCGGCACTGGGCACGGCAGTGCGACGACGGTTCGGTGGAACTGCTCGCGGACCCGCGCCACAAACGCGCGAACCCCGTGCTGTTCCGCGTCGAGGAAAACATCGCCTGCTGGACCGCGGTCACGGCGCCCACGCTATGGGTGTACGCACGCGACTCGAAACGCGGAGGTTATCTGAAGGATACGCCCGCGGAACTGACCGAGCGCTCGCGCGCGTTCCGGAACCTGGAGGAGGTCTGGATCGACGACTGCGGACACATGATGCACCACGACCAGCCGGAGCGGCTCGCGCGCATCGTCGAAGATTTTCTAGCGCGGGACGGCAACAAAAAAGGCGCCTGAGGCGCCTTTTCCGGTCGCACGGTACGGTCCGCGTCAATCCGAAAACATCGTCGGGAACGCAAACCCGCCGGTGACCAGAAACACGCATACCTTTCCGATGTGTTTCAATTTCTCGCCGAAACTCATGTCGGCGAACTTCTTGCCATGCGTCTTGTTCAGTTGTGCATCATCCATCGCGATCTCCGGTTGACCAGCTGATTGTCGAACAACGTATCTGAGGGGCGCGTTCGTTTCCGGCTGATAGTATCCGGCTGGTACATCGCGATCCGCAGGCGAGGTCCCTATCGGGAACCCGGACGCATGTTACAGGACATTACCTTACACAGCACTTTATTGAACTTACGCCATACTTACACCGTTTTACCATCCATCGGCCCGCAGGGCCTCGGTGTTCCCGTTCTTGGATTAAGCTGTCGAATCAGGAACATGCCATGATCCGTCGCAGCACAGCAATACACGCCGCGGTCTGAACCTGCAATGCGCGCGGGATTCGTGCGGCTGTTAGCCGCCCTTGCATTCGTCGTGCCGGCCGGCACGGGCAGCGCCGCGCCGGCCGATGCGCGCCTCTCCGACGGGTCCGGCAGCTTCGGCTTTCCGTTCGTCAGCGCCGGCACATCGGGACACATCAAGGTCTGGTACCACAGGCCCGCGACGGCGGACGCCGATGCGCCGATCGTGTTCGTCATGCATGGGACCGGTCGCAACGGCGAGGGCTACCGCAAGGCGTGGATCCCGCTCGCCGACGCGCGGCGTTTCGTGCTGCTGGTGCCGGAATTTTCGCGCGCGCAGTACGGCGGCAACTACAACCTGGAACGCCTGACGCAGCGCGACGGCACGCGCGTTCCGCCCGAGCAATGGCCCTATGCGGCGATAGAGAACATTTTCGACGCCGTGCGCGCCGCCAACGGTTTCACCGCGCGCACCTACGACATCTACGGACACTCCGCGGGCGCCCAGTTCGTGCACCGGCTCGCGTTTCTGCTTCCCGATGCACGCTACCGCGTCGCCGTCGTCGCGAACGCCGGGTGGTACACGATGCCCGAAGGCGACGTGGACTGGCCGTACGGTCTTCGAGGCACGGCGGTGTCCGCACCGCAACTCACCGGAGTTTTCAGCCGCAGAATCATCGTGCTGCTGGGAGACCGGGACGTCGATCCGCTCGATCCGGATCTGCGGCGGACACCGGAAGCCCTGGCGCAGGGCGAACACCGGTTTTCGCGCGGCCATGCATTTTTCGACAGGGCGAAACGCGCCGCGGCGCAACGGAACGCACCGTTCGCGTGGGCCCTGCGCGTGGCACCCGGCGTTGCGCACAGCAACGGCGGCATGGCGCCGCACGCCGCGCCGTTCGTCGGTGGACGCGACTAGCGACTGAACGGACCGGAGCCGAATCGGACCGGAGAATAGGGCGCCGGATCGACGAACGGCGTCACGCCCGCGATCAATTCCGCAAGCAGCCGCCCCGTGACCGGTCCCAGCGTGAAACCATGGTGCGCGTGACCGAACGCGAACCACAGATTCGCATGCCGGGGCGCCCGTCCGATGATCGGCAGCATGTCGGGCGTGCAGGGACGCGCGCCCATCCACGGCTCGGTATCGAGCCGCTCGCCGAGCGGGAACAGGTCGCGCGCGATGGGCTCGGCGCGCCCGAGCTGCACCGGCGTCTTGATCGCGTCGCGCAACGCAAATTCGGCGCCGGTGGTCAGCCGTATGCCCCGCCGCATCGGCGCCAGAAAATAGCCGCGTTCGGTATCGAGCGTCGGGTGGTTCAGCCGCGCCGCGCCGGCGGCCCGATAATGCATGTGATAGCCGCGCTTCACCGCGAGCGGGAGGTCGTAACCGAGCGCGCGCGTCAACACGTCCGACCAGGGGCCGAGCGCGACGACCACGTTCGCGGCGGCCGCGACGCCCTGCACGGTACGCAGCCGCCAGCCCGTGCCGTCCGGTTCGAGACTCGCGGCGTTGCCCTGCACGAAGCCGCCGCCAAGGCTTTCGAAGCGCCGCAAGTACGCGAGCGCAAGCGCCTGCGGATCGTCCACGCTCACCGGGTCGGTCCAGTGCAGCGCACCGGCAAGGACCGGGGCAAGATGCGGTTCCAGTTCCTGCAGCGCGCGGGCGTCCAGCGCACGAAAGTTGACTCCGAACTCGCGCCGCCAGCGTTCCGCCTCGGCGATACGCCGGTCCCGTTCGCGCGCCGAGCGAAACACCTTGATCCAGCCGGTGCGGCGCATGAAGCCGGCGGCCGCGGATTCGGCCGCGAGCGCATCGTGCTCGGTCACGCAGTGTTCGATCAGTTTCGCGTATCGGCGCGCGACGTCGGCATGGCGCGCCGGGCGCGAATGCTCCCAGTAACGCCACAGGAACGGCGCGAGCGCCGGTAACGCGGACGGATGGTAGTGCGCATCGATCGTGCGATTGAGGCCGTAGCGCAGCAGCGCGCCGAAATCGTGCGGAAAGCCGTACGGGTATACGCCTTCGCGCTGGATCAGGCCCGCGTTGCCGAACGAAGTCTCTTCCGCCGCGCCGCGCCTGTCGACCAGCACCACCGCGCGGCCGCGCTTCTGCAAATGCAGCGCAACGCAGATCCCGACGATGCCCGCGCCGAGCACGACGACGTCCGCGCGCAGCGCTCGTCCCTCTTCTGTCATGCGCGCCCGCGTGCTGGCATGTCCGACTCCACCAGCCGGAATATCCAGGTGTCCGGTTCCGTGCCACGGATTATACTGGCGGCATGATGGCGCCGCCCGACCCGAAACCGCTTGCGCCACGCGCCGAGGCCGGCATGACCGCCTCCGCAGACACGGTGTCGGGCAGCGCAGTGTTGCCCCGATTCCCGGCATGACTTCCCGCATACTTGGCGTGCTGGGCGGCATGGGACCGCTCGCGACGGTGGATTTCCTGAAGAAGCTCATCGAGGAAACCCCTGCGGTGCGCGATCAGGAGCACGTCCCCGCGATCGTGTACTCGGTGCCGCAGATCCCGGAGCGCCCGGCGGCGATCCTCGGCACGGGTGAATCGCCGCTGCCGCACATGCTGAAGGGAATCCGCACGCTGCGCGAAGCGGGCGCCGGCGCGATCGCGATACCGTGCAACACCGCGCACCATTGGTACGATGAACTCGTGCGTGGAGGCGGACTGCCGATCATCCATATCGCCGACGCGGCTTGCGATGCGTTGCGCCTGAAAACGGCAGGTGTCGCTACCGTCGGACTGATCGCGACGAAGGGCACCATCGCGGCCGGGTTCTTCCAGCAGCGACTCGCTGCGCGCGGACTGGAGGTGGTGGTCAGCACCCCGCGGGAGCAGGACGATCTCGTGCTTCCCGCGATCGACGCCGTGAAGCGCAACAGCGTGGCCGAGGCACATCCGCTCGCGGTGCGCGCATGCGAGGCGCTCGCGAACCGCGGCGCCCGGGCGGTGATCCTCGCCTGCACCGAAACGCCACTCGCGATGGAATATGCGAACAGCACCGTGGGCAAACTGTGCGTGGATGCGACGCGTGCGCTCGCCCGCGCCTGCGCGGCATGGCATGCGAACGCTGCGGACATTGCATAAGTTGTTGTATTTATTGCACTTTATTTATTTCCCGGTCGGAAGCTTGCTGGACAACGCGCGGTGCTTCGGCTAGATTGCACTACCCGGATCGATCACCCGGCAAGATTTTTCGCACCCCTTCATTTGTAGCCCATCCGTCAGGAGACATCATGACCCGCATTTCGAAGCTCATGCTCGCGCTGCTCGCCACCGCGTTTGCCTGCGCACCGGTCGTCGCGCAGGAACTCACCGGCACGCTGAAGAAAATCAAGGATACCGGCGTCGTGAAGGTCGGCCATCGCGACGCGTCGATTCCGTTTTCCTACCTGGACGACAA
>CAZMBS010000176.1:0-7025 GCA_964564295.1 uncultured Streptomycetaceae bacterium
ACATCACGGGCGTGCTCGACGCGCCGACGGTGCTTGGCGTGTACCGCGCGTTGTGCGAGGCGCAGAAACTGGACGGCAGCAAAGTGATCGTGCACGGGGCGTGAGGACATTCACTGCTACTCGTAGACGTTCGGGTGCGATTACCTGACACGATCGAGCTCGGTGTGTTACATGCTCCCTAAACTTCCGTATCGCACGGGGACATCGCGGCTTCGCCCCCTGCCCTGCAGCGGACTCGGAGCGCTCGCGGTTCTTTGTGGGCCACGCGAAGTGTGGTAGCTCGCTCCGTCAGCGTTGGCGGAGACTTGTGTGAGCGACAGTCGTGAGCGGCTTGCGGAGATTCGACGGATCGTGGCCCATGCGGTGGGCTTGAGCCCTGCCGATATGGCGGACGATGTGGACGTGATGACGACGTTCGCCGCGGGATGGCGCGAGATCCACGAGGCGCTCTCAAAGATCGAGCAGAAATACGGCGTCACGATCGCGGCTAGCGACGTGGGCGAGCGGCCCACGATCGCGTCCATCTACCGCGCCACCGCGCGGCGGGCGGGCTGGGCGGTGTAGGTGGCCGGCGGACAGCCGCTCGTGCGGTTGTTACCCGGCTTCGCGGCAAGGTCCGCGAACTTGAGGCAGATCAATCTGGGGGTTGGCCGGCGGTGCTATCAGACCGGCATCACGTGTTGCGCGGGATCGTGGGTACGAACGATGATGTTTGTCATTACATTTCTTGTTGCTGTGCTGGCTGCGACCGCCGATGAGCTGCCCGGACAGAAGATCGAAGAGGTTTGCAGCGCCGATCACGCACGGCTCTGCCACGAGAACACGATCCAGAGCGAGGGGGCGATGCGCTGCCTGATGGTGCGCCGCGACGAGACATCGACACCTTGCCGCGACGCGCTCAACGCGCGAAGACAATCGGCACAGGATCGCGTGCGCAGTGCCTGTGCGAGCGAGATCGCCGCGCATTGCGCGCGCGAGCCTGCCGACGCGCCGATCGGATGCCTGCGCCGGTATGAAGGCCACCTCTCGGACCATTGCAGAGTGTCGCTTCCGCGCTGGATTGGCTGACCATTGCGGCGATTACTCTGCCGTGCCTCTCAGCACCGGGCGTAGACGCAACTCCACACGAGATTTCCCGGGCCTCATGGCTTGTCACTCACGCTCGCACGCCGCGCTGCTGAACTTTGAGAACGTGTAGAAAACTCAAGTGGCCAGTCGCCAATGTTGCCCTGGCGTCCTAAGGTGGAAGGCGGACACTGGCAAATTGGGTTGAGGGCTTGCAGCAATGAGCACCGTTAGAATTGCGCTCGCAAATATTGCCATTCCCGCGAGCCCGGAAGATTCAGTGTCGCTGGCGTGCTCGGCCATAGCGGAGGCCGGCGCTCGGGGCGCGCTGCTCATCTGTTTTCCCGAATGTTATGTGCCGGGATACAGGTGGACCAGCAACGACAGAGCGCCCGCGGATACTGCCTTCTTGAGCAGGTCTTGGGCTGCCGTCGCCGATGCCGCGCGTAATGCCGGGGTCGGCGTCATTCTCGGCACCGAGCGGGTCACCGACCGCGGTTTGCAAATCTCCGCCTGTGTGTTCAATCCCGACGGCACCGTTGCCGGCTGGCAAGACAAGGTTCAACTCGATCCCTCGGAAGAGGACATCTACCCTGCAGTTGGCCGCGACCGGCACATATTTGAGGTCGGAGCGCTGACGTTCGGCGTCGTGATTTGTCACGAAGGTTGGCGATATCCCGAAACCGTACGTTGGGCCGCCCGCCGTGGCGCTCAAGTCGTGTTTCACCCGCATGCGAATGTCGCGGAAGCGGGATCCTATCGGCCGATAACGTTTGGCGATCCGGCCAATACGTTTCACGAAAGCGCCGTGCGTTGCCGTGCAGCCGAGAACACCTGCTTTTTTGCATCGGTGAACTGTGCCAGCGAAGGCTCTGGAACCACCTCAGCCATTGCGCGCCCGGATGGGTCGCTGTTGTGCTACCAGCCTTACGGACAGGAAGGTTTGCTGATGGCTGATCTTGATCTGAGCGAAGCGACAGGGCTGCTGGCCCGTCGCAGCCGAACATCGCCGCTTTAGAGCTAGAGCCAAGAGACTTGCCTCGGCGATCTCCGGCCTGACCTTTGCCGCCGCTCGTCGTCCTGTGGCGACAGGCGTATTGTCGGCCCGATACGGAGCGACTCAGCAATGCGAAAGAGCGGCGGATGAGGGTCTATGGCATCTCGGTGTCCTACTACACCGGCAAACTCGAGGCCTATCTGCGTTACAAGGGCATCGCCTACGAAACGGCCTCGCCCTATGCCGACCAAAAGCGCATCCGCGCCAAGGTGGGCGCCATTCAGATTCCCATTGTCGAACGCGACGACGGGCGCTGGATGTCCGACAGCACGCCGATGATCTTGCAGCTGGAGAAGGAGCACCCAGCCCCGGCCGTCATGCCCGCCGATCCCGTCGTGCGTTTCGCGACGCTTCTGATCGAGGACTACGCCGACGAATGGCTCTGGCGCCCGGCCATGCACTATCGCTGGAGCTACGAGCACGATCGTGCGCTGCTGTCGCGCATCCTCGTCGACGAAGTGATGCAGCACATCAAACTGCCGCGCTTCGTGAAGCTCATGCTCATCAAGCGCCGCCAGCGCACCGGCTTCGTCATACGCGACGGCGTGACGGCGGAGAACCGCGCCCATGTCGAGGGAAGCTATCGCGCCGCGCTCAGCCACATGACGGCGATGCTGAAGCAGCGGTCTTATCTGTTGGGATCGGCGCCTTCGCTCGCCGACTTCGGCATGATGGGTCCGATGCTGCGCCACTTCGGGCAGGACCCGACGCCCGCGGAGATCATGCGCAACGAAGCGCCGGCGGTGTACGAGTGGGTCGCCCGCGTCTGGAACGCGCGCGCGGCGGCCGGTGCGCCGGCCTTCGTCGCCGAAGTTCCCGCCGATGCCGCCGGCATGCTCAAGGAGATCGCCGAGACGCACCTCGTTCAACTCGCCACCAACGCGGCGGCGTTCGCAAAGGGCCTCACGCATTTCGACATGACCGTGCAAGGCGCGCAGTACAAGCGCCTGCCCGTGTCGCGCTATCGCGTCTGGTGCCTGGAGATGATGCGCGAAGCCTTCGCCGCTCTCTCACCCGGCGAACAACAACGCGTGCGCGCGCACCTGCCCTATCCGCCCGCCGAAATCCTGTGGCGCGAAACCGCTCCCGCCACGTCGGGCTACGACAAGGAAAGGCAAGCGCCGTTCAACATGGCGATCAACGTCTATGGCGACGGGGTGCCGACCTAAGCCTTGCACTTCCGTCGTTCGCTTGTTAAGGCCGATACATGCTGCCGAAACTTTCAGGTGGTCTTGCGCACGCACTGCCCGCCGACTTGGTCGATGCTCTGACTGAGACAAAGAACGCTACTCGCCTCTGGCAGGAGCTGACGCCCATCGGCCGGAACGAGTTCATTTGCTGGGTTGAAGACGCCAAGCAGGAAAAGACGCGTGCGAAGCGGATCAATCGAGCGGTGGAGGAGCTTCTCGAAGGGCAAAAACGCCCGTGCTGCTGGGCGGGCTGCATCCATCGCACCGACAAGAAGCCCAGCAAGTGGCAGCAGGCCGTGCTGATCGACAAGAAGCCGCGCCGCCGGGCGCCTGCGGCCAAGGCCCGGTGAGATCCATCCAACACGGCAGGCGGGGCGACCCCTTGCTCACACCCTTCCGTCGCGAAACGGCCAGCTTGTCACGCCGCCGCAAAACAACGCCCACCAAACGATAACGGGCTGAAACGCGAGCCTGGGTCCGTGGTACCACCAGCTGAGCTGCGTGCCGCCGATCACGACGTCTTCCAAGGCATGCTTGACGTTGGCCGGGAAAACGCAAACCGCGTAGAGCGCGAGCATCACGCCGGCGGCGTATCGCAGGCGCGTCGTGAGCAGCGCGACGGCCCCCGCTATCTCGCACGCGCCCGTCGCCAGCACGGTCTCCAGCGGAAAGGGAACCCAGCCCGGCACGATCGGTAGGAACACCTCAGGCGAGCGAAGGTGCACGACGCCCACGAACGCATATGCCGCCGCAAGAACGTAGCGCATTGCCGTTCGCACGCGTTGCATCACGTGGCGCTTAGGTTGTCGCCGGCATCAGCCCTGCGGCGGTCAGGCGCTCGATGATGATGGGCCACAACGGTGCGGGAATGTCGGGCATCGGCGGGTGGCTCGTGAAGACGCGCGAGTCGCTCAAGACGCGGTCGCCTTGGCGGATGATGAAGCCCTCGTACTCCTTCGCGGCGACCTGATTGCAGATTTCCGTGTATCTGTGGAGGCCGCCCGCATAGGGCATGAACATCCGCGGTTTGCCCGGCACGTTTGCGCCCATGTACCAGCTGTTCGCCTGAGGCAACAATGACGGGGTCACCGCTTCGGCCACGTGGCGGCACCACGCAGCCTCGGCCTCGGCGCTCGCCTCGATGCTGGTTTGTTGGCGCTTGCTTAGCGACACCAGACAGTCGGCGATCCATTCGACGTGCTGCTCGATGGAGTTGATCATGTTGGTCAGGACCGACGGGCTGCCCGGGCCCGTGATCGTGAACATGTTCGGAAAGCCCGCCACCATCAGACCCAGATAGGTGCGCGGTCCCTCGGCCCAATGATCCTTGATGCGCCGCCCGCCCACGCCGCGCAGATCGATACGGTCGATGGCGCCGGTCATCGCATCGAAGCCCGTGGCGAGCACGACGGCGTCGAAATCGTACTGCCGCGCGCTGGTCGCGATGCCCTGCGCGTTGAAGGCTTTCAACGGCGTCGCGCGCAGGTCGACCAATTCAACATTGGGCCGGTTGAAGGTCGCGTAGTATCCCGTGTCGACGCACGGCCGCTTGGTGCCGAAGGGATGATCCTTGGGCGTCAGCAGATCGGCGACGGCGGGGTCGGCAACCTGCGCGCGGATCTTTTCGGCGATGAAGTCTTGGACGATGCGATTGGCGGCCGGGTCGATCCCGGTGTCGGCGAACGCACCGAGAATGCGAAATCCGCCCCACGCCCAGCGGCGTTCAAGTTCGGCGCGAACCGCGTCCGGCGCCGTCTCGGTGGCGAGCGTGGTCGCGTTGGCTTCGTTCTGAAAGCCGCCGGCCGTGTCCTTCGAGGCCGCGCGATAGGCGCGCGGATCTTTGGACCAGGCTTCAAAATCGGCTTGCGGGATGGGGCCGTTGTGGGCCGGCATCGAATAATTCGGTGTGCGCTGAAATACCGTCAGCTGAGCGGCCTGAGCGGCAATCACCGGAATCGACTGGATCGCCGAGGAGCCGGTGCCGATGATCCCCACGCGCTGCCCCGAGAAATCGACGCCCTCATGCGGCCAGCGCGAGGTCCGGTAGATCGGCCCCTTGAATGTGTCCAAGCCCGGGAAGGTCACGTCGGTCGGAATCGACAAGCATCCGGTCGCGAGGATCAAATGACGGCAGTCGGTGCGCGCGCCCTTATCCGTCTCGACCCGCCATAGTTGCGCCGCCTCGTCCCAATGGGCCGCCGTAACGCGCGTATTGAAGCGGATGTCGCGCTTCAGGTCGAAGCGGTCGGCCACGTGCTCGGCATAGCGCAGCAATTCGGCCTGCGGCGCATAGCGCTCCGACCAGCGCCACTCCGTTTCCAAGCGCTCGTCGAAGCCGAAACTGTATTCCAGGCTCTGAATATCGACGCGCGCGCCCGGGTAGCGGTTCCAGTACCACGTGCCGCCGACGCCGCTGCCGGCTTCGACCACCTTCGCGCTTATGCCGAGCCCACGCAGCTTGTGCAGCATGGGTTCCACACCGCCGGGCAAGCTCTGGACAGGTTTCTTGGTGCCACCCAGCATGCCTCCGTCCGCTACTATCTGACCAGGCTCAAGCGACGCCACGCAAATATACAGGCATTGCCTCACCTCCCCCGTGTACTGGGCGACGAGCGGCGTCTGCGTGCCCTCTACGATCCCGCCATGGGGAGCTACTTCATTCCAGGCACTTCGCGGAGCGACACGGCGGTGGTAGTCTTCACGACGGTCAACAACAACTTCGGCGTCTCCAACGCTGTCTTAGACGCAGTGCTGGATGAACTGGGCGTAGCTCGCCTCTACCTCAAGGATGCGACACGCTTTATCTACTTCCGAGGTGTCAACGGCCTGAGTGGTAGCCTTCGCGGCTTACCGGAGGCCGTAACCCATGCGCTTCGCCAAAGTGGCATTCATAGGATTTTGGTTACCGGAGTTTCCTCAGGGGGGCTTCCCGCCATCTACACCGCCGCAGCGCTTGATGCCTTAGCCTGCCTCGCCTTCTCCGCCTGCACGGATTTTTCTGTGAACTCTACCCTTCCCCAACCACGTATGCACATGAACATCGCGAATGAGGTCGATCCCGGCGCCCGGATCAATACACACGACGTCATCTCGGCGTCGAAAGCAGGGCCGGGATCATTCCGGTTCTATTACGGCCTCGATCATCCTATCGACCGGCCCCACGCCCTCCACCTTTCAGGCCTCCCGCAGATGCGCCTCGTGGGCCTCGATCATTGCGGACACGGCGCAGTCGGTGCCCTCGTCGAGCGCCGCAGCTTCGCCGCTGCCTTTGCCGAGACTATCTTGGCTGATGATGCCTCACTCAATCGGCAGGAGGGCGCGGCATGACTGACCTGCTTCTGCAGAAGCAACCGGACCGCGTCTCGGTCTACCGCCGTCCCCCGGGCCTCTGGCTCTCCAAGGGCCGCAAGCGCTGGATGGTGACAGCTCCCGACCTCATTCGCGAGGTCATGACGAGTGACGCATATTCGGTGCCGACCTATGACGTGTCGACGCTGTCGCAGCGACTGCACCTCGATCTTGCCTTTCTGAATTCGCTCCGTGAGTGGCTGCCACTGGCGCACGAGGGCGAGCGCCAGGAAGATCGTGGTGGCCAGGCCGTCGTCGGCGAGGTACTGGTGCGCGAGCAAGGCTTCGCGGACGTCCGCGACCCGTTCGACCATGACCCGCCAGGCTACAAGCCGACCGCGGCGCCCTCGGCCCGCGGATCGGTG
>CAZMBS010000177.1:0-6942 GCA_964564295.1 uncultured Streptomycetaceae bacterium
GCCGGCGGAGGAACGTCGCTCGCCCGGCTTCAAACCCTCGCGCAAGAACTGGACGTGTGGCTGCTCGCCGGCTCGCTGACGTTGCGGACCGACGATGCGCGCATCGCGAATCGTTCGTTCCTGCTGGACAATTCCGGCCGCGTCGTTGCGACCTACGACAAGATACACATGTTCGACGTCACTTTGCCGGATGGCAAAATCATCCGGGAATCATCGACTTACCGCCCGGGCGATCGGGCGGTCGTTGCGGAAACGCCGTGGGGTCGACTGGGCATGACGGTTTGCTACGATCTGCGTTTCCCGGGGTTGTACCGGATACTGGCGCAGGCAGGGGCGACGCTGATCACGGTACCGGCATCCTTTCAGCGCCAGACAGGGAAGTCACACTGGCATGCCCTGTTGCGCGCGCGCGCAATCGAAAACGAATGTTATGTTCTCGCCCCGGCCATGTGCGGCGATCACGGTGGCAACCGGCAGAGCTACGGACACTCCCTCGTCGTCGATCCCTGGGGCGACATCCTGGCGGACGGCGGCGAGTCTCCCGGCATCGTGTATGCTGATCTCGATCCGGGCCGCGCGGCCAAAATCAGAAAACAGATTCCGTCTTTGGAGCACGATCGCGCGTATTCGCCGCCAGGCGCGCCGCATTGAGCACGATACTGCCGTAGTTTCGCGGATCGGCATTCCGCCATGGCGCGGGCTGCCGGTGCACACCGTGTATAATCGGCTGCCCATGAGTGTGGAACTCCCGCTTTGCATCGAACCCCGTCAGGGGTGATGGGCTGATGCGCATCCTGTTGAGCAATGACGACGGTTATTTCGCTCCCGGAATAGTCGTTCTGGCCCGTGCGTTGCAGGATCTTGGCGAGGTGACCGTGGTCGCTCCGGAACGCGATCGAAGCGGCGCCAGTAACTCGCTTACGCTCGACCGGCCCCTTACCGCGAAACGAGCGCAGAACGGCTTTTACTATGTCAACGGCACGCCGACCGACTGCGTGCATCTCGCCGTCACCGGACTATTGCCGGAACTGCCGGATATCGTGGTGTCGGGAATCAATCACGGCGCAAACATGGGCGACGACACGATTTACTCCGGAACCGTCGCGGCAGCGACCGAAGGCTACCTGCTCGGCATTCCATCCATCGCGGTTTCGCTGGTGGCATCGGGACAGGACCGATTCGACACTGCAGCGCGGGTGACTGCGGATCTGGTGTCGCGTTTCAGCAGGAAACCGCTGGCTGAACCGGTGCTCGTGAACGTGAACGTTCCGGACAGAAGCTACGAAGAATTGCAGGGTATCGAAATCACGCGTCTCGGCAAGCGGCACAAGGCGGAACCCGTGGTCAGGGCCAAGACGCCACGCGGCGAAGCGGTCTACTGGGTCGGGGCCGCGGGCGCCGCCCAGGATGCCGGCGCCGGGACGGATTTTCACGCAGTCGAGCGCCATGCCGTTTCCATGACCCCGTTGCAGATGGACCTGACCCGCTACAATCAGTTGTCGACGCTCAAGGACTGGATCGCGTGAGCACGCACAATACCGGTATCGGCATGACCTCGCAGCGTACACGCCTGCGCATGGTGGAGCGCCTGAGGTCGCAGGGCATCCGCGACGAAGTGGTGCTGGCCGCCATGGGGGAGGTCCCGCGCCATATTTTCGTCGACGAGGCGCTCGCGAGCCGGGCGTACGAAGACATGGCACTGCCGCTTGGGTTCGGGCAGACAATATCCAGCCCCTACACTGTCGCCCGCATGGCGGAACTCGCGCGCAACGGCGGCCTGCTCGGGAAGGTGCTGGAAGTCGGGACGGGATGCGGATATCAGGCTGCGGTGCTGGCTCGGCTTGCGCGTGAAGTCTTCTCGATCGAACGCCTCGCCGCGCTGTTGACCCGCGCCCGCAAACACATGCGCGACACCCGAACTCTGAATGTACGATTGCGGCATGGAGACGGTCTCGCCGGCATGGCGGAGGTGGCCCCATTCGATGCCATCGTACTGGCGGCTGCAGCAACACACGTGCCCGCCAGCCTGACCGACCAACTGGCTGTCGGAGGCAAGATGGTGCTGCCGATGGTACAAGATGGCGTGCAGCATCTATGCGCCACCGAACGGGCTGCTCGTGGGCTGACCGAGAAGCGGGTGGAGCCTGCGAAGTTCGTGCCGCTGTTGCCGGGTGTCGGCTGACCGGCATAGGTGCAGGAATGGACACTTTGAGGCCGCAGCGACACCCGGCACGATACTTGTGGTTGGTGCTGCTGGTCTCCGTGACAGGCTGCATGACACGCCCGCCGGCCCCGGTGGTCGATCGCGGGACGAAGCCTGCGGTTCGGCCGGCGGCCAAGGTGAAACCGTCGGAGCCGATCGCGCCGGCGCCGGCAAGTCGGCCGGAATTTCACACGGTGCGCACCGGCGATACGTTATTCAGCATCGCGCTCGATCACGGACTCGATTATCGGGAACTGGCGGCTTGGAACAACATCGAGAATCCGTCGCTCATACGCGTTGGCCAACAACTGCGGTTGCGTCCCCCGACCGGTGCCGCGGTGACGCCGCTGAAGCCGACGCCATCAACGGTCGAAACGCGCGCGCTCGGCACGGCGCCGCCATCATCAAGCGAAGACATTCGAACGCAGCCGGCCGGCGTTCGTGTTCCCTACACGGATCAGGCTTACACGCAACTTGCCAGAACCGACAGCGCACCGATACCGCCCAAGCCGGAAACGCGTCCGGAACCGGTTCGGGAAGCGGGGGACATCGACTGGTCCTGGCCGACCGCGGGCAGGGTTGTGCAGTCGTTCAACGGCACGACGGCAAAGGGAATTGCGATCGCCGGCAAAGCGGGGCAGTCCGTGCAGGCCAGTGCGGGCGGCAGGGTCATCTATAGCGGCACCGGCATCCGCGGCCTGGGCCGGTTGCTCGTCATCAAGCACAATGAGACCTACTTCAGCGTCTATGGCCACAACAGCCAGTTGCTGGTGAAGGAAGGTCAATCCGTCACCAAGGGGCAAAAGATCGCGGAGATGGGCGACAGCGATGCCGACCAGGTCAAGCTTCACTTTGAAATCCGGCGCTTCGGTCAACCGGTGGATCCGGCAAAATTGCTGCCCGAACGACCGGGTTGATCATGTTCGGAAATTTCACGCCTTGAATTGACGCACGTACTCGCGAAACTGCGACAGCTCCCGGTCATCGCGACTTCTTCCGTATCGCAATGCCACATAGAGCTGCGTAATCGCGTCGACCGAAGCGTCGAGGTCCGGTCGGGCTTGCGCCAATCGGCGCGCGTAGGCGAGCGGTCCTTCACCGGCATCCCGCGGTAAACCCCGAACTGCGAGTTTGCCGCAAAACCGCAGATAGTCGCCGTGGACCGGGTCGTGGATGCGTTTCCGCATTCTGAACACGGCAACCAGCGCCAACGCAAGCGTGACCAGTCCGGTTGCGATCACCATTGTGGTAATCAGAATGCGCCAGTCGGCATCCTCGATTCCCATGGCGGTAAGCAGGCGTCGCTGCCGCTCGGGCGAATAGCCCAGCACCCACTGGTTCCACGAGTTCGCCAGCGAATCCCACGACAGTTGCAGTTGCCGCAGAAACGCGTAATCCCCGCGAAACAGCAACGGCAGGGCATCAGTCCGGGGCAGCGCCGCGCCGATGCCGCGTTCCACCCGCGCCGGCGATACCGCCGCGGTCGGGTCTACGCGCACCCAGCCCGTGTCGCGAAACCAGACTTCGGTCCAGGCGTGTGCATCCGCCTGACGCACGATCATGTAGTTGCCGACGGGATTGAGTTCTCCGCCGAGATACCCCGTGACGATACGCGCCGGGATGCCGGCGGCACGCATGAGGAATGCGAATGCGGAGGAATAGTGTTCGCAGAAGCCGCTGCGTGCCTGAAACAGGAATTCATCCACGGTGTGCGTGCCGAGCAGCGGCGGGGACAGCGTGTACGTAAAACCATCACGACCGAACATCACGAGAACTTCGTTCATCAATTGCCGGTCGTCGCTCGTCCGGTTGCGCAGCGTGCGGGCGAGCGCAACGGCACGCGGGTTGTAGCCCTGGGGAATCTGCAACGCGCGCCGCAGCGCGAGGCTGCTTTCGTCCGCTCCGTACTTGACGCTCAGGAACGACACCATGTCGTAGCGCAGGCGATTGCTGACCGGACGTTCCGACAGAATCTGGAAGTCCGAACTCGCGTTCGCGCGTGGCGGCACTTTGCCGGGCAGGTCCAGCGCGAACAACCACCGCTTGTTGTGGGGTTCGAGAGTAACGGTGTACTGAACCGGCTGGCTCGTGGTTTCATAGCGCGGCTCGCCGTAAAAAAACCGCGGTGCGGTCCATGCGCGGCCGTCGAAATCCCACATCACGGGACCACGCCAGTAGAGCTGATGGGGCCCCGGCAGTCGTGGCGCATCGAACGTGACGCGAAATGCCACGTCGTCCGACAGGATGAGATTGCTCATGCTGCCCGGTGCCATGGAATCGGACAGTCCGGAGACGCCGGCATGCGCATCGGTCGGCATGCCCCACAGCGGTCCCTGCACCCGCGGAAACAGCAGGAAAAAAATCAGCATCAACGGCGCCGACTGCGCGAGTACGCGTGCCGACAGCTTCAGTTGATATCGAAATCCGTCCGGCGCCTCACGAAAATGGAGGCCCACCATGGCGGCAGTGATGATCCATACGCAACACAGCATGTACAGCGCGGTCGGTATGGTCTGTGAATAGAGAAAGTTTGTAATGACAAGAAAATATCCTAAAAAAATCAATAACATGCCATCACGCTGCGTTCTGGTTTCCAGCAGCTTCAATACGAGCATGATGATCAGCAATCCGACGCCGGCGTCCCGGCCGAATATGGTGCGGTAGTGGACGTAGATGCCGATTGTGGAAAAGGCGACGATCAGCAACAGCAGCCATTTGGCCGGCAGGTTGAAGCGCGCGTACGCCAGGTACATGCGCCAGCTTCCGAGCAGCACGGTGAGCGCCGTGATCCACCATGGGAGGCGCTCGACGTGCGGCAACGTGACCATGGCAAGCGCCGCCATGACCCACAGCATGTTGCGCAGACTAAGCACCATGGCTTTGCTCGAGGCCAAACAGCGCAAGCGCTTCCAGACAACGGGTGCGATGCGCATCTCCGCTTGCGGACGGGATCGCAATTCCGGGCAGCGTCAGGCTGTAAGCCAGCCCGAGTTCGTGCGCATCGACAACCCATCGCGTCAGTTGCGACAGGCGTTCTTCGACGCCGGGCCGACCCGGCACCTGGTCCCAGCAGAGATGCAGGTCCGTGTCGGCGCGTCCCGCGAATTGTTTCGTGAGCAGCCCTTGATCCCGCGCAGCCGCTTTCCAGGCGATGTGGCGCGTGGAATCTCCGGGGTGATACTGACGCAATCCCGAAAAATCGTCGGACCCCTGGCCCTGCTCGGCACCGCTGCCGGTCGTGGATGAGGATCGCGGCAGCGGTACGCCCGACGGTGCCGGCCGCGGATATACGATGCACGGCGCATCGGGCTCGACGTAAGCCCACGCGTAATACAGTCCCAGTGGAAACCGTGTAAAGAGACGCAACCGTCCCGCCGCGATCCATCCCCGCTTTTCGGTGGGTACGGTGATGCTGACAAGGACAACCTGTTGCGCCGGCACGTCCACGAAGCTCGACGTGCGCCGATCCCGCGTCAGTCCGATCGCGAAGCGGGTTTCGTCGCCCGGATTCCGGAGGCGCAGGGCAAATCGGGCAGCCTCTCCCGCAAATACGGCATCGGTGCGCCCGGGACTCACCTGGAGATTCGCCAGATTGCGGAACGTGTAGAGCATCGCATTGACGCCCATTGCGCCCAGCAGAAACGTGAGCACGTATCCCAGGCTGAGGTTGTAGTTCACCGAACCGGTCAGCATCAGTACCAGCACCGCGCCGAACAGCAGTCCGTGCGCCGTCGGCAGAATGAACACCCGGCGCTGAACCAGAACGATCGTTCCCGGAACCGGTCCCCGCAACTGGAAGAGCCAGTTGTACAGCCGCGACTTCACTGCTGCGGCATTCGTTGTCCAGAGCGACAGGTCAGGCATGGGAGTTCCCGGTTCAATGGGCCGCGCGCGAGTCCGCGTGCCAATCCGTCGGTCAGGGAATCGCCACGTTTTTCACGAGCAGTTCGGCTACCGTGGCGCCATTGGCGTGGGCGACCTGTCCGGCAAGATTCAGGCGGTGGCCGACGACACCGGGAATCACGGCCTGTACATCTTCCGGAACCACATGCGCACGCCCCTCCATCATGGCCCAGGCTCTTGCCGCGTGGACGAGCGCAAGCACGGCCCGTGGAGAAAGGCCGGCAAGATAGTCCGGAGACTGTCGCGTGTGACTGGCGATGGCCTGCACGTAGTCGAGCAGTGCGGACGCCGTATGGACGGCGCGGGCTTCGCGTTGTAATTGCGCGAGATCGTCCATCGTCATGCAGGGCTTCAGGCCGTCCAGCATGTCGCGCCGGTCTTCGCCCTGCAACAGCGCGCGTTCCGCATCCATGTCGGGGTAGCCCAGTTCGATGCGCATCAGAAACCGGTCGAGTTGCGATTCGGGCAACGGAAACGTCCCGATCTGCCGGGACGGATTCTGGGTCGCAATCACGAAAAAAGGCTGCGGCAGCCGCCGGGTCTCGCCTTCGACCGTGACCTGGTGCTCTTCCATCGCCTCCAACAGTGCGCTCTGAGCCTTCGGCGTCGCACGATTGACTTCATCAGCCAGCACGACCTGCGAAAAAATCGGACCCGGGTGAAACTGGAACAATTCGGTTTCCCGGCTGAATACCGAAACGCCGAGGATATCGGCCGGCAGCAGGTCGCTCGTGAACTGAATGCGCTGAAATCCGAGCCCGAGGGGATTGGCAAGTGCATGGGCCAGCATGGTTTTTCCCACGCCCGGCACATCTTCAATCAACAGGTGCCCTCTG
>CAZMBS010000178.1:0-6930 GCA_964564295.1 uncultured Streptomycetaceae bacterium
ACCGGGCTCGCGATGCGGGAATGCAACCTTGCGTATCAGGCGGTTCCGGCCGGGCTGTGGCAGCATCTGCACGAGGCGTTTGCGTACGCCGAAAGCGCCGACGCGCTCGAGTCTCCGGTCGAGGACGGCGCCGGCCGATCCACGGCGGCGACCACGATCCGCTCCACCTACCTCCATGCCGTGCTGGAGCAGATGTCCCAGCCGGACTCGCAGTCCATCGCGCAGATGCAGGCCGTGAGCCGCTGGCTCGACCGCTGGGAGAGTCTCGCGCGATTGTCCAAAGAGCCCCCCGCGCCGAACGCGGCCGGACAGGTGCTCGCCATCGATTTTTCGAAGGACCACGGCCCCGAATTCCGCGTGCCGGCACCGGGCGAGTCCATCCGCTTTCTCGATACCGAGGCGCTCGCCAAAGTGTTGCGGCAATCGGCGGCCGCGCTTCGCAGCAAGACACCGGCGCAATTGGGGCTCGGCGACCTGCCGCGCGACGCGTGCGAACGCCTGACCATGCTGCTGCACATCCAGTGGTGCGCCGCCGGCACCGGGCGCGTCGACGAGCGCAAACCCGCGTCGATCCGCGTGCTGGTGTCGCCCAATCTCGCGTCGGTCCATTTCCATCTCACCGGGAATCCGTTCCGGCAGCCGGGCAAGGAATTCTCGTCGGGCGACCGGCAGCACATGGATTTCATGGGCGAAACGGTGGGCTACGCGGGAGGCATGCCTTCGCAGCGCAGTCAGGCCATCGACAACTGGGACATCGTCAACCAGAGCGCGTCGGGCTTCCTCGGCATGAGCCGCAAGGCGAACGAAGCGGTTCCGATCCGCTACGGGCAGTTGATCGGCCTGCAGCCTGCGAGCAAGTCGATGTATCTGGGCGTCATCCAGCGCCTTGCGATCACGACGGACGGCGGCATGTGGGTCGGTTTGCGCATCATTCCGGGCACCCCGCAGGGCGCGGCGGTGCGCGTCGTCCCGGCGCCGGGCACGCCGCTCGGAAAATTCGAGCGCGCGCTGCTGCTGCCGGATGACCCCGCGCGCAAACTCACGGCATCGCTGATCCTGTTCGCGGGCTGGTTCCAGCCGAACCGCCTGCTCGATCTGCACGTCGGCACGACGCGGCGCATCCGGCTCGTGACGTTGCTCGACCAGGGCGCCGACTACGAACGCGTGACCTTCGCCGACGCCTGAGACGCCGCGTCGCCGCGACGGGCGACGACGCACGCCGCGGACCGGACAACCGTGACCACACACGAGTGCGAATTCTGCGCGCGGCCCGGCGGGGAGTTGCTGTGGCGAAACGCCCGGTGCCGCGTCGTGCTCGCGAACGAAGCCGGGTATCCCGGTTTCTGCCGCGTGATCTGGAACGATCACGTAAAGGAAATGACCGACCTCGACCCGGCATCGCGCGCGCACCTGATGCACGTCGTGTTCGGCGTCGAACGCGCGCTGCGGGATTGCCTGCAACCCGACAAGATCAATCTCGCGAGCATCGGCAACATGGTGCCCCACCTGCACTGGCACGTCGTGCCGCGGTATCGCGACGATCCGCATTTTCCGCAGACCGTGTGGGGCGCGCGGCAACGACCGGATCGGCAAGTCGTGCCGGCGGACGTTGCCGCGCGCCTCGCCGCCGCGTTGAACGCGCTGCCGGGTGCGCATTAATCCACAGTCCCCGACACAGCAAAACGTGAAGTAATTCCGCGACTTGCGGTGTTTTCCACCCGTCGTGATGTAGTTCACAGCAAGACCCGGTCCCGTACGTCTAGTCTGCGCCCGTCGCATCGCTGTACCGCGGCCCGGCTTGGGACACGAGCGCCGCGGCGCGATGCGGGCAAGCTCAACCTGGGGACACATCATGAGTATTCAGCCGTTGGCCGCACCGCAATTGCGCGGTGCCCTGCAGTTCAACGACAGCGCCGCATGCACGCGATGGATCGAATCGCTGCCGCTCACCAATATTCCGCAGGTCCATCAACTGGTTTCCGCGCAGCTCTCGGCGCTCGGCGATGCGCCGTTTTCCCCGCTCGAACGCCTGAAAATTCTGGAGGCGATGAAGGACACCATCGCATTCGTGCAGGACGAAATCGCGAAGCGCTATGCCGGCAAGCCGCTGCCGCTCGAAAACACCGAAGCCGCGGTCTGGTCCGGCGTGATCGCGGTCTGGCAGGAACTCGGACGCAACTACCAGTTGTGCCTGAATGCATACCGAGAAGGCGACCTGTCCATCGCGCCGCATGCGGCGCTCATCGCGATGCGCGCGTTGAAATGCCTGGGCGACACGCTGTTCGACCACTACCGCGCCTACCGCCAGACGCCGGGCGCCACGTGGCGCGCGCTGCACGAACTCTACGCGTTCGCGGAACAGCACGGATTCGCGCGCATCCGCGTGCAGGACAGCTTCGCGCGGAACGATCCCGATTCCAGCTGCGCGGAATCGTACTTGCAGATTCTGCTGACGCAGCTCGCCAACCCGTATTCGCTGTCGGTGCGGCAACTCGCGTTCGTGCGGCGCTGGGTCGCCAAGTGGGCGACGCTGGTCGGTGTGGCGAATCAGCCGCCGCCGCCGAGCCCGATTCCGCAACTGGTCGTCGACCTCACCGGCAGCATGGGCCTGGAGTTTGCGTCCGCCCACGAGCCGCATGCGGGCCTGCGCTACCTGGATCTCGAACAACTGTCGAAGACGTTGCGCCAGTCCATCAACCTGCTGAAGCAGGGTCAGACGCCGGGCCAGCTCGGCCTGGGCGACGATGCCCGGCAACCGGGTTGCGAAAACCTCGTGATGCTGCTGTACGTGCAATGGTGCCGCGCCGGCACCGCGCGCATGGAAGACCGTGTCGCTGCGCAGGAAACCGCATCAGTATGCTTCGGCGTGTCCGCCGCGCACCATCAGTTGAGCGGGGGACGGGCGTTCCGGCAGCCGGGAGAGCTCACTTCGCGCGAGAAGCAGGATCTCGACACGTACGGATTCATCGTGCGGGTCCATCACGAGACCGGCGGCGCTGAAGGCCTCGCCGCGGAGACCTGGCAGATCATCAATCAGGGCGCCACCGGTTTCATGTGCATGCTGCGCGCGCCGGAGAGCCGCGGGCGGGTCGGCCACAATCAGTTGATCGCGGTGCGGCGCGAGAGCGGCCGGCGCTTCCATGTCGGCATGGTCCAGTGGCTGCGCATCGAGGAAAACAACGAGCTGCGGTGCGGGGTCCGGCTGTTCCCGGGCGTGCCGCAGGCGATTTCGGTGCGGCCGTCGAACTTCACGCCGGTCGGCACCAGCAAGTACGAGCGCGCGCTCATGCTGCCGGAAGTGTCCGCGCCCGCGACGCCCGCCTCCATCGTGCTGCCGGCTGGCTGGTTTCAAAGCGGCCGTTTCGTCGAGATCTCTTCCGATCGCAAGCAGGTGGCCAAACTGCTGAACCTGCTCGAGAAGGGCAGCGATTTCGACCGGGGCACGATCGCGATCGTGTAGGCGCCGTTTTCGATTCGGCCGGCGTGGGCTATCATGCGCGTCCCTGGCGCTTTGCGCGGAAGGATCCATGGCCGGATTGTCGAAAAGCGTACCCCAGCCCACTGAAATCACGCTCCACCAGAAATCGCGGTTGCTGGAAGTGTCGTTCGCGGACGGCAGGACGTTCCGGCTGCCGTGCGAGTTTCTGCGCGTGTATTCGCCGTCCGCCGAGGTTCGCGGCCACGGCCCGGGGCAGGAAGTGCTGCAGACCGGCAAGCAGAACGTCGAAATCGCCGGCGTCGAGCCGGTGGGTCAGTACGCCGTCCAGCTCCGGTTCTCGGACGGCCATGACACCGGCATCTACTCGTGGGACCTGCTGTACGACTACGGGCTGCGATACGACGAGATGTGGCAGCACTATCTGAAGCGGCTGGCGGACGCCGGCGCATCGCGGCTGCCGGCATGAGCACGACCGACTTCGGCTTCGAGAAGATTCCCGAGCGCGACAAGTCGCGCCGGGTCGCCGGAGTATTCGATTCGGTTGCCGGGCGCTACGACGTGATGAACGATCTCATGTCGGCCGGCCTGCACAGATTGTGGAAACGCTTCGCGGTCGAGCAAAGCTTCGTGCGGCCGGGGCAGCAGGTGCTGGATGTGGCCGGCGGCACCGCCGACCTCTCGCGGCTCTATGCCGGCCGCGTGGGCCCGAGCGGACGCGTCGTGCTGACCGATATCAACGCGAGCATGCTGGAAGCCGGTCGCGACCGCCTGCTCGACGCGGGATGCCTGATCCCGGTGGTCCGATGCGATGGCGAGCGCCTGCCGTTCGCCGACGCGAGCTTCGATTGCGTGAGCGTCGCCTTCGGATTGCGCAACATGACGCACAAGGACGCCGCGCTCGCGGAAATGCACCGCGTGCTGAAGCCCGCGGGCCGGCTGATCGTCCTCGAATTTTCGCGGGTGTGGAAGCCGCTGGCATCGCTCTACGACGCCTATTCGTTCAACGTGCTGCCGAAGCTGGGGCAGTGGGTTGCGGGCGACGCGCAAAGCTACCGCTATCTCGCGGAATCGATCCGCGTGCATCCGGATCAGGAAACCCTGAAGCGGATGATGGAGGCATGCGGTCTCGCGCGCGTCGAATACTTCAATCTGGCCGGTGGCGTCGTTGCGCTGCATCGCGGCTACCGGCTCTGACCCGCGTCATTGCGCAATCGTATCGTGATGATTTTATTGGATAATACATTTGTCTCGGTACGACGTTATACTGTGCCGGTAACGTAACCAGGAGGGCACCATGAAGAAACTTCTCAGCGTATTGGTTGCGATCATCGGCCTCAGTCTGATCATGGTCGACGCCGACGCCGCCAGCCGGCGTCTCGGCGGTGGCAGCAGTGCGGGCAAGCAGCGGGATTCCGTGACGCAGAAACAGGCCGCGCCGAAAGCGCCGGCGCAACAGCAGCAAGCCGCTCCGCCGGCACCAGCGCCGCAGCCGTCCGGCATGAGCAAATGGCTCGGGCCTCTGGCCGGACTGGCATTGGGCGCTGGCCTCGCGGCGTTATTCATGAACAACGGTCTGGCCGGCGCGCTGGGCGGAATCTTGATGCTGCTCGCGATCGGCGCGATTGCATTTTTTGCGTTCCGCATGCTGCGCTCCCGCATGGGCGGACAGCCGGCGCAATACGCCGGTGCGGGTGCCGGCGGCGGACAGCAGCCCGTGACCGATGCGTCTCCGGACGTGCGGCGGGAAATGCCGCAGCAAGCGCCGCGTTCGGCGATTCCGCTGGGCGGCGGCGCGGCGCCGGGTTCGGTCGCGGCGACGCTGAGCGGACAACCCGTAGCATCGCAGTGGCCCGCCGGGTTCGACGCAGACGGTTTCGTGCGCCAGGCGAAGCTCAACTTCGTGCGCCTTCAGGACGCCCACGGCAGCCGCGATGTTGCCGCCATCCGCGACTTCCTGACGCCGGAACTGTTCAACGAGATCGAGTCCGGCATGCGCGCGCAGGGCGAAGCCCCGCAGAAAATCGAGGTGGTGACGCTGACCGGCGAAGTCATCGACGTCGTCGAGGAAAACGGCCAGTACATCGTCAGCGTGAAATTCTCCGGCCTGATTCGCGAAGCACCGGGTGAGGCGCCGCAGCCGTTCAGCGAAACGTGGCACCTCGAAAAACCGGTGAGCGGCATCAGCGGATGGCTGCTTTCGGGCATACAGCAGAACTGATCCTGAATCCGCTGCAGCAGTCGTTACGCACTCCCGGGCCCGTCCCGGGAGTCGTGTTTTGGGACCCCGCTCCGTGATTCCGTTCGTCGCATCGCTCGATCATCTGCTGCAGTCGGCGAGCTGGGCGCGCGAGAAATTGCAGCCGCATGCGGGAAAAGCGTTCGCCGTGGACTGCCCGCCGGTCCGCGCCGCGTTCCTGATTCGCGACGACGGCGGCGTGGCGCCTCCGCCGCCCGACTGTACGCCCGCGGTCACCGTGCGACTGTCGCCCGGCGTCGTGATGCGCCTTGCTGCGCGCGATGCCGCGGCATGGAACGAGGTCGCGGCCGACGGCGATCCGGCACTCGCGGAAGCGCTCGGTTACGTGTTTCGCAACCTGCGTTGGGATCTGGAGGAAGACCTGTCGCGCGTCGTCGGCGACGTCGCCGCGCACCGGATCGCGAACGCGGGCCGTGCGATCGAGCACTGGCTGCGGAACAGCGCGGATCAGCTGGGCCGCAACGTCGCGGAGTACTGGACCTACGAGCAGCCGCTGCTCGCGAGCGCGCACGACGTCGAGCAGTTCAACCGCGCGGTCGACACGTTGCGGGACGACGTCGCGCGTCTCGCCCGGCGCATCGAACGACACGCCGCCCGTTAGTCTCCGGCGCTGCCCGGGAGCGGGTAGAATCGGGCTATGCGGTTGTTTCGATTAATAAAAATCATCGCGGTCGGCCTGCGCTTCGGGCTCGACGAGTTCGTGCTCGGGCACGAGCGCGTGCGCGGGCTGCGCAATGTCGTCGCGGCGCTGCTGTTCTGGCGCGATGTGCGCGAACCACGCGCCGAGCGTCTGCGGCGCGCGCTCGAAACGCTCGGCCCGATATTCGTGAAGTTCGGCCAGGTGCTGTCGACGCGACGCGATCTCATTCCCGCCGATCTCGCCGATGCACTGGCGCGGCTGCAGGACCAGGTGCCGCCGTTCGCCACGGCGCGCGTCGTCGCGATACTGGAACGCGCATACGGCAAACCTGTCGGCGCGGTGTTCGAAACGTTCGACGAAACCCCGGTGGCAAGCGCGTCGGTCGCGCAAGTGCATCTCGCGACGCTGCCCGGCGGCACCGAGGTTGCGGTGAAAGTGCTGCGCCCCGGCATCGCGGACGTCATCGCGAACGACCTTGCGCTGCTCGACGCGGGCGCAACGCTGATCGAGTGCCTGTGGGCGGACGGCCGGCGCCTGCGCCCGCACGAAGTCGTCGCCGAATTTGCGCGGCACCTCGACGACGAGCTCGACCTC
>CAZMBS010000179.1:0-6927 GCA_964564295.1 uncultured Streptomycetaceae bacterium
TCGAATGCGGGTACTGAAGCAATCAGGGAACCGCGCGGTCCGCGCGGGATGCCGGCAGCAAGATGGCCGAGCTCATGAACCATGCGAAGTCCGAGAAATTCACGCGGCGCGAGAAAGTCGCGCTTCGCTATGCCGACGCAATCATGTACGACCCGGCACAGGCCGACGATGCGCTGTGGGCGGAATTGAAGACCGAATTCACCGAGCCCGAGATCGTCGAACTGGGATACTGGATCGGATTCACGTTCGGTGGACAGCGCTGGCTGAAGACACTATCGACGAAGCAGGGCGAATTCGAGGCGTTTCTGGCGGAGCGGAGCAAGTGACGCGAGAAAGTCACCGGAGCAATACGTTCCGGCTTCTGGCGCTGGCCGCCACGGCCGTGCTCGGCTGGGCGGGTTCCGTACCGGCGCAGGAGTTCCCGCGCGGCCCCGTGACGGTGGTCGTGGGGTTTCCCGCTGGCGGTGGAACGGATCTTTTCGCGCGGCTGTTTGCGCAAAAACTGGGATCCGCGCTCGGGACGAACGTCATCGTCGAAAACCGTCCCGGCGCGGCGGGCACGCTGGGCACGGCGTCGGTGGTTCGCGCGGCGGCCGGCGGGCAGACGCTGCTGTTCACGCCGTCGAACATCGCCATGGCGCAGGCGGTCTACAAGTCGTTGCCGTTCGATCCGCGCCGCGACCTTGCGCCGGTCACGATGACCGCGGTCATCGCGTTCGTGCTGGTGACGCACCCCGCGCTGCCGGTGAAATCCGCGAAGGATTTCGTCGCGCTGGTCAAGGCGCGGCCCGGCGCGCTCGATTATGGATCGAGCGGGCCGGGGTCACCGCCGCATTTCGCGATGGAAATCTTCAAGTCCATGGCCGGCGTGAATATCAACCACGTGCCGTACAAAGGCGCGGGGCCGATCCTGACCGCCATACTGTCGGGCGAAGTACAGGCTTCGTTCCTGATACCGCCGCTCGCCGTCCAGTACATGCAGAGCGGAAAGCTGCGGGGTCTCGCGGTGTCCACGCGGGAACGCTCCCCGGCACTGCCCGGCGTGCCGAGCCTGCACGAGGCGGGCATACGCGATTATTCCGTGACACAGTGGCACGCTTTTTTTGCGCCTGCGAAAGTGCCGGCCGCGATCATCAGCCGGCTGCATGCGGAGGTCGTCAAGGCGCTTGCGACGCCGGACATGAAGGAGCGCCTTGCCGCCGAGGGTGCCACCATCGTCGGCAGTTCTCCGGCCGACCTCGCGCTGCATCTCGCGTCCGAGATCAAGGCGTACACGGCTGTCGCGCAGCGGCTCGGCCTGAAACCCGAATGAGCTTCGCGCAAGGCGCGGCAAGCCTGCAGCATGGCGTATTGTCCGGTCGTGGAGGATAATGCCGACCGTCGCGCCGTGCCCGTCAACCGGTTGCGGCCTTCGTTCGTATAAGAGCGTGTAACAAGCGGGACTGCACGGCACGGAGAAACCGGGCGGGGTCAATCATGGGCGGGCATTCAGGGATTTCGAGGTTGTGGGCGGCGCTGACGGCGTTGCTGTTGCTTGCGTCCTGCGCAACCACACCGGAGAACTACACCGGGCACGATGCGCCCAGTTCAGCCGCCATTGTGCCGGTCAAGTCCGCGCGGCCCGTGGTCGGCCTCGTGCTGGGCGCCGGCGGCAATCGCGGTTTCGCGCATGTCGGCGCGATCAAGGCGTTGCAGGCTGCGGGGATCGAGGCGGATGTGATCGTGGGCGCGAGTTCCGGCGCGCTTGTGGCGTCGCTGTACGCCGGCGGTCTCGGCGCGCCGGCGCTCGAACGAATGGCGCTCGACACTGACGATAACGATCTGCTGGACATTACTCTGTTCGGTCCCGGTCTGATATCCGGCATTCGCCTGCAGGAATTCGTCAATATGGCGGTGCGCAACCGCCCGATCGAGTCGCTCGACAAACCGTTCGCTGCGATCGCGGTCGAGCGCGCGACGCAGCGCATGACGGTGTTCAACCGGGGCAACACCGGCATGGCGGTGCGCGCATCCGCAAGCATACCCAAGGTATTCTGGCCGGTGACCATCAACGGTACGGATTACATCGATGGCGGGCTCGCGAGCCGCGTGCCGGTACCGGTCGCGCGTGCCATGGGCGCGGATATCGTGATCGCGGTCGACATTTCCCGCCGCGGCGGCAGCGCGGAAGCCGAGGAGGCCGATATCGTGATCCGCCCGCAGACGCTGCGTTCGCGATTGAACGATTTCAAGCACAAGCTCGCCAACATCGCGGCGGGCGAAGAGGCCGCGCTGGCCGAGATACCGCGCATACGGCAGCGCATCGCGGAAGTGGCGCGCGAGAAGGCGCGGCACTCGGCGCAAGGCCCTGTATCACTCAAGTAACTGTCGAATCAGCGCGTTACCGGAGAGTCGCGCGGTCGCGAAGATATTGCGCGAGCGCGTGCGCGGACAGCGGGCGGCTGAAATAATAGCCCTGGCATTCGTCGCAATCGAGGCTCGTGAGAAACGCGAGTTGCTCCGCGGTTTCCACGCCTTCGGCGACGGTTTTCAGTTGGAGTTGCCGGCTCATGGCCACGATCGCGGCGACGATCGCCGCATCGTTGGGGTCCACCGTCACGTCGCGCACGAACGACTGGTCGATCTTGATCTTGTCGACCGGAAATTGTTTGAGGTACGACAGGCTCGAATACCCGGTGCCGAAATCATCGATGGCGATCGTCACGCCCATTTCGTTGAGCGCTTCGAGCGTCCGGATGGTCACGTCCGCGCGGTCCATGACGCCGCTCTCGGTAATTTCCAGCGCGAGCCAGCGCGGATCGAGTCCCGTTTCGCCGAGCACGTCGCGCACCTGGCGCAGCAGGTCGTTGCGGCGGAACTGCGCGGCGGAAATGTTCACGGCGACGGGGAAGGCCGGAAGCCCCGCGCACTGCCAATCCCGGACCTGGCGACTCGCCGTCGCGAGCACCCAGGCGCCGATCGGCGCGATGAGGCCGGTATCCTCGGCGAGCGGAACAAATTCGGACGGCGGGACCGCGCCAACCTCGGCGTTGTTCCACCGCAGCAGCGCCTCGACGCCGATCACGCTTCCGTCCTTCAGCGAAAACTGCGGCTGGTAATGGAGCTCCAGTTCGTCGCGCTCGAGCGCGCGCCGGAGCTGATTGCTCCTGCTCGCACGCGCGGCGGTCGCGGCGCGCATTTCGGATCGGTAGAACCGGTAGGCATTGCGTTCCTGCTTCGCCTGGTACATCGCGACGTCCGCGTTGCGCAGCAATGCGTCGCCGTCGTCCTCATCGAACGGATAGATGGTGATGCCGATGCTCGGCGTGACGAAGGCTTCGCCTCCCGCCACGTCGAACGGCGCCGCGAACGCGCCGAGGATTTTCTCGCCGACCGCTGCGATCTGGTCGACCACCGTCACGTCCTGCACCAGCACGGTGAATTCATCGCCGCCGAGGCGCGCGATCGTGTCGGTGCTGCGCAGCGCGACGCGCAGCCGTTCGGCCACCTGCTGCAGCAGGCGGTCGCCTTCGGCGTGCCCGTGTGTGTCGTTGACTTCCTTGAAGTGGTCGAGATCGAGGAACATCACGCCGAGCAGGCTGTCGTTGCGTCGCGCGCGCTCCATGGCCTGCGCGAGCCGGTTGCGGTAGTGGCTGCGGTTCGGCAGGCCCGTGAGCGCGTCGTACTGCGCCATGAACGAGAGGCCGATCTCGGCCTGCTTGCGCGCCGTGATGTCGTGCGACACGCTCAGAATCTGCTGGATTTCCCCGGCGTCGTCGAGCACCGGCACGTAGGTGATCACGAACGTGTAGTTCTGTTCGCGCAGCTTGAGCATGCATTCGACCGTCTGCGATTCGCGCGTGTCGCGTGTTTTCAGCAGTGTCGGGAGATAGTGCGACGTCACGTCGGGTTCGAATATCTCGTCGTCGCGGCGACCGACGAGACGGTCGAACGGGAGGCCGCTCACCTCCAGCGCGCGCCGGTTCACGAACTGCAAGCGCAGGTTGCGGTCGTAGATCGCGAACGCGTCGGGCACGGCGTTCAGCGCGAGGCGGAAGCGCTGTTCGCTCTCGTGCAGCCGCTCGTACGCGTGCTTGAGGGCGGTGACGTCGGTGGCGACGCCGGCGACGCCGATCGACTTGCCGGTGCGGTCGTACATCGGCGCCTGGCTCACGGACAGCACGATGCGTTTGCCGGACTTCGACAGCCGCTCGCTTTCGTAACGTCCGAGTTCTTCGCCGCGCATGACACGTTCGCGCCGCGCGAGAAACGCCGCGCGCTGTTCCGGTGGGACCAGCGTGGAGATCGACTTGCCCAGGACTTCCTCGGCCCGATAGCCGTAGAGCCGCTCGGCGCCCGGATTCCAGCTCATGATCGTGCCGTCCGCGCTGCTGCTGGTGATGGCGTCGGCCGACGCGTTGACCACCGCGGCAAGCCGCGCGCGCTCCTGATCCGATTCGTACCGTTCGGTGACGTCGTCCGATACCCGGAGAAAGTGCGTGAGCTTGCCGTGCGCGTCGCGGATGGGGGAAATCGTGAGTTCGTGCCAGAACGGCGTGCCGTCCTTGCGGTGCGCCTCGGTGATCACGCGGCACGACCCGCCTTCGGTCATCGCGCGCTCGACTGCGGCGATCATGGCGGGATCCGTGCGCCCGCCGCGCATGAAACCGCGTTCGCGCCCGATGAGATCCGCAGCTTCGTAGCCGGACATCCGTTCGAATGCGGGATTGCAGTAAATGACCGGCGTGCCGGCCTGCATGGCGTCGAGTATGGTAATGCCGCTCGTCGCGGCATCGACCGCGCGACGCAGCAGCACCAGCATGCTCTCCGCGTGCTTCTGGTCGGTGATGTCCGTGAACGACGCGACGGCGGCTTCTATTTTCCTCGATCGCGCGCGGTATATCGGCTGCGTGTTGATGGAGATCCACCGCAATTCGCCGTCCGGACGCGCCACGCCCATGACGACGTTCGACTGCGGCACATGGGTACGCAACGTGACGTTGATCGGATACTGGTCGGCGGGGAACGGCGTGCCGTCCTCGCGCACGGTGACCCAGCGCGCGTCGTGTATCGTGCGGCCGGCAAGTTCCTTCGCGGTGAGCCCGAGTATGGATTCCGCGCTTTTGTTTGCCGCGACGATGTGACCGGTTGCGTCCTGCACGATCACGCCTTCGGTCATCGCGTTGACGACCGAGCGGTAGCGCGCCTCGCTGCGACGGAGCGCCTCGATGGTCCGCTGCCAGTCGGACCCGCGCCCGACCCGTCGCGTCGCTACCTTGTTTTTTCGGCGGTTGCCTGTCCGCCGCACCGGGGATTGCTTCATCTCGATCTGCGCCGGACGGAGTGGGCGCGCGCTAGCCCGTTGATAATGCGGCATTTTATCGTGTACGGTCGTTGTGCTCCAGCGACGCCGCGGAAGCGGACAGCAGTCCGGTCTGACGGCGCCCGGTTACGAGACCTGCGCCGGGGCAGTTCGTCGGCGCGGGATCGCGCGAAGATTCCAGTTTTCCGTCGCCCACGCGAGCAGTGTCGCGGGCGCTTCCCGCGCAACATCCGGTGGCGGCGGGTGCCCGAGAAATTGCAACGCCCGGGCAATGTCCGAACCGGCATTGTCGGGGCTGAGTGCCGGTGCACGCGTCTGCTTGGAGAGTTTTTCCCCGCGATCGTTGACGGCTACCGGCACGTGAGCGTAGCGCGGCGAGTCCAGGCCGAGCAGGCGTTGCAGGAATATCTGCCGGGGCGTCGAGTCGAGCAGGTCGGCGCCGCGCACGATATCGGTGATGCCCTGCTCGGCATCGTCCACGACCACCGCGAGCTGGTACGCGTGCAGGCCATCCGCGCGCCGGAGCACGAAATCGCCGACTGTCGACGCGATGTCCTGGGCGATGGACCCCTGAATGCGGTCCTCGAACGCGGCGTGCGCGCCGCGGGTGTCGACCCGAAGCGCCCGCGCCGAGCGCCCGGCCGGAAGTCCCGCACGGCAGGTGCCGGGGTACACGTATCCCTCGACGCCGGCGAGGCCCGAGTCCGCGATTTCACGCCGGCTGCAGGCACAAGGGTAGGCCCGACTTTGCCGGCGCAGCGCGTCGAGCGCCGCGACGTACGCCGCCGACCGCCGGCTTTGGTGGACGACCGCGCCGTCCCAGTGCAATTCGCAGCGCTCCAGCGCACGCAGAATCGCGTCGGCGGCACCGGCAGCGGTGCGCGGGCGGTCGACGTCTTCCACGCGCACGAGCCATTCGCCGCCCTGCGACCGGGCATCGAGAAAGCTCGCGACCGCCGCGACCAGCGAGCCAAAGTGCAGCGGCCCCGTCGGCGACGGCGCGAAGCGGCCGCGGTAGCGGGCGGTGCGGGTGGGCGGCGCTGCGTTCATCGCGGAACAGTTTATAGTACGGGCTTTCAACTCTCGCGCAGGGAAGGAACCGCTCCATGAAAGTCAAAGCCGCCGTCGCGCACAAGGCCGGTGCGCCGCTCACGATCGAAACAGTGGACCTCGACGGGCCACGCGCGGGCGAAGTCCTGGTCGAAATTCGGGCAACGGGCATCTGCCATACCGACGAGTTCACGCTCTCTGGCGCCGATCCGGAGGGTCTGTTTCCCGCAATCCTCGGGCACGAAGGCGCCGGCGTCGTCGTCGATACCGGACCCGGCGTCAAGTCGCTGAAAAAGGGCGACCACGTGATTCCGCTGTATGTGCCGGAATGCCGGGAGTGCGAGTACTGCGTTTCGGAGAAAACGAATCTGTGCCAGGCGATCCGCGTGACGCAGGGGCAGGGCGTCATGCCCGACGGCTCCAGCCGCTTTTCGCTCGGCGGGAAAAAACTGTTCCATTACATGGGCACCTCCACGTTTGCCAATTACACCGTGGTGCCGGAAATTTCGCTCGCGAAAATCCGCGAGGACGCGCCGTTCGACAAGGTGTGCTACATCGGCTGCGGCGTGACGACG
>CAZMBS010000180.1:0-6925 GCA_964564295.1 uncultured Streptomycetaceae bacterium
CTGGGCTGGCCTCTATGATGGCTTCAACTGGACCGTAGTGGTCGCCGTGCCGGACGGCGGTGAGCCGCATGCTCACGACATCGGACCCTGATCCCGGCTCGCTCATCGCCAGCGCGCCGACGTGTTCCCCGGCCACGAGCCTGGGCAGATAGCGGCGCTTCTGCCCGGCGGAGCCGTTGCGAGCGATCTGGTTCACGCACAGATTCGAGTGCGCGCCGTACGAAAGTCCGACGGCCGCCGAGCCGCGACTGACCTCCTCCATCGCGACGATATGCGCGAGGTAGCCCGCATTCGCGCCGCCGAACTCTTCCTCGACGGTGATCCCGTGCACGCCCAGCGCGCCCAGAGCGGGCCATAAGTCGCGCGGAAATTCGTTGCTGCGATCAATGCCGGCTGCGCGTGGCGCGATTTCGCGCGCCGCAAATTCGCGCACCGACTCACGCAGGATGTCGATGGTTTCCCCGAGCCCGAAATCAAGCTGCGCTGGCGATGCCATGAAGAAACTGCCCCACGGGACGAGTTTAAATATCTTTACAAATCAACAAGATATAACGAGCATTCCAACTTGTCACTACTTACCTTTCCGTTAACGTAAGTCTTTGCTGCGCTGCACGTCCGTTCACGAGGCCTGCGCTGTCTTACGCGGCGTGTCGCTGTCCAGCAGGCGCCGGCACTGGCCCGCAAAAAACTGAATCTCGTTGAGCATGATCTCGATATCCTCGCGCTGTTGCTCCAACAGCGCGCGACGTTTTTCGAGTTTGGCGAGGAACGACTGCAACTGCTTTTTCTCGTCGCGAGCAAGATCGTACAGTTCGAACAGCTCCCGTATGTCGTTCAGCGAGAACCCGAGGCGTTTTCCGCGCAGCGCCAGCTTGAGTCTCACGCGGTCGCGCTGGCGGAACACGCGGTGAAGGCCTTCGCGCAGCGGGCTGATCAGTCCCTGTTCTTCATAGTGGCGTATGGTGCGTGTCGTCACGCCGAATTCGGCCGCGAGCTCCGAGATGGTATAGGTGGGTTCGGCAACCATTGTGCTATGCAACAAAATGCTGTAATATCAACATCTTGAGTTATCGTATAGCGCAGTTAACGTTAACGTCAACAATTTTTCATGTCTGACGCCAAAATCGCGACCCGGACTCGGGCGCAACTCGAATATCCGTTTCCCGAAGTTCCTGCTACGGGCGACGTTTCGCTGGTTGCGCCGGGCGTGTACTGGGTGCGCATGCCGCTTCCGCTGGCGCTCGACCACATCAACCTGTGGCTGCTCGCGGATGGGGACGGCTGGACCATAGTCGACACCGGATACGCGACTGACACCGCGCGCAACGCGTGGACGTCACTGCTGGATGGCGGTTCCGTGGCAAGGCACGTCTCGCGCCTGCTGATCACGCACTGTCATCCGGACCACATCGGTCTCGCAGCCTGGTTGTGCAGAACACGCGGGCTGCTGCCCTGGATGACGCAGGCCGAGTATCTGCTTGCGCAGGCGGCGCACCATCGCGTGGGCGGCACGGACCTCGCCGGGCTCCTCGCGCTCAGCGAACGCCACGGGCTCGATGCGGCGCGGCTCGCGGCGATCCGCGCGCGCGAGGATCATTTCCGGCAGGGAGTCGACGGACTGCCCGTGGCGTACCGGCGCATACGCGGCGGAGACACGATCCGCATCGGTGAGCACCGCTGGCACGTCGTGATCGGCCGAGGACATTCGCCGGAACACGCGGCACTGCACTGCGCCGAACTCGACGTGATCATCGCGGGCGACATGCTGCTGCCGCGCATCAGCACCAACGTGGGGGTCTGGCCCATGGAGCCCGACGCGGACCCGCTGGGTGAATTTCTGGCTTCGATCGCCGAAATGAACGCGCTGCCGGGACATACGCTGATTCTGCCCTCGCACGGGCTGCCGTTCCGCGGACTGCACGCGCGCATCGCGGAACTGCAGGCACACCACGACGAGCGACTTGCCCGGGTGGCCGCGGCATGCGCCGAACCGCGCTGCGCGGCGGAAGCGCTGCCGTTCGTATTCACGCGCAAGTTCGACGACAATCATCTGTTTCTCGCGATGGGCGAAACCATCGCGCACCTCAATTACCTGATGCATCGCAACCGCCTCGCGCGCACGCAGGACGCGAACGGCGTCTACCGATTCCAAGCGAGCTGAACACCATGGCCACCACACAGGAACGAGAGAGCGCGGCGTTCGATCCGGCCGAATCCGCGCGGCTGTACGGCGAAATCGCACGCAAGAGCGGCGAAGTGCTGACGCGCTACCTGGAAAAACGCGCGGCGAACCCGTCACTCGCGCTCGACGACGAACTGGGAATCGCCCGCGCGTTTTTCGAGGCGTGGGGCAAGCTGGCGGCGGACCCGTACCGGCTCGCCGAGGCGCAACTGCAGTTCTGGCGGGAATCGGCGTCGGTATGGCAGAACGCCATGATGAAGTTCCTGGGCCAGGAGGTGATGCCCGTTGCCGAGCCCGCGAAGGGCGACCGGCGGTTCCGGCACGACGACTGGCGGAACAACTTTCTGTTCGATTACATCAAGCAGTCCTACCTGATCGCTGCAAAACATCTGCACGCGAGCCTGGGCGGGGTGGCGGGGCTCGACGAGCAGACCGCGAAGAAAGTCGACTTCTACACGCGCCAGTACATCGACGCCCTTGCGCCATCGAATTTCCTGTTCACCAATCCGGAAGTGCTGCGCGAAACGGTCGCGAGCGGCGGGCAGAACCTGCTGCGCGGACTCAACAATCTGCTCGAAGACCTCGCGCGCGGCGACGGCGAGCAGGTGCGCGTCAGGATGACCGACGACGCCGAATTTCGCCTCGGCGAAAACATCGCGGCGACCGGGGGCAAGGTCGTGTTTCAGAACGACCTGCTGCAGCTCATCCAGTACGCGCCGCTCACCGCGGAGGTTTACCGGCGACCGCTGCTCATCATTCCGCCGTGGATCAACAAGTTCTACATCCTCGACCTGCGCGAGAAGAATTCCTTCATCCGCTGGGCGGTGGAGCAGGGGCATACGGTATTCGTGGTGTCGTGGGTCAATCCCGACCGGCGCCTCGCGCACAAGAGCTTCGAGGATTACCTGACCGACGGCGCGCTCGCCGCGCTCGACGCCGTGGCGCGCGCGACCGGCGAGAAGGACGCGAACGTGATCGGCTACTGCCTCGGCGGCACATTGCTCGCCAGCACGCTGGGCTACCTCGCCGCCCGGAAGGACAAGCGTGTCCACAGCGCCACGTTTTTCGTCAGCATGATCGATTTCACGAAACCGGGCGAACTCGAAGTCTTCATCGACGAGGAGCAGGTTGCCGCGCTCGAGAAGCGCATGGCAAGCCGCGGCTATCTTGAAGGTTCCGAGATGGCCACGACCTTCAACATGCTGCGCGCGAACGACCTGATCTGGTCCTTCGTCGTGAACAACTATCTGCTCGGCCGCGCGCCGCTGCCGTTCGACCTGCTGTACTGGAATTCCGATTCGACGCGCATGCCGGCCGCCATGCACAGTTTCTACCTGCGCAACATGTATCTGAAGAACCTGCTGCGCGAACCGGGCGGGATCACTCTGGCCGGTGTGCCGATCGACGTGACGCGAGTGGAGACGCCGGCGTATTTCATCTCGACTTTGGAAGATCACATCGCGCCGTGGCAATCGACGTATGCGGGCGCGCAACTGCTGAAAGGCCCGGTGCGTTTCGTGCTGGGCGGATCCGGTCACATTGCCGGCATCATCAATCCGCCTGCGGCGAACAAGTACTGCTACTGGACCGGCGAGTCGCTGCGGGCGACGCCGGGCGAGTGGCTGGAAACCGCCACGCAGCATCCGGGATCATGGTGGACCGACTGGGGCGCATGGGCGGCGCATCACGGCGGCGGCAAGGTGCGCGCACGCGTGCCCGGCAAGGGAAAGCTGAAAGCCATCGAAGACGCGCCGGGCTCGTACGTGCGCGTGTATCTCGATTAATTTTTCATGCAGGTCGGCGGCGCGACGTTCGTCGTAACCGGGGGCGGCTCCGGGCTGGGCGCCGAGACGGTCCGCCGGCTCGCCGCGGGCGGGGCGAACGTCACGATCGTCGACGTCGCGCACGCGCAGGGCGAAGCACTCGAACGCGAGATCGGTGCGCGGGCAATGTTTGCGGTCGCGGACGTGACCGACGAGGCACGGGTCGGCGCCGCGATTGCCGCCACGCGCGAGCGCTTCGGCGCGTTGCATGGCGCGATCAACTGCGCCGGCATCGCGCCGGGCGAGCGTGTACTCGGCCGGAACGGCCCGCACGGCCTTGATGCGTTTCGCAACGTGATCGAGATCAACCTTGTCGGCACGTTCAACGTGATACGGCTCGCCGCGCAGGAAATCTGGAAGAACGCGCCGGACACCGGGGGAGAGCGTGGCGTGATCATCAACACGGCGTCCATCGCGGCCTTCGAAGGGCAGATCGGGCAGGCCGCGTACAGCGCGTCGAAAGCCGGCGTCGCCGGCATGACGCTGCCGATCGCGCGCGAGCTCGCGAAGTCCGGAATCCGCGTGATGACCATCGCGCCCGGCCTATTCGAGACGCCGATGCTGAAGGGAATGAGCGAAGAGATTCAGGCTTCGCTCGGCGCGCAGGTGCCGTTTCCGTCGCGGCTCGGCCGGCCCCAAGAATACGCCGCGCTCGTGCAGCACATCATAGAAAACCCGATGCTGAACGGCGAAGTGATCCGGCTCGACGGCGCGATGCGCATGGCTGCAAAATAAAGGATCATCGAACCAACCTAGAGCGTAGGAGGCAATCCTGCCAAGACTTACCATTCGACTGCCCGATGAAAAGCACCGTCGCCTCAAGAGCCTTGCTCGAGCGCGTCGAGTTTCTGTCAACAAGCTGATCGACGAATGGGCGACGATTGCGTTGGCGGCGCACGATGCCGAATCACGATTCCGGGCGATGGCGGCCAGAGGAAATCGTGTGCGTGCCATCGCGCTTCTGGACAAGCTTGATGCGCACGATGCGCGGCGGTGAGCACTTAGGCACAGATCGGGAAGCCAACCTTTGACATCATGCAGCGTAACCGCTTGGAAGTGGGTTCCCGTGCGCCGCTCTTCGGCGCAACACTATCCACCTGCTCGCGTCGCGCTGCGTCTCCGCAACAAACAGTCTTGTGACGGCGCGCCAGACACGGCGATGTCTGATTTTTCATGGATTTATCATTGACCTCAAGTTGAGGATGGGCACTCGTTCTACGGGTCGCGATTCATATGAATACCACCTTCTCATGCATCACCGTTGAGCAGCCCGGGCCAGGCATCTTCCTGCTCACGCTCAATCGCCCGAAGGCGTTGAACGCGCTCAACGCGGCGACGCTCGACGAGATGTCGCGGGCGATCGAGCAGATCGCGGCGGACCCGGGGGCGCGCGTGTTGTTGATCACCGGAGCCGGCGACAAGGCTTTCGTCGCGGGCGCGGACATCGGCGAGATGAGCGATTACTCGCCGGCGCAGGCGCGGGCATTCTCGGAGCAGGGCATGCGCGTCATGCATGCGCTGGAGCGGCTTCCGGTTCCGGTTGTCGCGCTGGTAAACGGTTACGCGCTGGGCGGCGGGTGCGAACTCGCGATGGCGTGCGACTGGATCGTCGCATCGGATGGCGCGGTGTTCGGGCAGCCCGAAGTAAACCTGGGCATCCCGCCCGGGTTCGGCGGTACGCAACGCCTGACGCGGCTGGTCGGCCGGGCGCGCGCGCTGGAATGGCTGACCACGGCGCGGCAGGTAAAAGCGGACGAGGCGCTCGCGACCGGACTCGCGAATCGCGTGGTGCCGGCGCAGGAGCTGATGTCGTGCGGCATGGAATTGGCACGAGCGATTGCCGCGAAGGGCCCGGTCGCGGTGCGGCTTGCGAAACAGTCGGTGCAGCGCGGGCAGAATCTGCAGCTCGTTCGCGCCTGCGCGCTGGAGACCGACGCATTCGCGCTGGCTTTCGCGACACACGACCAGAAGGAAGGCATGCGGGCGTTCCTGGAAAAGCGCGCGCCGCGGTTCACGGGACAATAGCACCCGAACGAGCGGCTGCCGCGTCCCGGCGGTGCGGTTTGACGCAGCGCCGATGATATAATCGCCTGCCGGTTGCGGCGCCATAAGTGCCGGATCGACCGAGAAAATCCACCCCACAAAGGTTGCCGCCATGGACATGCGAGACGTCGTTCCCGATTCCGATCCACAGGAGACGCGGGAATGGCTCGATGCGCTGGAATCCGTGATCGAGCGCGAGGGCGCGGGTCGCGCGAATTTTCTGCTCGAACAGCTCGCGGACAAGGCGCGGCGCTCGGGCGCGTACATACCGTACAACGCCAACACGGCGTACCTGAACACCATTCCGCCGGAGCATGAAGAACGCTCGCCGGGCGATCCGGAGCTCGAACACAAGATACGCTCGCTCGTGCGCTGGAACGCGATGGCGATGGTGGTGCGCGCGAACAAGGAGTCCTCGGAGCTCGGAGGGCACATCGCGAGCTTTGCCTCGGCGGCCACGCTGTACGACGTCGGATTCAATCATTTCTTCCGTGCCGCGAACGATCATTTTCGCGGCGACCTCGTGTACATGCAGGGCCATTCGGCGCCCGGCATATACGCGCGCTCGTTTCTCGAGGGGCGTATCACCGAGGAACAGATGAACAACTTCCGGCGCGAGGTCGACGGCAAAGGGCTTTCGTCCTACCCGCATCCGTGGCTCATGCCGGACTTCTGGCAGTTTCCGACCGTTTCGATGGGCCTGGGGCCGCTGATGGCGATCTATCAGGCGCGCTTCATGCGATACCTGAAGGACCGCAGCATCATCGAGGCGCAGGGCCGCAAGGTCTGGGCCTTCATGGGCGACGGCGAGATGGACGAGCCCGAATCGCTCGGCGCGATTTCGCTCGCGGGGCGCGAGAAGCTCGACAATCTCATC
>CAZMBS010000181.1:0-6923 GCA_964564295.1 uncultured Streptomycetaceae bacterium
TGCAAATGCCATCAATCACGCGACACAATCCGCGTGATTCGTGGGGAAACCTCAGAGTCTGACCCCATTTTCTGCATTTTCTGCCGGCGTGCTTGGCGTGCCGCGAATACCATGGCAATATTGCAGAACGATGTCGGGTGACGTTTTTCTGTGGTGGTTGTTGCTGTGCACGGTCAGCGCGCTGAACGTGCTGGCGTGGAGTATTTCAGCCGTTGTGCTGCGCAACAGGCGGTCCGTGCTCCCGGCCGAGGCATTCCGCACGCGGCAACTGCAGTTGATACTGTGCGCCGGCTACGTGTTCGGATGCGCGTTCCGCTCGGCGCTGCCCGTTTACGACGTGCCGCGCATCTGCCTGTTCGATACCTGGTTGTCCAGCGTCATCGTGGGGCGTTCCGTGGCGACGTTCGCCGAGCTGTGTTTCGCGGCGCAATGGGCGTTGCTGCTGCGCGAGATTTCCGGCGCGACCGGCAGCAGCCGGGGCCGCACCGTCGCACTGCTGATGGTGCCGCTGATCGCGGTTGCGGAAGTGTTTTCCTGGTATTCGGTACTGACCACGTCCAACCTCGGGCACGTGATCGAAGAGACGCTCTGGGCGCTGACGGCCGGTCTGCTCGTCGTGAGCCTGTGCACGATCTGGCCGCGCTGCAGCGCGACGCTGCGCCCGATGCTCGCTGCGTGGTGTGCGGCCGGCATCGCCTACATTGCGTTCATGTTCCTCGTCGACGTGCCCATGTATTGGTCGCGATGGATTGCGGATGAAATGCACGGGCGCGAGTACATGAGCGTCGCCGAGGGCATCTTCGACGCATCGTCACGCCGAATCGTTTCGCATCGGTGGGACGACTGGGCAAGCGAAGTGGCGTGGATGTCGCTGTACTTCAGCTGCGCGGTCTGGATCAGCATCGGGTTGGTACACGTCCCGCCGCAGATGCGCCGCGCGGCGGTTCGACATTAGCCGCCGGAGCCGGCCGGCAGAGCGGCGAATCGCCCGCAGGAAGCGGATCAATCCGCGCGTATCCCCACCTGCTTGATCACGCCGACCCATTTCGCGGTTTCGTCCCTGATGAAACGCGCGAATTCGAGCGGCGCACTTCCGATGGGTTCGGAACCGTCGGCCGCGAGGCGCGCGGCGGATTCGGGTTGATTGAGTACGTTTGCGATTTCGCGGTGGAGCCGATTCACGATCGGCGCCGGCGTGCGCGCCGGCGCGATCAAGCCCTGCCATTGCGTGACTTCGAACCCCGTGATGCCGGATTCGAGCATCGTCGGAAGCGCCGGCGCGATTTTCGAACGTTCGGCGCCGGTGACGGCGAGCGCGCGCAGGCGCTGCGATTTCGCATGCGGCATCGACGCCGGTATGCTCGCGAACGACACCTGCACCTGTCCGGCGAGTAGATCGGTGAACGCCGCGCCCAAACCCTTGTACGGCACGTGCACCATGCGGATGCCCGCGATGCGGCTGTACCACTCGGTCGCCAGATGCGACAGACTACCGCTGCCGGGCGTGGCGTAATTGAGCTTCTCCGGATTGGATTTCGCGTGCGCGATCAGTTCCGCGACCGATTTTACCGGAAGGGAGGCGTGGACGACGAGGACGTACGGCGCCGCGGCGATCTGGGACACGCCGGTGAAATCGCGCAGCGGATCGTAGGTGACTTTGTACACGTTCGCGCGCACGATGAAACTCGCCCCGGTCATGATCAGCGTGTAGCCGTCGGGCGCCGCGCGCGCTGCCAGTTCCATCGCGATGTCGCCACCCGCACCGGGACGGTTGTCGATGACGAGCACCTGGCCGAGTCCGTCGGTCAGGCGCGTCACGACGGTGCGCGCCACATAGTCCATGCCCCCACCCGCGCCTACCGGGAGCAGAACGCGGATGGGCCTAGCGGGGTAACCGGCGGTTTGCGCGAACGTCGCGCCGGCCGGCAACGCGGCCAGCATCAACATCAGGGCAGCTCGCTTACGGTTTGACCGGTGCCGGAGGAAATGCATCGGGCCACCCTGCGTACAGCGTTTCGAGATAGCGTTTCACGCGTGCCGGATCGATCCGAAGCGGGGTATTCAGCCGTTCGATCTCGGCGTCGGACTCGAGCGGAACGCGGAGCGCATTCAGCGTGAGGTCGATGTGATTCGCCATCGCGCACAGCCCGGTGATTTCCACGGTGCCGGCGTCGTCGAAATGTCTGCGCAATTCGTCGAAAAGATCCCCACGGCGCTTCGCCATGTTGGTTTGGACCTCGTCGGTCCAGTTCAGCGCCGCCTGCTCGGCCGCGGTGAAATGCGGTGAACCCGGGCAGTCGTCCGCGGCGAGCGCGGCAAGCTGGACGTCGCTGAGGCCGGCCGCGTGCGCGAGAACGCTGCGATGGGCGATCGAGTAGGCCGCGCGGTTCCGGTGCGCGGTGCGCAGCAGGATCATCGTTCTGAGCGTCGCCGGCAGGCGGCAGCCCGCGCCTTCGCGTTCCATGACGATCTGATAGGGCAGGAACGCCTTGGCGATGTACGGGATGTGCGCCCACATGCGCGTTGCATTGGAAACGCCGCCGTAGAGTTTGGCTGCCGCTTGAATGAAGCGCGCGGTTTCTCCGACGGCGGAATCGGAATTTATCAATGGAATCAGCGAATGCGCGGAATTCCGCGGCGCGTTGCCGGACGGATGCGCGACGGTGCGCGCGGGCGGTGCGTCGCCCGGCGGTTGCGGCAGGGCGTCCGGCCAGTCCGTGATCAGGTTGCCGATGTATGCCTTCAGTTTCGCCGGGTCGGAGCGCAACGACAACTTGATCTTGTCGATTTCGTGCTGCGGTTCCAGCGGCAATCCCATCGAGTCCTGGAAACGGTTGCTCGCGGCGAACGCGCCGCAGGCGCCCGTCAATTCCACGAGTTCGGAGGCCGTGTACTGCTGCCGCACCGCGGCAAGAACATCGTCGCGCTCGCGTGCGGTGTTTTTTGCGACGTGTTCCGCCCACAGCAGCGCCGCGCGCTCGCGCGGCGTGAAGTGCGGTGAGTCGAGGTAGTCTTCGCCGGACAGTGCGACGACCTGCTGTTCGGTGATGCCGGACGCTTGACCAAGCGCCGTATTGTGCGCGAATCAGTATCGACAGGTATTGACGTGGCTGGTCTTCAGGATCGCGAGTTCCTTGAGCTTCGTAGAGACCATTTGTCCCGCGCCTTCACGTTGCGGCAGCACGTAGGCGAGCAGGTTGAATTTCGCGATGTACGGCTGGTGCGACCACACGCGCGATGAATTGGCGACGCGTCCCCGAAAAGTCGTATAAGCTGAAAAAAGCCTGCGCGCGACCTCGTCCTTCGGGTGCGCGGGATCAGGGATCGGGACGCGGGCGGTGGCGGTCATGGTGTCCAGCCTCGTTCCCGGATGCGCTACCCGTTCAACTGCTTCGCGATGAATGCTTTCAGCACCTTGTGCGCGCGGTCGGTGTCGGGGCCCGGCTCCGCGATCCACTCGTGATCGCAGCCCTGGAAGATTTCGAGCGTGCAGCGGCCGCCGGCCTCGCGATAGGTTTCCGCGAAGCGCGTCTGGATCGAGGCGATTACGTTGTCGTCGAGACCGCCCTGCATGATCAGCAGCGGGGGCAGGCTGGCCGGCTCGCCGCGCAGCAGGATTTCCTGCGGATTGGCCTCGTGAATGGCCTCCCACGGCACGAACCAGGTCTTGCTGTTGTTGATCATGTTGGCGCGCCGGCGCTTCAGCGCCTGCAGGTGGCGCGAATACGGGTCGCTGATCGGCGAGCGCGTGGCGATGTAGTCGACGCGCGCGTCGATGCCCGCGCCGCCCTCGAGCGGGTAGCTCGAATAGACCGGATGATCGGGCTGCATGCCGACGAGTTCGGCCATGTGGCCGCCGCTCGAGCTGCCGAGAATTCCGAACTTGTAGCCTTTCACGTCGCCGTTCCACTCCTTCGCGCGCAATTTGAGCCATCGCACGCCGTAGTTCGCCTCCTTGACGGATACCGGATACGGTTCTTCCGGCGCACGCGTCATGTCGATCGAGACGACGAGCACGCCGCTTCTGGCGACGGCCTCGCACATCGGCACGTTGGCGAAACGATCCTTGTTGTTCCACGCGCCGCCGTGAAGGTCGAGCAGCACCGGATAAGGTCCCGCGCCCTGCGGTTGGTACACACGCGCCATCAGCTGGCGTTTCGCAGCACGCCGGAACTCGACGTCGAACGCCTTGATCTCGACCTTGGCATGCCAATCGTAGGTGGGCATATCCGCTCCTTTAATTAATGCAATAAAAACAATTGGTTATAAACTACAACGTCGGGCTTTTGAAGTCTCCGCCGAGCGCGACGAGTCCCCAGGGGGGCAGTTGCGCGTCGGTGCTGAAGCTGATGTGCGCCACTGCGGCGCGCGCGTCGCGAAACATGCGCTGCAGCGGGTGATGATCGTAAATGCCGTTGGCGCCGGCCATTTCATGCAGCAGGTCCACCGCTTCGACGCAGAGGCGCGCGCCCATCGCGCAATTGCGCTTGTAGCGCAGACGCGTTTCGAGATCGATCGTTCCGCCGGCATCGTAGATGCGTTGCGCTTCCGCGACGTCGCCGCGCATCAGCAGCGCCGCCGCGTCGATTTTCGCGCCGGCCATGCCGATGCGCAATTGCACGGTCTGGAAGTCGCGCATCGTCGCGCCGGTGTAATTCGTGCTGCGCGCCTTGACGTGCCCGACCATGAGTTCCAGCGCCGCGCGCGCGTTGCCGACGAGGCACGCGGCGATGCAATATCCGCCGAGTGCCGACGTGGGTATGCGGTACTGCGGATTGCGATGAATCTCCAGCCCGGGCCAGGAGTGTCCGGGCTTCGCGACATGCATCGATACCGTGCGGTACGCGGGCACGAACACGTTCGTGCAGCGCACCGTCTTGCTGCTCGTCGCGCGCATGCCGAGCGTATGCCAGTCGTCGATGATTTCGTACTGTGATTTTTCAAGCAGGCAATAGACGTAGTCGACGGGCTTGTCGCCTTCGCGCACGATGCAGGCGAGGATGCTCCATTCGGAATGATCGGTGCCGGAAGAAAAGTTCCACTCGCCGGACAGCACGACTCCACCGTCCCGGAACGTGCCGCGGCCCTGATGGAACGCGATGCCGGACGCGATGCCGGCATCGGGATTGCGGCCCCACACGTCTTCCTGCGCCTGTTCGCCCCACCACGTGATGTTGCGGTGGTGCGACGCGAGGTTCGCGACCACCCAGCCCACGGAGATGTCGCCGCGCGAGAGCATTTCCGGGATGTCGAAATACGAGACGAACGGCAATTCCATGCCGCCGCGCACCTTCGGTTGCAGGTAGCGCATGAGGCCGCCGCGATGCAGCGCGTCGAGCACGGGCGCGGTGATCGTGCGCGCCGCGTCGTTTTTCGGCGCGTGCTCGCGCAGGAACGGGATCAGATCGCGCGCACGGCGCAGGGCCTCGTCATAACCGACGGCGGCAAAGCCCGTGGCCGGATTGGTCATGTCCACCAGTTGGTCTCCAATGGCAGCACCGCCCGTCGTGCCCGGCCGATGCGACGCGGGATATTAACAACAATCCGGCCTAAGCGGCCTTCGCGAATTCCGCCACCACGGCCTTTTCGTGCGCGACCACCTTCTGCACGCTGGGCCGCAACTGCATGCGCTCGAAATGCGCCATGCAGTTTCTGAAGCCGGATACGTCGAGCTTGAACGAGATCGCCCGCCGGAAACACCAGAAGAAATAAGCGTCGGGCGCGGTGAAATGATCGAAAAACCACTCCCGGCCGGCGAGCCGCGCATCGGCGATCGCCAGGTCCTCGAACAGCAGCTTGTTGCCGACGCGCTTCACGGATTCGGCCGAGCCCGGCAGGTCGCAGTAGTTTTCCGGACGGGCGTTGGGCGTGAGATGCGGATGGATGCCGGACCCGAACCACGACATCAGCGAAATCGCGTTGATTTCCGCCATCGGGTCCGCCGGCAGCAGTTTCGCGTGCGGGAACCGGCGCGCGATCCACAGCTGCAGCGCGAGATTTTCCGTCAACGGCGCGCCGTCGATCACGAGCACCGGCACCTTGTGCTTCGGATTGACGGCGAGAAACTCGGGCGACTTCAGTTGTCCCGATCGCGAGTTCATGTTCCGGACTTCGAAGTCGGCGCCGGCCTCCGTGAGCGTCACGAACGGGACCAGCGCACAGGTCATCGGGGCGTAATAAAGCGTGAGTTTCATGTTGTTGCCTCGCAATACATCGTTGACGGAACGGCGACGGCGAATTCCCGCGCCGAATCGGACGGTCTCAATCCGCCGGCGTTACTCCGGCCGGACATTGGCCAGTTTCACCACCTGTCCCCACTTCGCAATTTCCGCTTTGACGTAGGCGGTAAATTCGTCGGAACCCGACGGCGCGGGAACGGCGCCGTCCGAAAGCATTCGCTGGACCGCCTCCTGTTGCCGCAACGTATCGACCAGCGCCTTGCTCAGCGTGCTGACCACGTCGCGCGGCATGTTCGCCGGGCCGATCAATCCGCCCCAGCCGAAGGCTTCGAAACCGGGTAAACCGTTTTCGGCCACCGTGGGAAATTCCGGCAGCGAGGGGACGCGCTGCGCGGTACCCACACCGAGCGCTCTCACGCGCCCGGCACGCACGTGCGGCAGCATGCCGGGGATGCTGCTGAACGTCAGCTGGGTTTCACCGGAGACCAGCGACACCACCGAAGGGGCGTTGCCTTTGTAGGGAATGTGCAGCATGTCGAGCCTGGCCATCGATGCGAACAACGCAGTGGCCAGGTGCTGGCCGTTGCCCGTGCCGGGCGAGGAATAGGCGATCTCGCCGGGGCGCGAACGCGCGAGCGTGATCAGGTCCCTGACGTTTTTCACCGGCAGCGAAGGGTGGACGACCAGCAGGTACGGAAACGTGGAGATGATGCCGATATGCGTGTAGTCGCGCACGCTGTCGTA
>CAZMBS010000182.1:0-6903 GCA_964564295.1 uncultured Streptomycetaceae bacterium
GTGAACGGCTGATCGGTCACGCGCGCGCCGAACGGCAGCAGCGCATCGTTGATCGCGTTCATGACCGCGCCCGGCGCGCCGGCGGTTCCGGCTTCGCCGGCGCCTTTGGCGCCGAGTTCCGACACGTCGGTGCGCGAGTGTACGTGGCCCACGACGATATCGGGCATCTCGGCGGCCATCGGCACGAGGTAATCCATCAGGCTGCCGTTCAGCAACTGTCCTTCGTCGCTGTACAGGCACTGCTCGTAGAGCGCCGCGCCGATCCCCTGCACCACGCCGCCGCGGATCTGTTCGTCCACGAGCAGCGGATTCACCACCGTGCCCGCATCGTCCACGACCCAGTGCCGCAGCAGCTTCACGAATCCGGTGTCGACGTCGACCTCGACGTGGCTCGCGTGCATGCCGTTCGTGAATATGCCCGCGAAGTGCTTCTGCGCGTAGCTGCGCGTGACCGTGAGTTCCGGCTGATAGTCGCGCGGCACCTGCTCGGTGCGGAAATACGCGGTGCGCGCGACGGCCTCGAGAGTCATCCGCACCGCGCCGCCGGCCGCGTCGACGACGTTGCCGTCGCGCACATCGAGCATCGATGCCTCGGTTTCGGTCAGCCGCGCGACGAAATTGAGGATGTTGGCGCGCAACGCCTTCGCCGACTGGAACACGGCCTCGCCGCCGATCCCGGTGCCGCGCGAGCCCCAGTTGCCGCCGCCGTACGGCGTCGTGTCCGTGTCGCCGAGCACCACGCGCACGCGCTCGATCGGCACCCCCACCACCGTGGCCGCAACCTGCGCCGCGACCGCGTGCGCGCCCTGCCCGAACTCGGTGAGACTCGACGCGACGGTGATGCCGCCGGTCGGCATGAGCCGTATCGTGCAGGCGTCCTGCGAAGCGATCGACGCGCCGCCCTGCCCGTACGTCGCGGACGACGACATCGCGTTCTCGATGAAGCACGCGAGCCCGATCCCGCGCCAGATGCCCCGCTCGCGGCACGCGCGCTGCTCCGCGCGCAGCCGCTCGTAGTCCATCAGCGCCATCAACTTGTCGTGCGACGCCTGCAGCGACAGCCGCTCGAACGTCGGCCCGCTCGCAAGCGTGTGGGGATACGCGTCGTCGGGCAGGTAGTTCCGCCGCCGAAACGCAGCGGGGTCCATGCCGAGCGCCCGGGCCGCGAGGTCCACGAGACCCTCGGTCGCCGCGCAGACGACCGGATGGCCCACCGCGCGGTACTGGCCGTACATCGCCTTGTTCTGGAACACGGCGCGCGTTCGGGCACGCGTGGCGCCGTTGCGGTACGGCGCGCCCATGAGATTGGTCACGTGCATCCCTTCATTCGCGCCGCCGCGCGGGTAGCCCGAGTAGGGACCGATGCCGTACAGATCGTCGGCGTCCACCGCGAGTATGTCGCCGGCGTCCGACACGGCCATGCGCGCCTTCACGCGGTGCCCGCGCGCATGAAAGTCCGCCGTGAACGATTCCAGGCGGTCGGCGATAAATTTCACGGGCCGGCCCGTCAGCAGCGCCGCGGCCACCGTCGCCATCTCGTCGCCGTAGGTATGGATTTTCATGCCGAATCCGCCGCCCACATCGGGCGCGACGACCCGCACGCTCAATTCGGGCAGGTTGAAGTGATGCGCGATGATCCATTGCATCATGTACGGCACCTGCGTCGAGTGCCACACCGTGAGCTGTCCTTCCGCGGCGTTGTAGTCCGCGACCATGCTGCGCGGTTCCAGCGTCGTCGCGGTATGTCGCGCGGTCGTGAACACGGCCTCCACGACTTTGTGCGCCGAGGCGAACGCCGCATCCACGCCGCCGCTGTCGACGCGGCGCTCCACGCACAGATTGCTGCCCAGTTCCGGATGTATGACGCAGGTCGTGGCGTCCAGCGCGGTTTCGATATCGGTCACCGCCGGCAAGGGCTCCCATTCCACGTCGATGTGCTGCATGGCGTCCTCGGCCTGCGCACGCGTTTCGGCGAGCACCATCGCGACCGGCTCGCCCTGCCAGCGCGCGACGTCCACCACCATGGGACGCTGCGGTGCGGACTGCATGCCCTTGATATGTTTGAGGATTCCGACGTAGGGCGTGCACAGCTTGGCGACCTCGGCACCGGTGACGATGCGCGCCACGCCGGGAAGACCCGCGGCGGAATCGACGTTCAGCCGGATCAGGCGCGCATGCGCGTGCGGACTGCGCAGAAACGCGCCGTGCAGCAGGCGGGCAGGCTGCAGGTCGTCGACGTACTGGCCGCGCCCGGCAAGCAGTCGTTTCGCATTGGCGCGCGGCAACGATGCGCCGATGTAATTGGTACCGGTCCGTTCGCGCGACTGACTCATGACGATGCGCCGTTGCGTCGCGCGATGCACACCGCCTCCACGGCGTCCACAATCGCCTGGTAGCCCGTGCAGCGGCAATAGTTGCCGGAGAGGTGCTCGCGAATTTCGTCGCGGCCGGCGCCGGGATTGCGCTCGATCAGCGTCTGCGCGGTCAGCAGCATGCCCGGCGTGCAGAAACCGCATTGCAACGCATTGCGCTTGTGAAACTCCGCCTGCAGCGCCGCCAGTTCGCCGCGCTCGGTCGCACCTTCGATCGTTTCGACGCGCGCGCCATCCGCCTGCACGGCGAACATCAGGCAGCCCCGCACGATCTCGCCGTCGACGCGCACCGTGCACGCGCCGCACATGCCGTGCTCGCAGCCGATATGCGTGCCGGTCAGTCCCAGCGATTCGCGCAGGAAATCCACCAGGTGCTGCTGCGCGCGCACGCGCCGCGTCACCGGTTCGCCATTGACGGTCAGCGTGATGTCCAGCATCTGCGCCGGTGCGACCGTCATCCCGGCGCCCCCGCAAGCTGCGTCAGCACGCGCGCAAGCAGCACGCCCGCGAGGTGCCGCTTCGTTTCTGCGCTGTGGTAAAGATCGGCCGATGGATCGAGTCCGGATGCGAGTTCGCGCCGGGCCGCCGCGATCGTTTCCGGCGTGCACGCATTCCCTTCGAGCACCCGCTCGGCACCGCCGGCCGCCACCGGCATCGCGCCGACGCCGAAAAATACGAGTCGCGCGTCGCGGATCACGCCGGGTTCGATCCGCGCATGCGCGGCCAGCCCGACGATGGCGTAGTCGCCCTGGCGCCGCGCCAGTTCCTGGAATGCCGAACGATATCCGGGTTGCAGCCGGGGGAATTCACCCGCGACCAGCATTTCGCCCGGCCTGAGATCGGTCTCGTACAGCCCCTTGAAAAACTCGCGCGCCGCAACGCGCCGCTCGCCGGAACCCGACGCGATGCGGAATTCCGCATCCAGCGCAACCGCGCAGGCGGGAAGTTCCGCCGCCGGGTCGGCATTCGCGATGCTGCCGCCGAACGTGCCGCGATTGCGTATCGCGGCATGCGCGACGTGCCGTATCGCCTGACGCAGCAACGGCACCTGCGCGGCGATCTCCGGGGAGTTTTCCAGTTCGCGATGCCGCGTCAGCGCGCCGACGACGACCCGGTCGCCCGTCACGCGTATGCCCTTGAGTTCCTGCAGGCCGTTGATGTCGATCAGCACGCGCGGCGCGGATAGCCGCATGTTCAGCGCCGGCACCAGCGACTGCCCGCCCGCGAGCAGCTTCGCGTCGTCACCGTATCGCGCCATCAAATCGAACGCATCCGGCAACGACACCGGCCGCACGTATGCAAATGCGCAAGCTTTCAAGATTCCTTCAGCCGGATTCAGGTCCCGTAACGCACCGGCGACTTCGCGAGCTTGAGCGCCGCCAGCGCGCTGTAGCACGCAAGCCAGGCCGTCTTGGGATTCTCCGGCGCGGGCACGTTTTCGAGCGTGACGCGGATGTTGCCGGTTCTGCCGCGGATGTCGATCACGTGCGTGTTGGACTTCAAATCCGGATCGGCGGTCACCTCGAGCCGGGTGCGGTCGAACCCGATGCCCGCCATCGACAACACGGCGGCAATGTTCACGTTCTGCGGGAACAACGGCACGCCGTCGCGCGCGGGACCGGCGTACAGCGTGTACGGTTCGCGCAGCGCGTCGAGATCCACTTTCAGTTCGCCGACAAACGGGATGTTCTTCCACGCCGCCGGCGGTTTCCGGACGTTGATCGTGACGGACTCCACGCCCGCGACGCAGGCTGCCTTCAGCGCATCGAGTCCGCCGATGCCGCCGGAGGGCACGTACATCAGCGCGCCGCTCGCCGTCGCGGCCTGCTCCATGCGCGTGCGCAACGCGTCGTCGCACAGCGCGCCGCCCGACAGCACGATGAGCGCGATGCCCTGCTCCAGCAGCGGCACGCCGAAATCGCGCACGGCCTGATGTCCGGCCGCCTCCACCACCACGTCGGGTCGCGTGCGCACGAGTCCCGGAAAGTCGGTCACGTAGGGGATGCCGCCCGCCGCGGCGAGCGCCTTGCCGCGCGCACTTTCCGCGCGCCCCAGAATCGCGACGATCTCGAAGCCGTCGAGCGCGCCGCTGCGGACATTTTCGATGAACAGACGCGCGATGGTGCCGCCGCCGATGATGCCTACGCGCACAGGAACCGCCGTTTCAGGTTGTGAGGCGCCCTATTCTACCGGCTCAGTGCGGCCTCAGTGCGGCCTCAGTGCGGCATATGTTTGCGCGGCCCCGTCCGCGCGCGTGCTGCGCAGCGTCGCCCGACGGGTCAGTTCGGTCCAGATCGTCTTCGGATCGGCCTCGAATATCGTTTCGGCATCCGCCGGCAGCACGTGCCAGCTACCGCGATCGATCTCCGCCTGCAACTGCCCCGGCGCCCAGCCGGCGTAGCCGCCGTACACACGCAGCCCCTGCGTCGGGTTCGTCCGGTTCAGCAGGTCGTCGATCGTATCGGGGTGCGTGGTGAGGTAGACGTCCTTCAACACGCGCGCCGCGCGTGGCGGCGGTTTCGCGCCGCGCAACAGGAACACGAGTCCGTTGGGGGCCACCGGTCCGCCGAAAAACAGCGTGTCCGGGCGCTTGCGGAGCGATTCGTGATTCGGAAAAATTTCCGCGAGCCGATGCGCCATCGGCCGGTTGATGATGACGCCGAACGGTCCGCCCTGTTCCGGCTGCGTGATCAACACGACCGCTTCGCGAAAATTGGGATCCCTGAGCCCCGGCCGCGCGATCAGGAAAATCCCGTTGGCGATCTGCTGCTCGAGCGGCGTCGCGGCGTATCCCGTCGCCATCAGGCCCGCGAACACCGCGCCTGCCGCGAGCAGCAGCCGCCAGATCGCGGCCGATGCCCCGCGCGGCGACACCCGCTTCAGGTCACACACCCCGCAACGGTTGCCTTCGGCGGCTCGGCGAGCTGCGGCACCGACACGCCGTTGCGTATCGCGGTCATTTCGGCAAGGATCGCGATCGCGATTTCGGGCGGCGTTTTCGAGCCGAGCTTGAGTCCCACCGGCCCGTGCAGTTTCGCGATTTCCGCCTGCGACAGGTCGAACCCGGCGAGCCGTTCGCGGCGCGCGTCGTTGTTCTTGCGCGAGCCGATCGCGCCGACGTAGAACGCCGGCGACTTCAGCGCCTCGAGAAGCGCCAGGTCGTCGAGTTTCGGATCGTGCGTGAGCGTGACGACCGCCGTGTGGCCGTCGGGATTCATTTCGGTGACCACGTCATCGGGCATGCCGCGCTTCAACTGCACGCCGTCGACGTTCCAGGTATCCGCGTATTCCTCGCGCGGATCGCACACGGTGACCTGGTAATCGAGCGCCTGCGCCATCTGCGCGAGATAGGTCGACAACTGCCCGGCGCCGACGATGATGACCCGCCAGCGCGGCCCGTGCACGGAGACGAACGTCCTGCCGTCGAACGACAGCTGGTCCGGCCATTTCGCGGCGCCGATCGTCACACTGCCGGTCGCCATGTCGACCGTGCGCGTGACGAGCTCGTGCCGCCCGATGCGCTCGAGCAATTCCGTGATGCCGCTTTCTTTGCCCAGCGGCTCGAGCACCAGTTCGAGCGTGCCGCCGCACGGCAGGCCGAAACGCTTCGCTTCCTCGGCACTGATGCCGTAACGCGTCGTCGTCGGCTTGTCGCGCGCGAGTCCGCCGTCCTTGACCTGCAGAATCATGTCGTCCTCGACGCAGCCGCCCGACACCGAGCCCACGACCATGCCGTCGTCGCGGATCACCGTCAGCGCGCCGATCGGGCGCGGCGCGGATCCCCAGGTTTTCACGACCGTCGCCATGACCACGCGGCGACCCGAATCGATCCATTCCTTCGCGCTCTTCAAGACCTGCAGATCCACGCTGTCCATGCTGTCCTTTCGCGGCGCCGTTGCCGTATCGCCGTCCGTTTGCCGCAACCGTCTGATTTTGCGAGCGTAGTGCACGCGCCGCGGCCGGTCAAGGCGGCGCCGTCCGCGCGCGCCGCCGGCTTCCCCCTACAAATGCCTGCGAATTTCGCTGATCGACGGATTGTTGATGAGTAATACGCCGTTCACATCGAACGTCGGCGTGCCGACGCGACCGACCGGAATGCCGAGGGCCTGGATCTTGCCGTTGAACTCGTCGAGGCGCGCGGGCTCCTGGTCCAGAAAATACTCGCGAAACGGAATGCCGAGCCGGGTCAGTTCGCCGCGCTTCACGACGCAATACGGACAATTGACGAGCGAGTACATCACGACGGTCGCCCGCGCGGCGCGTTCCCGCTCCGCTGCCGTCAGCGGCGCAATGGTTTCCGTGACCGACGCGGGCTTCAACAAGCCGTAACCCGCAATGCCGATCATGGCGACGGCAACCCAGATGACAACCTTGACGTTCATGGCATCCCGTTGATCCGGTAAGCACCCGATGAATACCTATTAGAACTCATCTCAAAAAATGCAATTTTGCGAAATTGACGACCCCATTTCCCTCATCCTCTTTCCTTCTCCCGGTGGGAGAAGGAGGAAAAGCCCCTCGCCCTCCGGGA
>CAZMBS010000183.1:0-6886 GCA_964564295.1 uncultured Streptomycetaceae bacterium
TCGCCGCACCTGCGTGCCGGCGACGTGGTGACGTGGCTGCAGGGCACCGGCGAGCCGCTGGGCCTCAGCAGCCGGCTCGTGGCGCAGCGCCATGCACTGCCGCCGCTCGAACTGTTCGTCGGCATGCTGGCGAGCAACACGCTGACACCCGAATGCGCCGACCGCTTCCGTTTTCGCGGGCTGAACGGGGCGGGGACGGCGCGCGCGCTGACGGCCGCGAATCTGCTCGAAATCGTTCCGGCCTACGTGTCCGCCGTGCCCGGGCTCATCCGCTCACGCGTCATTCGCGTCGACGTCTTGTTGTTGCGCGTGCGGCCGCATACGCGCACCGGCTTTTACACCGCCGGCGTGATGGCGGATTTTCTTCCCGCCATGATGCAGGCGGCGCGTTGCGTGATCGCGGAGATCGACGTGCGCCTGCCGCGCACCGCGCACGATGCACTGGTCGCCTCGGACGACATCGATGTCCTTGCCGAGTGCGACGCGGACGAGCTGTTGATGTTCGACCCGGAGCCGACCGAAACGGAAATGCGCGTGGCGACCAACGTGGCGCAGGCGGTTCCCGACGGGGCGACGATACAGCTCGGCGTCGGCAGTCTGCCCGTCGCGGTGGGCAGGGCACTCGAACACCACAGGGATCTCGGCGTGCACAGCGGTGTCATTTCGGATGTTGTCGTCGATCTGGTCGAAAAGGGCGTCGTCACCAATGTCCGCAAGGCGATCGACGCCGGCCGCATCGTCACCGGGGGGCTGTTCGGCAGCCGCAGGCTCATGGCATTTGCCGACGGCAACGACGCGATCGAGATACGTTCATCGGATTACACGCACAGCCAGCAGGTGCTGGCACGCCTGAATTGCCTGTACGCGATCAATTCCGGCGTGGAAGTCGACCTTACCGGAAACGTGAATTCCGAGATCGCGGCAGGACGGTACCTCGGCGCCATCGGCGGGCTGCCGGACTTCGTCCGCGGCGCCGCGGCCTCTCCGGGTGGTCGCGCGATCATCGCGCTGCCGTCGACGACGCCCGACGGCAAGCATTCGCGCATCGTTGCGACGCTCGCCGGCCGGCCGATCAGCATGCCACGCGCGGACACGGATCTCGTGGTCACGGAGTACGGCATCGCCGACCTGCGCGGCCGCTCGTTTCGCGAGCGCGCCGAGCGCCTGCGCGCGATCGCGCATCCCGATTTCCGGGATCGACTTCAACTGCAATAGGAGCCGGGAATGCAGGCCGATTCGGGCATCGTCGTGGACCGGGGCATCGGAGGCGCGGAAGGCGTCGTCGCGATCCGCCTCAACCGGCCCGATCGTCTCAACGCGCTCGGCGTGGACATGACGGACGCGCTGCTGGCGGCGATCGCTGGTGCCGTTGACGGTGACGCGCGCGTGATCGTCGTGTGCGGAACGGGTCGCGCGTTCTGCGCCGGCGCGGACCTCAAGGAACGCCGCACCATGGACGAAGCGGCGCGCGTCAGGCACAACCGCGCAATCAACGCGGCGATTGACGCGCTGGGCGCGGCACCCATGCCGACGGTCTGCGCCATCAACGGGCTGGCGCTTGGCGGGGGCTGTGAAATCGCGCTGGCGTGCGATCTGCGCTATATCACTGAAGACGCGCAGATCGGACTCACCGAGGCGCGCATCGGCGCCATTCCGGGCGCGGGCGGAACCCAGCGCCTGCCGCGCGTTGTCGGCGCGACGCGCGCGCTGGAGTTGATTCTCACCGGCGAGCCGATCACCGGCAGGCGCGCCGAGAGTATCGGCCTTGTCAACGCCGCGGTCGCCGCGGACGCGCTCGACGCGCACGTGACGCGGATCGCGACGCTGCTGGCTTCGCGTTCGCCTTCGGGCGCGCGCACGGCGAAGCGCCTGGTATACGGCGGACTCGAAACGACGCTGGCCGACGGACTGGCACGGGAGGCGCGTGCGTTGCGCGAAGTCCTCGCTTCGGCCGATTACGCGGAAGGCCTCGCCGCGTTTGCCGAGAAGCGTGAGCCGCGCTTCGGCGGAGGCGCGGCGGAATGAAACGTCCGGCGAGCACCCATCGCAGCAAGGCCGAGCACGTCGCGCAGCAGTTGCTCGAGCGCATCATCGCCGCCCGGTTGAAGCCCGGCAGCAGCTTCGCGACCGAAGCCGAACTGCTGTCGCAGTTCAACGTGAGCCGGCCGACGCTGCGGGAGAGCCTCAAGCTGCTCGAGACCCAGGGTGTGCTCGAACGCCGCCCCGGTCCCGGCGGCGGCATCATCGTTCGCGAACCGAGCATGGACCTGCTGGCGCACGGGCTGTCGGTATTCCTGCGCCTTCACGAGGTGCCCTTTCAGACGGTGCTGAAGGCGCGTGAGGTGATCGAGCCGGCGCTTGCGTACGAAGCGGCCGCGAACGGCACCGCGGAAGACTTTGCGGCACTGGAAGCGTCGATCGAACGCATGAAGGCGCTCGATGCGCAGCGCGACCAGTCGTCGTTTCTCGAGGAAAACCGCGTGTTTCACAGCATCATCGCGCGCGCGGGCGGCAACAAGGTGCTGGAGGTGTTCTGGAACACGATCAGCATCCTCGCTGCCGGCGAAAACCACGGCATCCGGTACTCGGTGGGCAACCAGGCGCACGTCGTGAGAGCACACCAGCGCATCCTGGACGCGTGCCGCCGGGCGGACGGCAACGCCGCCGCCGGCGAGATGGAATCCCACGTGGGCGCGCTCGAGAACCTCGTGCGCCAGCGCTACCAGCACCTGTTGAAGCATCCGACCAGCGTATTCGAGCGGCCCGGCCGCCTGATCGCGTAAACCAGCGCGCAAACCAAAGGAGCCGCGATGAATTTCGAACTGACACCGGAGCAGCGCAGCATGGTGAACACCGTGCGCGAGCTGACGCAGGAGGTATTCAAGCCGAACGCGTTGAAGTACATGGACGGCACGTTTCCCTGGGACAATTTCCGCGAACTCGCGAAAATCGGCGTGCTCGGGATGGCGATTCCCGAGGAGTACGGCGGGCTCGGCCTTCCGGTGCTCGACACGGCACTCGTCCTCGAGGAGGTCTCGAAGGGCTGCTACGTGACCGCGATGGACCTGATGGGTGAGGTCGGCGTGCAGGCCCGGATCATTTCCACGTACGCGCCGGAGACCATCAAGCGACGGTTGCTGCCGGGGGTATGCACCGGCGAGGTCATACTCGCGGTATGCATGACCGAGCCTCACGCGGGCACCGACGTCGGAAACTACCGCACGAACACGGACGTCGTCGGCGACAAGGTGATCCTGAACGGCGTCAAGACGCTGATCAGCCGCGTCGATGACGCGCAGGCGTTCGTCGTCTTCACCCGCGTGAACAAGCTGCCGGGACGCGACGGCATCGGCTGCGTGCTGATCGAAAAAGGCACGCCCGGTTTCGAGTGCACCGCGCGCTACCACACCATGGGCGGGGAAAACCTTGCCGAGATCCGCTTCGACCAGTGCGAGTTGCCGCTCGAAAACCTGATCCTCCGGGAGGGCGGCTTCCGCAAGCTCATCAGTGCGTTCAACACGCAGCGTTGCCTGAATCCCAGCGTTTCACTGGGTCTCTCGGAGGGTGCGTTCGAGGAGGCCGTCAAGTACGCGCGCGCGCGCAGCGCGTTCGGGCGGCCGATCGGCGAATTCCAGGCGATACGCCACAAGCTCGCGGAGATGTACCGCGACATCGAGGCGAGCCGCTCCGTGCTGTATCGCGCGGCGGCGGCGGCGAACCCGTTCCCGGACCCGTACCTCGCCGCGGTCGCCAAGATCACGGTGAACGAGATGTCGCTGCGCGTCACGAGCGACGCGATCCAGGTGCACGGCGGTTACGGCTTCACCGACGAGTTTCCGGTGTCGCGATTCTATCGCGGCGCGCGCTACGGCACGCTCGGCGGCGGCACGACCGAGACGCTGAAGGAGCTCATCGGCAAGAAGATCATGTCGGACTTTCCGGTCGACGGTTTTCTCGGAATGGGCAATTTCTAGCGGGTCATGCGTTCACTCCTGTTTGTTCCGGGTGACGACGAGCGCAAGATCGCCAAAGGGCTCTCTTGCGCGGCGGACGCGCTGATTCTCGATCTGGAAGACGCGGTGGCGCCGCAGCGCAAGGGGGTCGCGCGGGAAACGTGCGCGGCCACGCTTGCCTCCGCGGACGGTCGAAAGCGGATTTTTGTGCGCATCAACGCGCTCGACACGCCCGGTGCGCTGCTCGATCTGGCCGCGGTCGTCAAGGCCCGCCCGGCCGGCATCATGCTGCCGAAGTGCCGCGGCGGAGACGACGTGAGACTGCTTGCGCACTATCTGACCGCGCTCGAGGCGCGGGACGGCGTTCCCGCCGGCGAAGTCCGCGTGCTGCCGATCGTCACGGAAACCGGCGCCGCGATGTTCGGACTCGGCGGATACGGCGTCCCGCCGATCCCGCGCCTCTGCGGCATGCTGTGGGGCGGCGAGGACCTGGCCGCGGACCTCGGCGCCGCCGTGAACCGCGACGAAGACGGCCGCTATGCCGCGCCCTATCTGCTTGCCCGCTCGCTTTGCCTGTACGCGGCGGCGGCGGCCTCGGTCATCGCGATCGATGCGGTCTACACCAACTTTCGCGATCCCGGAGGCCTGCGCAGGGAAGCAGTGGAAGGACTGCGCAGCGGTTTTTCAGCTAAAGCGGCCATTCATCCCGATCAGATCGACGTGATCCACGAGGCATACACCCCGTCGGCGGACGACGTCGCGGCGGCGCGACGGGTGATCGCGGCATTCGAAGCCTCTCCCGGAGACGGCGTCGTGTCGGTCGACGGCAGGATGCTCGATCGCCCGCACTTTGTTGCAGCACGGCGCGTGCTGTCACGCGCGGTGCCGTGAAACATGACGATCGCGCATCCTGACGCGTCACCCAACGCATTTGACTGCGCACCCATTGCGGGAACCACCTGACCATGGCACAACAGACAGCCGGAAGTGAATCGAAACGCGACAACCCGCTTGCGGGTGTCACGGTCATCGATCTGTCTCACATCTACGCCGGGCCGTACGCCACGTTCCTGATGGCGATGGCGGGAGCGAACGTGATCAAGGTCGAGCCGCGACAGGGCGAACATCTGCGCAGCCGGGGCGACATGGGCGGGGCGGATCTGCCCTTCGCCATGTTGAACTCCAACAAGCAGTCGGTAACGCTCAATCTCAAGACCGAGAAAGGGCGCGAACTGCTTCGGGAAATGGCCGCGCGCGCGGACGTGCTCGTGGAAAACTTCGCGCCCGGCGTCACCGATCGCCTCGGTATCGGTGCCGCGGATCTGCAGAAGATCAATCCGCGGCTGATTTACGGCTCGAGCTCGGGCTACGGAAAGTCCGGCCCGTATCGCGACTACCCCGCCATGGACCTCGTCATGCAGGCGATGTGCGGCATCATGGATTCGACCGGCTTCGCGGACCAGCCGCCGGTCAAGTCCGGTGCGGCGCTCTGCGATTTCAGCGCAGGCGTTCATCTTTACGCCGCGCTCGTCACCGCGCTCTACGAACGCGAGCGTACCGGCACGGGCCGCGTCGTGGAAGTATCGATGCAGGACGCGAACTATGCCGCCCTCGCCTCGAATCTCGGCATGCTGCATGCGCGGGGCGCCGCCGCGCCGGCGCGCACCGGCAACCGGCACGCGGGACTCGGCATCGCACCCTACAATGCGTATGCGACGCGGGACGGTTACGTTGTGCTTAACGCACCGGGCGATCATCACTTTCACGCGATACTCGATGTCATGGGCAGGTCCGACCTCAAGACGGATCCGCGATTCGTCTCGCGCTCGACGCGGGTCGCGAACATGGCGGCAGTGGACGAACTGATTGAAGGCTGGACGCGGACGCTTGCCAAGCACGACGTGGCGCGGCGCATGCAGGCGGCGGCGGTGCCCTGCGCCGCAGTGCGCACGCTGGCCGAGGTGATGCACGACGAGAACATGCACGCGCGCGGCAGCCTGCAGTGGGTCGACCATCCCGGAATGGGTCGCGTCGTCCTGCCGCATTCGCCGCTGGTATTCGAGGGTACGCCGCGGTGCCCGATCGCACCCAGCCTGCCGTTGGGGGCGAGCAACAGCGCCGTGTTCGGCGACTGGCTCGGTCATACAGAGGACGAACTGGCGGCTTACCGGGCTTCCGGCAGCATCTGAACCCGCACGACCGGCGCGGCCGGATTCAGTTGACGAGCAATGCCGGCGGGATGTGTTCGACCACGGTGCGGCGGTAGGTTGCCTGCATCGCCGCGAGATCGAGCGCGCCCGCGTTGTGCGCATCCGTGATGCGTTTGCCGCCCTGCAGCAGATCGGCGGTGATCGGCGTGGGCCTCGCCAGCATGTCCCACAAGTCGGTGTTGTGCCGCGCGGGCACTTCCTCCATCGTGATCTTGTTCGGCGCCGCCAGCGGTTTCGCGCCCGCCACCACGAAGCTGTTGACGTGTATCGCTCCCGGGTAATGCGGCCGGTAGAGCGCGATATGCGGCAACTCGCTTTGCAGCGTCACGAGAAAGTGCGCGTAACTCACTTTGTCGGTCAGGTCCGCGAACGTGTTGAACACTGCGATGCCGTTTTCGCCGAGGCAGGCACGCAGCTCGCGGAAGAACTCGCGCGTGACGAGATAATCCGGCGTGCCGTCGCCGTGAAAGAGGTCCACGATCGCGACATCGTAGCGCCGCGGACAGGCGTGCACGAAAGCGCGCGCGTCCGCCTGGATCAGATTGACTTTCGCGGGATCGACACCGAAGAGCTTGCGCGCGAAGTGAAGTGCGGTAGCGTCTATATCCACGGCGTCCACTGCGGTGCCGATGCGCGAGAGGCGGCCCGGAACCATGCCGGCGCCGACACCCAGCGCGAGAGCCGATTGCATGTCGGGCCCGTAGCTGCGGGCAAGGGCGTCCA
>CAZMBS010000184.1:0-6883 GCA_964564295.1 uncultured Streptomycetaceae bacterium
CCAGCGGTATCGTGATGAAATCGACCGCCGATTCCTTCTGGCCGATCCACTCCTTGAGTTTTTCCAGTTCCTGCGACACGGCGCGCCTCCGGCAGTTTTCCGGCGAAAAGCGGCGATTCTACTTCAAGCCGGTCGCGCGCCGGCGTCCGGCGGCAGCCGGAAATCGAATTCGACGAGATGAAACGGCGTCTTGAGCCCGTGACGCCGCGCGTCTTCGGCATCGCTGCTCTGCCGCAGCGCGACCACGAGCGTCTCGCGCACGCCGAACACCGCGTCCTGATCGATGTAGGGATCATCCGAAAAAAACACTTCGGTCGTCAGCGACGCGCATCCCGGCGCGGCCACGAGAAAGTGCAGGTGCGCCGGCCGCCACGCTTGCCGCCCGCCGGCGCGCAGCAGCGCGCCGACCGGGCCGTCGTACGGCACGGTATACGGCGCCGGCCGTATCGTCGTGAGCGCATACCGGCCCTCGGCATCGGTCGCCATCGTGCAGAACAGATTGTGTTTCGGCTGCCGCGGGTCTTGCTGCCAGTACAAGCCGTTTTCGGCCGCCTGCCAGAAATCGATGGACGCGCCCGCGATCGGGCGGCCGTCGCCGCCGGTGACCCGTCCGCGCACGAGCATGGGTTCGCCCTGGTTGTCGCCGATCAGATCGCCGCCCGGCGCGAGTTTCGGCAGGTCCCGCGCGTGAAACGGCCCGAGCGCGCTGCGCTCGGTCGCCCCCGAACCGGATTGCAGCATGTCGACGAGCGAGGAAAGCCCCAGCACGTCCGACGCGAGGACGAACTCGTTGCGGCCCTCGTCGGAAATCTTTCCTGCGCGATTCAGAAACTCGATGCCGGCCTGCCACTCCGCCGGCGTGAGATTCACCTCCCGCGCAAAATCATGCAGATGCGACACGAGCCGCGCGAGCACGAACTGGAGCCGCGCATTGTCGGCGCCTTCGAACGAGCGGATGACCGCACGGGTGATGCTGTCGCGCGTGACGTTGCGCATGGACGGGCTTGTTCCTAATCCGCCTTCGCGCCGGATTCCCTGACCATCTTCGCGTATTTGGCGATCTCTTCCTTCAGCGTTGCCGCGAACTGCGCCGGCGTGTTGGGCGTGAACTCGAGCGATTGCGCGTCGAGCCGTTCGCGGATGTCGGGCAGTTGCAGGATGCGCGAGATTTCCGAGTTGAGGCGCGTCACGATCGCGGCGGGCACGCCCGCCGGCGCGAAAAACGAGAACCACGTGTAATCGGCGAATCCCGGGAAACCGGACTCGGCGACCGTCGCGACGTTGGGCAATATCGCCGAGCGTTTCGCGCTCGTCACTGCGATGGGCTTCACGCGCCCCGCCTTCACGTGCGGAACGGCAGGCGGCATCGACGTCGAGGCGATCGGCACCTGGTTGCCGACGAGCGCCGTCACCGCCTGCGCCGGGCCGATCGGCACGTGCGTAATGTCGATTTTCGACAGCGACCGGAAAATGAGCTCGGCATCGAGATGCGGAGTCGTGCCGGTGCCGGACGAGCCGTAGCTCACGGGTTTCGTGCGCGCGTACGCGATGAGCTCCTGCAGCGTGTTCGCGGGCACCGACGGGTGTGACGAAAACAGATTGGGCGTGGTCGGACCCTGCAGCACGGGCACGATGTCGGTCATGCGGTAGCCGGGTTTGCCGTAGAGACTCACGTTGACCGCGATCGCGGAACTGTTCATCAGTATCGTGTAGCCGTCGGGGTTCGCGCGCAGCGCGGCCTGTGTGCCGATGTTGCCGCCCGCCCCGGGCCGGTTTTCGATGACGACGTTCTGCCCCCAGCTTTCGGTGAGCTTCGCGCCGACGAGCCGCGCCACGATGTCGGTCGACGCGCCCGGCGGAAACGCCACGACGAACCGGATCGGCCGATCCGGATACTGTTGCGAGAAGCTGGCGCCGGCCGCGAGCGTTGCCGCGGTCAGCAATCCCAGGCGGGCAATTGCCGTTTTCATGCTGGATCTCCTCCGGCCCGCCGGAATGCGGCGTGCGTGGCCGGCCAAGGTATCGGCTTTCTTTGCGGGAATCAAGGCAGGTGGGTATATTCGACACGCGCTCGCACCCGTAGCGAGCGCCGATGAATGGAGGAGAAGAACATGCTGGCGACCCGTCGCAGCATCCTCACGCGGTGGCTCGCGTGGCTCTTGTGGTTCGGAATCGGAGCCGCCTGCGCGCAGACCGGAGATTTCCGGGTGACCGTGCTCGGTAGCGGCAGCCCCTTCCCGAGCATCACGCGTTTTGGCCCGAGCGTTCTGGTGCAGGCCGGCAGGGAAACGCTGCTCTTCGACGCAGGACGCGGCGCGACGCAACGCCTGTGGCAGGCGGGCGTCGCGATCGCGCGCCTCGACGGGCTGTTTCTCACGCATCTACATTCGGATCACGTGATCGGAATCCCGGATTTGTGGCTCATCGGCTGGCTGCAGGGGCCCTACGGGCGCCGCACCGCGCCGTTCAGGGTATGGGGGCCGGCCGGCACCCGGGCCTTGATGGATGGCTTGCAGGCGGCTTATCGATGGGATATCGAAACGCGAGTCGCGGATCAAGGTCTGTCGCGGCAGGGTATCGCCGTCGAGGCAACGGAGTTCACCGAAGGCGTCATTTATGAGCGCAACGGTGTTAAGGTCACGGCGATCGAGGTGGACCACGGGCCGCTGATCAAACCCGCGTTCGGCTTTCGTGTGGACTACGACGGCCGTTCGGCCGCGATATCCGGCGACACGCGCTTCAGCGAAAACCTCATCCGGCACGCGACGGGCGTCGATCTGCTCGTGCACCAGGTGGCGGCCGCGCGCGAAGAACTCGTGCAGAAGTCGGAGGGCGTGCGCAAGGTGCTCGCACACCACACGAAACCGCACGAAGCCGGCATCGTGTTTTCGCGCGCGAAACCCCGGCTCGCCGTCTACTATCACTTCGTGTTCCAGGGGTCGCCCGAAATCCCCGCGCCGACGGAGAAAGACGTGCTGGACATGACGCGCACGACCTACGCCGGGCCGCTCGTGCTGTCCGAAGACCTCATGGCGTTCGTGATCGGCACGGACGGCGTCACCGTCGTGCCGCCGCCCGTGCGCAAACCGTGATCGGTCCGCGACCGCTCCCCGGCGAGCGTCAGCCCTTCGCCGCGGCGAGCGTCTTTGCTTCGCGCGCCTTGATCGCGTCGTAGCGCGCGATGAGTTTCTGCGCGCGCACGATGATCGGAATGTCGATCATCTTGCCGTCGAGCGACCACGACCCGCGGCCCGCGGCGGCGGCCTCGCGGTCGAGCCGGATGACCTTGCGCGCATAAGCGATCTCTTCTTCGCCCGGCGTGTACTCCTCGTTGACGATCGTGACCTGACCGGGGTGGATGCAGCCCGCGCCCTTGAATCCGAAATCGCGGGAGCGCCGCACCATCCTGCGGAAGGCCTCCCAGTCGCCGAATCCCGCGACGCTGTCGATGAAACCGAGCGGCGTGATGCCGACCGCATTGGCGGCGATGATCATGTGCTGCTTCGGATAGAACAGCGCCTCGCCGATCGGCTGCATGTCGTTGTCGAGCGCGAAGTCCTCGCCGCCGATGTTGCCGGCGACGATGCGTTCCGACGCGCGAAATATCGCGTCGATCTGGAAAAACGCCGCGGCGGTCTCGATCATCGCAATGAATTTCGTGTGACCCACCGGCATGCCGCGTTTCTGTTCGAGCTCGGACACGAGCTCGTCGAGCAGTTGCACGTGGGCGGGCCCGGCGAGCTTGGTGCAGGCAAGCGCGTCGACGTCGGGGCAGATGGCATGTTCCAGGTCGCGCACCGCGAGCGAGAGCGGCTGGTTGAACCGCACGACGACGTCCGCGCCGCCGCGCCGCACTTTCGCGGCGGCTTTTTCCACGAGCTTGCGCGCGCCGGCCTTTTCCGCGGGCGGCACGCTGTCTTCGAGGTCGAGCTGGATCACGTCGGCACCGCGCGTGTGCGCCTTGTCGACGTACTTGTCGACGTTGACCGGACAGTACATCAGCGAGCGCCAGACGGGCAGTTCGCGGGGCATCGAATAACTCCTTGTTTATATTGATTAATTATTAATCGCGTCGGCGTTTCAGGCATCTTCCGCCTGCGCCGCCGCCGCTCCGGCGCACGCGATGCCCGCGGCGAGCAATTGCGCGTACTGCGCGTCGTCGACGCCGGCCGCGCGCAGCAGTTCGCGATTGTGTTCGCCGAGTCGCGGCGCGGGCGTGCGTATCGTGCCGGGCGTGCCGGAGAGCCGCGGCACGACGTGATGCATCGGAAACGCGCCCATCTCCGCATCCGGATAGTCGGCGATGAGTTCGCGTGCGCGAAAGTGCGGGTCCTCGAAGATCTGCGAAATGTCGTAGATCGGTCCGATCGTCACTTCGGCTTGCTCGAAAAAGGCGACGTTCTCCGATTGCGTGCGCTCGGCGATGAACGCGCCGATGACCGCATCGAGCGCTTCGGCGTTTTTCACGCGTGCCGCGTTCGTGCTGTAGCGCGGATCGGTGACGAACTCCGGACGGCCGATCGAACGGAACAGCCGCTCGGCCATTTTCTGCGTCGACGACGACAGGCATACGTACCGCCCGTCCCTGCACCGGTACGCGTTGCGCGGTCCGGCATTGGTCGACCGGCTGCCGGTGCGCGGCTTCACCTTGCCGGTGAGCCGATAGTTGGCGGCCTGCGGGCCGAGCACCGCGAACAGCGGGTCGAGCAGCGGCAGATCGATGACCTGTCCCTTGCCGCCGTTCACCTCGACTTCGCGCAGCGCGGTCATGGCCGCCGCGGCGCCGTAGAGTCCGGCAACGGTGTCCGCGAGGTACATCGGCGGCAACACGGGCTCGCGATCGGCAAACCCGTTGAACGACGCGAACCCCGACATGCCCTCGATCAGCGTGCCGAATCCGGGACGGCGCGCGTACGGGCCGTCATGACCCCAGCCCGAGATGCGCACGACGACGAGTTTCGGATTGATCTCGAGCAGGCGCTCCGGCGCGAGCCCCATTTTTTCGAGTGTGCCGGGCCGGAAGCTTTCGACGAACATCGCGGCGGTCGGCACGAGCTTCAGCAGCAGTTCGCGCGCTTCGGGCTTGCGCAGTTCCAGGCCGAGGCTTTTCTTGCTGCGCGCGTAGAGTTTCCAGTTGGTCTGGACGTCTTCCGTCTTCCACGCGCGCAGCGTGTCGCCCGCCGGCGGCTCGACCTTGACGACTTCCGCGCCGAAATCGGCGAGAAACTGCGTGAGCGTGTTGCCCGCCACGAGTCGCGACAGGTCGAGCACGCGCACGCCGGCCAGCGTGCCGCGCGCACCGGGCTCGTACGAACGCCGGGGCAATCCGTCCATCATTCGGCTTTGATGTTCGCGGTCCGGATGACCTGGCGCCACTTCGCGATTTCGCTTCGCACCGTCGCGGAAAACGCGTCCGGCGTCATCGGCGCCGGCTCCGCACCGAAATCGGCGAAGCGCTTTTTCATGTCCGGCGTTGCCAGAATGCGCAGGATCTCCGCGTTGACGCGTTCGATCACCGGCCGCGGGGTCCTGGTCGCGGTGAACACGCCCCACCAGAGGTCGTTGTCGTACCCGGGCACGCCCGACTCCGCGATGGTCGGCAGGTCCGGCAGAAACGCCGATCGTTTCGGGCTGGAAACGCCGATCGCGCGCAGCCGGCCCGACCGCATCTGCGCCTCGACCGACGGCAGGCTCACAAGCAGGACCTGCACCTGGCCCGCCATGAGATCGGTCACGGCAGGCGCCATGCCCTTGTGCGGCACGTGCACCATGTCGACCCTGGCGGCGGCCTTCAGAACCTCGATGCCGAGATGGTTGATCCCGCCTACGCCGGACGAGGTGTAGTTCAACTGCCCCGGCCGCGCGCGCGCGATGGCGATCAGGTCTTTCGTCGTTTTCACGGGCAGCGACGGATGCACCACCAGCACCATCGGTCCGCGCGCGACCATCGTGATTCCCGCGAGATCGGCGACGGGGTCGAACGGCAATTTCGGCATGATGGCCGCGCCCGTCGTGTACGACGTCGACGTGATGTAGATCGTATGTCCGTCGGGCGGCGCTTTCGCCGCAATGTCGGCCGCGATCATCTGATTGGCGCCGGGACGGTTGTCCACCACGACCGGTTGACCCAGCGCTTCGTTCAAGCGCTGTCCGATCGCGCGCGCGAAAATATCGTTGCTGCCCCCGGCCGGCGCCCCGACCAGGAAGCGGACGCTTTTCGCGGGAAACGGCGCCTGCGCCGCGACGTAACCCGGCATCATCGCGATCAGGCATCCCGCGGCCAGCATCCTTCGCATCTGTTGAGGCATGAACTTCCTATTCCGGCTTGATGTTTGCATCCTGCGCCACCGCGCGCCAGCGCGTGATCTCGTTCGCCACGAACTTCGCGAACGCCTCGCGCGTCATCGTGGACGGCTCCGCGCCCTCCGTTGCGAAACGCTGTTTCAGTTCCGCCGACTGCAGCGCGCGCGTGAGTTCGGTCGCGAGGCGATTCACGATTTCGGGCGGGGTCCGGGCCGGCGCAGCGAGTCCCCACCAGAATTCGGCCATGTATCCCGGCACGCCGGATTCGCCGATGGTCGGCGTCTGCGGCATGAAACCGCTGCGCTGCTCGCTGCCTACCGCGAGCGCCTTGAGGCGGCCCGCCTGCACCTGCGTGAGCGCGGACGGCAGGCTCGTCATCACGAGCTGCGTGTGGCCGCCCATGAGATCCGTCAGCGCCGGCGCCACGCCCTTGTACGGCACGTGCACGATGTTGATGCCGGCCATGCGCCGGAACAATTCGCTCGCCAGATGGTTGTGACCCCCGGTTCCGGTCGAGCCGTAGTTGATCTGGCCGGGCTTTGCCTTCGCGAGCGCGATGAGTTCGGCGACGTTCCTTGCC
>CAZMBS010000185.1:0-6881 GCA_964564295.1 uncultured Streptomycetaceae bacterium
GGCTTCGCAACGGCACTGATCGCGCACGCCGCATGCGGGCAGGGCTTTCCGAGTCGACCGATCCGCATGATCGTGCCGCAGCCGGCGGGCGGCTCGATGGACTCCAACGCGCGCGCTCTGGCGGAGCCGCTCGAACGCGCGTTCGGTCAGAACATCGTCATCGACAATCGCAGCGGCGCGAACGGCATCATCGCCGGTGAAATCGTGGCGCGGGCGCCTGCCGACGGTCACACGATGCTGTACACGTCGAATTCGTTCATCAACAACCAGGTCGTGCACAAGAAGCTGCCGTTCGACGTATTGAAGGACTTTGCCGCGATCACCAACGTCGCGAAGCTGCCCGGCTACCTCGTGCTGGTCAACGCGCAGACTCCGGTGCAGACGATGCAGGAATTGATCGCGCTCGGGAAAAGCGGCAAGCGTGTCAATTTCGGGTCCGGCGGCATCGGCAACAGCCAGCATCTGCTGGGCGAATTGATCAACCTGCGGGCGGGAACGAAACTCACGCACGTGCCTTACAAGGGATTCGCGCCGATGATCACCGCGCTGCTCGGCAACGAGATCCAGGTGGCGTTCGGCGCGCCGACCACGGTGATACAGCACGTGAAGGCCGGGCGGTTGCGCGTGGTGGGCTATACGGCCGCGAAGCGCTGGTCGGTCATGCCGGAGGTGCCGACGGTCGGCGAAGCCGGCATTCCGGGATTCGTGTACGAGGCGGCGTGGCACGGCATGTTCGCGCCGGTCGCGACGCCCGCGGCGGCGGTGGCGCGTGTGCGCGACGAGGTCGCGAAAGCGATACAGACGCCGAAAATCCGCACGCATCTCGAAAACGGCGGTTACGTTCCCGTGGGCGATACGCCGGCCGAGTTCCGCAGCTTCGTCGCAAGCGATCTCAAGACCGTGGCGGATCTCGCGCGCCGTGCCGGCGTGGAGGCGCAGTAGCGCGGGCATGCGCGTAGCGCCGGTGAGCCGTCCATGGACCGCGGATTCCGGATCGGCCGGTGCGGTCTGACTGAAGCAGGTCGCGATTCCGGTCGTGTTCCGGGCACAGCATTCATCAACAGGAGAACATCATGAAGGTGTACGTATTCAAGCCGTCGGGAAATTCCTACAAGGTGCGCATCCTGCTGGGACTGCTCGGCACGCCGCACGAACTCGTCTATCTCGATCCCAAGAAGCACGAACACCGGGCGCCTGAGTTCATGAAAATCAACCCGCGCGGCGAGGTTCCTGCCATCGACGACAACGGCCTGGTCCTGTGGGACTCGGCGGCCTGTCTGACCTACATCGCGCGCAAGCACGGCGGCGACCAGTGGCTGCCGGTTGAAGCGGGCGCCATGGCGCAGGTCATGCAATGGGTATCGCTCGCGGCCACGGAAATCCAGTGCGGGCTTCAGTACGGCCGGCGCGGCGTGCTGAACGGCCGCTGGACGCTCGGCGAACTGGAACTCGCGAATGCGTTCGGCCGCGTCGCGCTCGACATCATGGAGGCGCGCCTGAAGCAAAACGACTGGCTCGCGCTGGGCCGGCCGACCATCGCGGATATCGCGTGTTTTCCGTACGTCGAAACCGCGCCGCAGGGCAAACAACCGCTCGACGCCTATCCGGCGATCCGCGCCTGGCTCGAACGCTGTCGCGCGCTGCCGGGCTGGCCGAAGCGGGAGGCGTGAGTCCATGGATTTTTCGCTCAACGACGAACAACTGCGCTGGCGCGCCATCGCGCGCGAATTCGCGGAAAAAACGATCAAGCCGGACGTCGCGCGGCGCGACCGGTTGCCGACCGCGGCGGAACGCATTCCGTGGGACTGGATCCGTGCTGCCGACAAACTCGGCATCCGCACGCTGGGCGTGCCGAAGGCGTACGGCGGCGCGGGTGCCGACATTCTGACGATGTGCATCGTCGGCGAGGAACTCGCGGTGGGCGACCTGGGCTTCGCCGTGATCATGGACCAGTGCTGGAAAATGGCGCACCTGTTCAGCGAGGCGATGACGCCCGAACAGCAGCGGCGCTTCATTCCACCCTTCGTCGCCGACCCCGAGGCGACCACCGCAATCGGCATCACGGAGCCGGGCGCCGGCACGGATCATCAGGGCTATTACGATTCCGCCGACATCGACATGCGCACGGTTGCGGTGCGCGACGGCGACACGTACGTGCTGAACGGCATGAAGCGGTACGTTTCCAACGGGTCCATGGCGAAGCTTTACTTCGTCGTGGCGCGCACCGATCCGTCGAAGACGTTGCGCGAGGGCGGCAGCGTGTTCATCGTGCCGTCGGACACGCCGGGGTTCCGAGCGGGGTTTTTTCACGAGAAGAGCAGCCAGCGCCTCGCGACCAACGGCACGTTTTATTTCGAGAACTGCCGCGTTCCGGCATCGAACCTGCTGGTCGGAGAAGGCGAGCTTGCGCGCGTGCGCGGCGAATACATGCCGGGCAGCAAGAGCGAGGCGGCGGCAACCGTGCTCGGGGTCGGCCGCGCGGCCTACGAATACGCGCTCGAACACGCCAGGCAGCGCGTGCAGGGCGGCAAGCCCATCATCGAGCACCAGGCGGTGGCGCTCATGATCGGCCGCATGGCGAACCAGCTCGATGCCGCGCGCACGCAGATCTGGAAGGCCGCGTGGCTCGCGGACCAGAAGCATGCGGACGCGCGCATGCTGGGACTGCTCGCGAAAGTCACGGCATCGGAAGCGGCGTTCGAGGCCTGCAAGCTCGCGTGCGAAGTGCTCGGTGGCGCATCGATCATGCACGATCATCCGGTCGAGAAATACCTGCGCGACGCGGCGAGCTTCCTGCATTCGGACGGCACCAACCCGATCGCGCTGCTGCGCGTTGTGCAGGCGCTGTCGGGCCGGGCGCAGGGGACCCTGTTCGGTTTCTAGCGCAGCAGCAGGCACGCGTCGCGCGCGCGGCGCGGCGCCGCGGTTATCGCGCGAGCACCTTGCGGCTCACCGCTCGCGTGCCGCCGCTCCATGTCGGCACGTAGGCGGCCTTGATGCCGACGCCACCCGCGACGACGATCATCACGTCGTCGGGACCGGCGGCGACCCGCAGCGGGGCGTCGATGTCGGCGGCTTCGGCGACCTCGCGCCGCCGACGCACGAGCGCCGCAACATCCGGCGACAGGCGGTCGAGCGGCAGTTGCGCGCGTTCGTAAATCGCGGCTTGCACGCGTGCGCGCGTGTAGCCCTGCGCCTCAAAGAGATTCGCATGCTCCGGCGGCATGATGAGCAGCGGTTCTCCGCCGCCGAAGGTTCCGCCGCCGCCGCACGTGCCCGCGATCAGCATCGACTGCACGTAGGTGGTAAGGGCGTCTTCCGCGCGCCGGCTCGACGAGTCGAGCACCTCGACGATGCCGCCCGATCCGACGACGGTGACCACGCTGTCCTCGCGCCGGAACCCGCGCACGACGTGGAGCGGCTCCCACGGCGACTCGGCTTCGTTTTCGGCAAAGCAGAAACCGTACTTCGCGGGCTGTCCCAGCGTCGCCATGTCGGTCTCACCGGGTTTCGCGCCGCCGATGTTCTGCAGCACGAGCCGCACGGCACGGCCGATGGTCGCGTTCGCGCGGTTGCCGGGGCCGAGCGCGTTGCAGCCGGCGTTCATGCCGATGTCGCGTGTGACGGGACCGTTGACGATGACCAGCGTCGCGGCGGAACCCGTCGTGGTCTGCACGCCGAGCAGATTGAATTCCGGCGCGGCGAGCGCCTGCGCCGCCGCCGCGATGACCGGCAGGTCGGCAGCGGAGCATCCGGCCATCACGGCGTTGATCGCGAGGCCGCGCCAGGTCGCCTGGCCAAACGCCGGAGCAAGCGTGGCGACGGCCGCATCGGGATCGACACCGTGCGGCGCAAGCATGGCGTTCACGCGCGCGGTCGTCGGCGGCACGAGCGGCAGGCCGTCGGACAGGCCCGCCGCTTCCAGTTCCGCCTGGGCGTCTTCCCACGAGCCTTGCAGCGTGCTGTCGTCGAACGGCATCGGTCAGCGCGCCCAGCCGAGCCACTCGCGGACGCCGCGGCCCATGATCCATTCGAGGTCCTGCGCGTTCAACCAGGGCATTTCTTCTGTGAACATCGTGATGCATTGCCGGTACGGGCACGGCAGGCGCGAAAAATCCGAGCCCCAGAACATGCGTTGCGGACCGAACGCGTCGTACACGCGCTTCACGTACGGGTGCACGCGTCGGAACGGATAGACATCGTTGGTATAACACGGCAGTGCCGATGCCTTGACGGCGACGTTGGGGCGCTTCGCGATCGCGAGCAGCTTGTCGAGATCGCGAAACGCTTCCTCGTCCTTGAACTTGCTGTTGAGCGACAGATGATCCATCACGATTTTCAGGCCCGGGTGACGCTCTGCGACCTTGTCGATCTCGTGCACCAGCCGATGCGGCACCAGGATCATCAGCGGGATGCCGTGACGTTCGGCTTCCGCCCACAGCCAGTTCATGCGGCCCCCGGTGAGGATGGGTTCCAGCATCGGCGCGTGGAAGGTAAAGCGCATGCCGAGCATGCCCGGCTGCGATCGCCACGACTGCAGCGCCTCGCGCGCGCCCGGCGCGTCCGGGTCGAGGCGCCCCATGACGGCGAACCGGTCCGGATGTTTCGCGGCCGCATCGAGTGCGAGGTCGTTGCGGTCGCCTTCCCACGACGGCGGCACGATGATGACACGATCGACGCCCGCGTCGTCCATGTCACGCAGCAGTTGCCCGCTGCCCAGCGGAATTTCGCGCTGCGCCTTGAGCCGCGCGGGCCACGGGCGTTCCGGTGTATCGGCGGCCCAGATGTGGACCTGCGAATCGACGATCAGCATCAGGTCTCGTCCTCGTTTGGCAGTGCGCGAAGATACCAAAATTGTCGCGCCAACGCCGGGAAATAGCACAATCTGGAGTGGGGATGAACATCGACCTTGCGGCGGTAGACAGAATATCAGTATATTGCTATCATGCAATATATGAAGGCGCAATTGCTGGCGCGCACCAAAGATATTCGCAGCGAAGGCTCCATTGTTGAGGTGGTAATCTGGGAGCTTCCGGAGCCGCTTCCAATGAGCGCGCATTGCTACAAGTATCGGCTGTATTACGGTGCCGGAGGCGGCACCCGCGTGCGATACGACAACGAGCGCGGTAAGGGCGATCACCGGCACATTGGTGAGAAGGAAGAAAGTTACGCGTTCACGACGATCGAACAGTTGTTGGACGATTTCGAGCGTGACATTGCGAACTGGGGGTGACCGATGAAAGCAATCATTGAGGTAGCGAAAAGAGGCGCCGCGATTCGCTCGGCACGGTTGCAGGTCGCGGCCGCACGGCGAGGACGCTCGCCGGACTACCGGCTGAGCTTTGAAACGGCGCGCATGCTGTTTTCCGAGCTTACGCCGGCGCGAATTGAGTTGCTCGACACGCTGCGTCGCGTCGGACCGTGCAGCGTCTATGCTTTGGCGAAAGCGGCGGAACGCAATTACTCAAACGTCCACACGGACGTTGCCCGTCTGGAGGAACTGGGGTTGATCGAACGTGGCGAGGATGCAACGATTCTCGTGCCATATGAATCTATTGAGATACTCATGCCGCTCGCGCATGTCGCGTGACGGAAGCCGCAATTTTCACGACTAGGGGCTCACGACAGGTGGCTATTGATCCTGATATCGCGATATTCATCGAAGCTATAGGCACGACCGAGCCCTCCGAAATCGACGAGAGCTATGGGACGTTCCGTCGGATGTCCAAGCGTCGCAACTATTTCCTACTCGACGGTCGCTTCCTCATCGTCAAGATCAGCCGCGTCAAGTAGCCGTTTTGGGGTGTTGGAAAAAAGTTTATTGATTTCGCGAACAATTTCGAAAATTACTACCTTGTTCTGCTCATCCCGGGTAACGAGGGCTGGGTGTTCTCAAAGACTGAAGTCGATTCGAGCATTCGAAATCGCAAGTGGAGCCTGGGAGCAGACGGTGACTACAAGATCAATACGCCGCTGCCAGATGCCACTATGTTCGCGGGACCGAAAACCTTTCGCAAGAGGATCGGCATGTCATAAGTCCTATCACCGTCACCTTTCTCGCTCGCCAATGGCCTGCGCAAATCGCTGACGTCGCTGCGCGCGTTTGCGCGCAATGCAATGATGGAAAGTCAGAAATTCCGATAGCATGCTTTGCTGCGCTGCTCAACACGGAACCTACGTGGTTCAATACGAATTGACGCCAAGTTGTCCCAAGTCTCCCCAATCGGATTGTCGATAGCGCTCGTCATCGGATATCCCATTGTGACCTGGATATTGATCAGGCGTCTTCCACTGAAAGGCGCGTTGAAATACATTTACTGCGGTACCGTAGTTCCAGTATTCGCGGTGCTGATGCTGCTGTCAGTGGAAGCTGTTGCGCTTCTCTTCCCGCATTTGATCGATTGGTTCCGGTCGCCATTGGAACACAATATTGCCGAAAGACGCATTGAGCCGGTCGTGGGGTTTTTGATTACAACTCCAATTCCCGTAGTAATTTGCTGGGGGTGGTACAAACTCTTTGCTGCTATCCAGCGGCGGTAGCCAGAGCGTGGAGTGCGCACGGCGTACCGCTCATCGTCCACCCGCGTGCGCGATGCGCACTCTACGAGAACAAGCCTTTAAGGCCAGAACGTGGACTTCATCCGGGCATTTATAATGCTGCGAGCAAACACCGTGTCTGCCAGCAATAGCGCGGAGAAAAATCGACATGACGATCCCCATCAAACCCGTTCGGCGCGTGGTGACCGGCAACGATGCCGATGGCCGATCCGGCGTCTTGTTCGACAGCGCGGCGCCGAACGTGCATCCGGGCCCGATCCGGCCCGGGACGGCCATGACCGACCTGTGGGTGTTCGACGCGTGTCCGGTGCTGGTGTCGGGCG
>CAZMBS010000186.1:0-6863 GCA_964564295.1 uncultured Streptomycetaceae bacterium
GGATGCCGTCGGTCATGAGCTTCACATAGGTGTTCCCGGACAGTTTGTCGGCGAACCGCACCTTGTAGCCCACCGCATGCCCCAGCGGAGATTGCAGCTCCTGCGCGATGCGCGCCGCCACCGTGCGCGCCGCGATGCGACGCGGCTGCGTGTGGCCGACGAGACCCGCCACGCCGCGCCGCAGTTCCAGGCAGATCTTGGGCAGCTGCGTGGTTTTGCCCGATCCCGTTTCCCCGCAGACGATCACCACCGGATGGTCCGCGATGGCGCGCGCGATCTCCTCGCGGCGCGCGACGACCGGCAGATCCTCCGGATACGTGGGCCGCGGCAGATTGCGCAGCCGCTGTTCGGGATCGAATTTCACGGCGCCCTGCAAACAAAAAAGGCCGGCAGCGCCGGCCTTGCGCACCGCGCGCGGTCGATCACGCCTTGACCGCCGGATTGAGACTGTAGGTGCCCGTGAGCGTGGTCTGGCCCAGCACGTGCCCGCGAATCGCGGCGAGCGCATCCGGCCCCCTGAAGTGGCCCGACACGCCGCATTTTTCGACGTCGAGCGCGTACAGCGTGAATACGTAGTGGTGCACGATGGTGTCGTTCCACGGCGGGCACGGTCCGTCGTAACCGAAATAATTGCCGCCCATGTCCTTGTCGGCGCCGAACCACATCGTATAGTCGTTCACGCCCTGGCGCGTGCCGCGCGGGCCGTCCGGACCGCTCTTGCCGCGTGCCGTGACGCCGCTGGAAAACTCGCCGGCCTTGATCTCGCCGGAATGCGGGTCGAGGTCGACGAGCACCCAGTGATAGAAGTCGATCCGCGGCAGCGTCGAAGAGATGGAGCGGCCTTCCTTGTTCACGTCGTCCGCCTGCGACGGCACATCGTAGTCGTGGCAGATCAGCACGAGCGATTTCGTGCCGGGCGGCAGATCGCTCCACGCGAGATGCGGATTGCGGTTGGTGCCCAGCGTGCAGTGCGTCTTCGCGTCCGGCGCGCAGAACGCAAACTCGGCCGGAATCGCCTGGTTGTTGCCAAAACTCTGGCTGGCGAGCTTCATGCGGAAGGTCTCCTGACGGTGTATGCGGCTGGATTTACAAGGGAAATTATAACAAAGCGCCGCATCCGGTTTCGCTCAAGCCCGCACGCTGACGTGCCGTAATTCAGACCGAACCGACTGTTCATGAGGTGCCATATGCGTATCGCGATTTCCCTGGTGAAGCCCCTGTTTGCCGTGCTGATACTCACCGCCTGCGCCCATGCCGGCGCACAGCAGCGCGAACCTGCCGGCAGTACCCAGACCGGCAGGGTCGAGCGCATCTACGTGAAGGAGTCGCACAACTTCTTCATCGAAACCCGGATCGCCGGCGCCACGCGCGGCCGCGAACGCTGGAGCGAGGTCGCGATCCGTGCGCCGCAACCCGGCAAACCGGCGCGCGAGATCGTCCAGATTCCGCACGACGTCAAAGTCGCGGTGGGCGACATCGTCGAACTGACCGTGGCCGAGCGCGATGAATTCCAGATCGCGCCGGTCCAGGAAGTGAGTCGCATCGTGAAACTGATCGCGCCTTCGGACTCGCATTATGCGGCGATTTTCGGCGGCGGCGCCGCGCCGCTCCGGCCGGCCGTATTGCGGTTGCCGTCGCCCGCGTCCGACTAGCCTCACGCACGCACGTCACGACGTCCCGGCACGCGCCGCGCACAAGCGCGGCGCGTTCGATTATCATGGCGGTGCCGCGAGGAAGCGCGAACGCGCAGGCCGGTCGCCGCACTCCGGCAATCCCGAATCCCGGAGAACGCCATGCATCCGCTCGACATACACGCGGGGGCCGCGGAAGTGCACGCGCCCGCCGATTTTCGCTGGCCCGGCGGTCGCCGCATCGCGGTGTTTTTTCGCGTGTCGTTCGAATGGTGGTCGGACGGAAAATGGCCCGGTATCGGCCCGATGGGCAATCCGCTGCGCGCGGGCGTGCCGGACCTGAACGCCGTGGGCTGGGCCGAGTACGGGCACCGGCGCGGCATACACCGCATACTCGACGTGCTGGCGCGGCAGAGTATCCGCGCGACGATCAACGTATCGGGCATCATGGCCGAGCGGCATCCCGAAATCGTGCGCCGCATGGCGGAAGAAGGCCACGACATCGTCGCGCACGCCTATTCGATGGACGAGTTGCCGGCATACCTCGACGAAGCGCAGGAGCGCGACGCGATCGCGCGCACCACGGCGCTCATCGAGCATGCCGCGGGCCGCCGGCCCATCGGCTGGATCAGCCCGCGCAGCACGCCGAGCCTGCGCACGCCGCGCCTCGCCGCGGAAGCGGGGTATCAATGGCATGGCGACACGCTGAACGACGACATGCCGTACCTGGTGCGCTTCGGCGATCGCGACATCGTTGCATTCCCGAACAACACCGAAGTGAACGACCTGCCGCTCTACATGCGTTACGGCAATTCACCGCGCGTGTACCTGGAGATTTTCGAGGACTGGCTCGCGGCCGCCCGGAATCGCGAAACCGGCCCGGTGCGCATGGACCCCGCGGTGCACGCCCATGTGTTCGGACGGCAGCCGGGGCTGGCGTTCTACGAGCGCGTCATGGAGATCGCGAAGGCGGCGGACGACATCTGGATCGGCACGCGCGGAGAGGCCGTTGCGCATTTTCTCAAGGCGGTCGGAAAATGAGGACGTCTGCGTTCACCGGAATCGCGCTGCTCGCGTGCGCCGCCGGCGCGGTGCACGCGCAGACACCGGCGCGCGATGGCGCCGCCTATCCGATCAAGCCGATCCGGTTCATCGTTCCGTTCGCACCCGGCGGGCCAAACGACATTCTCGCGCGCATCGTCGGCAAACGCCTGTCGGAGGCGTGGGGACAGCAGGCGATTGTCGACAATCGCGGCGGCGGCGGCACGGTCATCGGCACGGAAATCGCGGCGCGTGCGACCCCGGACGGCTACACGCTGCTCATGGTGTCGTCGAGCCATGCGGTCAACGTCACGCTCGTGCCGAAGCTGCCGTTCGACACATTGCGCGATTTCGCGATGGTCACGCGCATCGCGGCCTCTCCCAACGTGCTGGTGGTCAACGTCAACGTACCGGCGCAGTCGGTGCGCGAACTCATACAACTCGCGAAAGCGAAACCCGGCGGCATCGCCTATGCATCGGGCGGCACGGGCGCCGCCACGCACCTCGCCGGCGAACTGCTGAACATCATGGGCGGCGTGAAGATGATCCACGTGCCGTACAAGGGCGCGGGGCCGGCAACCGTGGACCTGCTGTCCGGCCAGGTGCAGTGGATGTTCGGGACGATACTGCCGACGCTGCCGCATATCCGGAGCGGCCGGCTGCGCGCCCTCGCGGTAAGCGGCGAGCAGCGCGCGGCTGCGCTTCCCGACGTCCCGACGGTTGCGGATACGCTGCCCGGATTCGAAGCGACATCCTGGTACGGCATCGCGGCCCCGGCCGCCACGCCAAAAACGGTGATAGTCAAACTGCGTACCGAAGTCGCCCGGCTGCTCGCGTTGCCGGACATGCGCGAACAGTTGATCGCGCAGGGCGCGGACCCGGTCGGCGACACGCCGGAGCAATTTACCGCGCATTTTCGCGAGCAGGTCGCGAAGTGGGGCAAGGTCGTCCGCGAAGCGGGTATCAGGGCGAACTGATTTTCCCGGTACGCTCGTCGCGCGGCAGCGCCGCGAGGTCGCGAACCCGCTCGTAAAAGCGCGGCAGGTCGCCTCCCTCGGCTGCGAGCAGCGCCTGAAAGCCCGGCACCAACTGGTTGTAGAGCGCCACCGATGCAACGTGCGCGTTGTTCGGCTGCTGCGCGAACCACCGGTCGTACCCCGCGTAGCCGCCCCACGCCGCGCGCAATTTCCGGTAGTCGCGCTGCAAGTCGTCGAACACGCCCGCCTTGCGCGCGCGTTTTTCCGCCGCCGGCAGGTCCGTCGCGTAGAGCGCCGCCAGCCGTTCCCGCGTGGCGAGCAACAGTGCCGCGAACCCCTCGCGACGCCGGTTCATCGTTTCCGGATCGGTGCCGGCCTGCGTCGATCCCTGCCGCGCGAACCAGCGCTTTACACCCTCCTGCTCGACCGCGACGGCGAAGGATTCGTTGAACACCGAGTCGTCGCTCACGTACACGACCTGATGCGCAAGTTCGTGAAAAATGAGCCGGGCGAGATCCGCTTCCGGATAGTGCAGGAAGGTATTCAGCACCGGGTCGGCAAACCAGCCGAGCGTCGAGTACGCCGGAATGCCGCTCACGAACACGTCGTAGCCGTCGCGCCGCAATCGTGCCGCGAACCGGTCGGCATCGGCCCTGGCGAAATACCCGCGGTAGCTCACGCACCCGGCGAACGGGAAACACCACCGCACGGGGCTCACGGAAAATTCCGGCGCCGCAAACACGTTCCAGACGACGAACGGGCGTTCGAGATTCGCGTAGGTCCGGTAACTCGCGTTGTCCGGCAGGCCGAGTTCGCGGCTCGCGAACGCCCGCAGCCGCGTCACGAGTTCGAGCTTCTCCTTCAGCACCGCCGGCGCCGCAGGATCGGCGATGATCTCCGTGATCGCGCGCTCGCGGCCCCAGATGTCGAGCTGTCCGGCGACCGACTGCGCGTAGTATGCGATCGACGAGCATCCCGAAAACAGGAACGAAATCATGGGGATGACAATGATCCGTCGCATGGCCGCGGCGCGTGTCATGCCCGCTCCGCGCCACGAAAACGCCCGTCGCGCAGAAACGCGCAGATTTCCGCGGCGACATCGCGCGAGACCAGCATTTCGCTGTGACTCACAGGCAGTACCACGCGGTCGCGCATGCCCGGGACATCGGTTTCCGCCACGCGCACAACACCGTCGTTCGGACCCGGCAGATCGGGCGCGACCAGCCGCCCGAGACCCATGCCGCCCGAACCCGCGATGACGCCCACTTCGTACTGCCCGAGGTCGCGCGTGCGATCGGACGCGAGCCAATCGGTGATCGTGCTGCCGAGTGCTGCCGCGCCGAACGGCAGCAGCGCGAGGCGGCGCGCCGAGAAGCTGTCGGCGTACGGCACGCCGGTCAGTACGACGCGCCCCACCGCGAAGCGCGGGCGATCGAGCAGCACCCTTGCGATCAGCGCGCCGCCCATGCTGTGCCCGACGAGGTGCACTTTCGGCGCGGCGAGCGCCATGCAGAATGCCTGCAAGCGGCTTGCGTTCTCGGCAAGCGCGAGGCGAACGGAGGGATAGGAATAATTTTCGGTGCGGAAACCGCAACGCCCGATGCGATGCTCCAGAAACGTCATCACGAGGCCGTGCACCCACAGCCCGTGTACCAGCACCACCGTGTCGACGCGCCGCATTCGGTTGATCTAAAGCGAACGGCCCTCGTAGCGCGTCACGGCCACGCCGTCGAGGTGCGACACGTCGCCCCACGACACGTTGACCCACCCGCCGGATTCACAGCGGAACACATTGAGGCTCGCGTTCAACAACGGCGCCGTGCGCTGGACGTCGAGCGGCATGCGATGTGCCGCGCGGTACGCGCTGTCGAGTACGAGCCCGTGCGTCACGACCACCACCGTTTCGCCGTGATGCCGACTCGCGATGCGCCCGAGCGCGTCCATGCAGCGCGCATAGAACGCGCGCGGACTTTCGCCGCCGGCGACGGCCCAGTCCGGATCGCGCGCCTTGAAGCGCGCGTACTCGTCGGGGTAACGCGCCGCGATCTCGTCCGCCGTCAGGCCTTCGAACAGGCCGAACTCGCGTTCGCGCAGCGCGCGGTCGAGCCGAATTTCGTGACCCGTCGCCGCGGCGACCGCACCCGCCGTGTGATGCGCGCGCGCGAGGTCGCTGCTGTACAGCGCCGCGAAATCAGCGCCTGCGAACCGCCGCCCGAGCGCCGCGGCCTGCGCGCGGCCGATATCCGACAGCGGCGTATCGGTCTGCCCCTGCATGCGCCGCTCGCGATTCCACTCGGTCTCGCCGTGCCGTATCAGGATGAGTTCGGTCAACGCCGCCGCGCCTCCATCACCGGCTTTGCGACCGCGAAAGCCCGGGCGGGGCATCCTTGCGCGCGGCACGCTCCGCGTCGCGCGCTTCGCGCCGGGCCCGCTGCTCGGCGTCGGCCCTGGCGCGCTCCTTGCGGCGTTCTTCCTTGAGCGGCTCGGCTTCCTTCGCTTCGGCCGCACGCTGCGCGCGATCTTCATCGCGTTTGCGGCGCGCCTCCTGCTGCTCGCGTTGCGCCCGTTCCTGCGCCGGGCGCAGCGCTTCCCGCCCGGCGTCGCGCTGCGACCGTTCGGCCCTCCGCTCCGCCTCGGCGCGGCGCGCGGCTTCCTGGCCTTCCTTGCGTTCCGCCCGCGCGCGGGCCGCCTCGGCCCTGGCCTGAGCACGCTGCGCGCGAATCCGTTCACCTTCGGCCTTTTTCTGCGCCTTGCTGCGCGGGTCGCGCGCCGCCGCCAACGCATCGCGATCTTTCGCGAGCTGCGCACGGTCCTGTCGCAGCCGACCCTGCGCCGCGCGCACGCGCGAGCTTGCCGCCTTGACCTTCGCCTGATCGCCGGACGAGCGCACGGCCTCCAGCGCATCGCGCTCGCGCTGCAACGCTGCACGGGACGCCTCCACTTTCGCGTCGGCGGCGTCGACACGCGCCTGCGCGGAAGACACCACGGCGGCATCGGCGGCGGATGCACCCGCCGCCGGAAGACACACGGCAAGTACGCCGCAACACAGCCATGCAAACCAGCGCACCACGTTTCCGCTCCGCAGTATCGGGGGAGTTATCATGCTATTTTACCGCTGCCGGTATACTCAGACCGATCCGCGCGCCACGCGTTCCCGCCGCGACCGAGAAATGATCTCCCTGCCGCCCATCGAAGTGCTCGTGCTCGCGCCGCT
>CAZMBS010000187.1:0-6826 GCA_964564295.1 uncultured Streptomycetaceae bacterium
CGCATCCGTCGCACCTTGTCATGTAGACGAAGGTAGGCATAAGCAAACTCCTTGAACTGTTCCGATAAACCTTGCGGGGTGTCCGTTAATTCTAATAGTGGCGCGGCGCTTCGCGCTTGATGCCGAGGCCCATGTCCATGGGGGCATTCTGCAACAGCTCCATGGAGTGCCTTTTCTGCTGCTCGGGATCGTCCCGCGTCAGCGTCGGCAGGTTTTCGGCGGTGCCGTTCGCCTTGGACATTCTTTTCTCGAAGGCTGCCGCCGGCTTGAAGAACATGTGCGCGAATTTCGACCAGGGCACTCCGCCAAACAGCACGGTCGTCGCCAGAATATACAAGCCGAACACGACGGTGGCGCCCGATGCGCCGCTCGCCTGCATGCAGGCCCAGATGAGTCCCAGCGTCACGCTGGCGAGCAGCGACAGGATGAACAGGTCGGCGCGCATGAGCCGCAACGGCGACTGCCCTTCGGCAGCGACATCGGCGCGGATGAAAAACCAGAACCAGTATCCGCCCAGGCAGATCATCAATCCGCCAAGCCACCACAATTGCGGCAGAATCGCCGGGGTCGGCGTCGCGGGAGTCGGATAGCCGAACACCATGATGACGGTCGAAATGACGTAGAGAAGAAATCCGTACATGGTCAGCAGGTGGGCAATCCGGCGGCGCACATTGCAGAATTCTCCCGACGTCAGCACATCGACCGCGACCGTCTGAACCGCGATGGATACGAGATCGCCGCCTGCAACCGGTTTCACGGCCTTGCTTTTCGACTTGCCGAGATTCTCGAAAAAGTACCGGGCGCTGCCCTTGTGAATGATGTCGAACAGCGTGCCCGCGGCGACCAGGATGATCATGGCCCAAATATAGGTCTGCATCATGGACGGCGGTATGGAAGCGGAAATTGCCGCAAACGGATTGCTGGTGAACATGCCTGACCCCCATTTTTTTGTGCGCCGATTCTAAAACGCAGCGCTGGCAACGACTCTAAAAAATGATTATGCGGTCATAAGTAAAATTTGTCACAGCTGCAGGTAAAATGCCGGCAAGGGTTCGACATGAAAATTTGCATCGTTTCCGACAGCCACGACCACCGGGAGCCCCTTGCTGCCGCCGTTGCCGAGGCAAAATCGCTGGGGGCGCAAGCCGTGCTGCACTGCGGCGACCTGATTGCGCCGTCGACCTTGCACGCGATCGTCGGGCTGGAACTTCCGGTACATCTGATCCATGGCAACAACACGGGCGACCTGTTTTACCTTTCAAGGTGGGCGCAGGAACCCGGGAATCGGCTGCATTACTACGGCCAGGATGGGTCGGTGGTTCTGGCGGAGCGCCGGATTTTCCTCGTGCATTATCCGCACTATGCCAGGGCCATGGCGCTGACCGGCGACTACGATCTGGTGTGCAACGGACACGAGCATCGCGCTGCCATCGAGCGCATCCGGAACGTCAAAGGCGGCACCACGCTGCGCATCGATCCCGGTACCGTCGCCGGGGTCAGCGCGTCCGCAACCTACGTGTTCGGTGATCTTCAGGCGCTGGAGTTCGAGATTCGACCGGTTCCCCTTTGAACCGGTACGCGAGTTCACGGCCCGAACGGAACACGATGATCCTCGAATTGAGCGGTGCCGCCGTCGAATTCACGCAGGACGGCAGCGGGCCCGACCTGTTACTGCTGCATTCGCTGCTGACCGACCTGTCGGTATTCGATCGCGTGCTGCCGCCGCTTGCCGCGCAATTCCGCGTCACGCGGCTCAATCTGCCGGGCTACGGCCGATCCTCCCCTCTTCCATTCGAAACGGTCGCGGCCCATGCCGATCACGTCTCGGCAGTCATGGATGCCCTGAAGCTGCCGCAGGCCACACATCTTTTCGGAAACGGGTTTGGCGCGTTTGTGGGACTGGAATTTGCGCTGCGGCACGGTGGACGCATCGACCGTTTGATCGTGGCCGACGCGCTCGCTGCTTTCCCCGAGCCCGCGCGCGCACCATTTCGCGCCATGGCGAACAACGTGCGCGCCGGTGGCATGGCTGCGGTGCTGGACGCCGCGATCGGGCGAATGTTTCCGGCGACGTTCGCGGCCACGCAACCGCGGGAAGTCGAGCGACGCAAGGCAGCGCTCGCGCAAGTTGACCCGGCAGGATTTGCAAGTGCGTGCCTTGCGCTGGCCGGTCTCGACCTCACCGCCGAGCTGCACCGGATTCGCAATCGCACGCTCGTGCTGTGCGGGGCGCTCGATCTGACCACGCCGCCGGCACACGCCGAGGCGCTCGCGCGGTCCATACCCGGCGCCACGTACCGGGAAATCCCGAATGCGGGGCACTGCCCCATGGTCGAGCAGCCCGATGCGCTCGTCGCGGCGATCCGGGCCGGATTGCAAGGCAGTTAATCAAGCTACAACAACCACTTACCGTATATTCCGACCATGCGCCGAAAAATCGCGTCACGTCCGTCCGGCGTCCCGCAATCCGATGCGCGGATGGTCACCGCCGAACCGTACTACGAGCCAGTGGGCGACGAAATCGCGTTGTGCGAGGCGGCCTACGCGAGCCGGCTGCCCGTGCTGCTGAAAGGGCCCACGGGCTGCGGCAAGACCCGTTTCATGGAGTACATGGCGTGGCGCCTGAAGCGGCCGTTGATTACGGTGTCGTGCCACGACGATCTCACGGCCGCCGACCTCGTGGGCCGCTATCTCATCACGAGCAACGAAACAGTATGGGTCGACGGTCCGCTCGCGCGCGCCGTTCGTGCCGGCGCCATCTGTTATCTCGACGAAATCGTGGAAGCACGCAAGGACACCACGGTCGTGATTCATCCGCTCGCCGATGACCGCCGCATGCTGCCGATGGAAAAACGCGGCGAGGTGCTGCAGGCGTCGTCGACGTTTCTGCTCGCGTTGTCGTACAACCCCGGATACCAGAGCGTGCTGAAGGAACTGAAGCAGAGTACGCGCCAGCGCTTCGTCGCGATTGAATTCGATTACCCCGGACCGGCACTCGAGCAGCGCATCATCATGACCGAATCCGGTATCGATGCCGCAGCGGCCGAACGGCTCGTCAAACTGGCGCACATGACGCGCAATCTGAAGAGCAACGGTCTCGACGAAGGCGCGTCGACGCGCCTCATGGTGCACGCAGCCCGGTTGATCCGCCGCGGCATCGCGCCGCGCGTCGCATGCCGCAGCGCCGTTGCCGCGCCGCTGTCCGACGATCCGGACGTGCTGCGCGCGATCGACGAACTCGCCTCGAGCCTCATCTGAGCCTGTGTCTCTTCCGACGGCACCGCATACGGCCGGACTGCTTCCACGCCCGTGGTACCGCCGGATTCGCATCGAATGACGGGGGGCTTGCATCGAGGGGACCCGCGCCTGGCGGTGCTGGCGGACGAGCCCCTTTCCGCCACAGCGCTTGAAGATCGCCTGGACTACCTGCTCGGTCCCGTGCTGTCCTCGCGCCGGCCCGCCACGCCGCTTGCCGACGGGCTTGCGCCGCTGGAGCGCGCGCAACAGGACTTCGTGCTGCAGTGGACAGAGGTCGCGAGCCGCACCAACCACGAACTGGCGTACCAACTTGCTGCTGCGGCGCCGCCCGCGCTACGCGTGCTGGATTTTCCGTCGGCGGAAGCGTGGATCATCGACGCGATGGATTGCTACGATCGCGAGGGTCTCCATCGCGGAAGCGCGGTATTCCGGCAATTCGAGCAATACGCGCGGACATCCGGCGGCGCGACAACCGGCGTAACGTTCGACGAAGCAGCGCCGGTGCTGGCGTTGTTTGTCTGCGGACTCGCAGGCCGGCGCATGACGCTGGATACCGCTGCACGTCCGTATACCGATACCGAAACGCTGTACTTGCCGCTGCGGGTCGCCAGCGGCGCAACCAGAGACGAAAACTTCCTTATATTCAAGGTGTTGGCTGCGCTGTTATGGGCGCAATGCCGATATGGAACGTTCAGCGCCGATCTTGGCGCCGCTTGCGCCCGATACGGCGACCCCGCGCGCGCGCTCGACGTGCTCAATGCGCTGGAGACGTTGCGCATCGAAGCACGTCTCGCATTGGACCTGCCCGGCCTCGCGCGCGAGATCGCGCGCCTTCGCGGTGCCGCCGTCACGGACCCGCGCTGCCGTGTTCTGAGCCGCCGTAACGCGACCGTGCAGGACAGCATCGCGCTGCTGCAAACCGTATACGACGATTTTCACCTTGATGCGCAGCCGTACCGGACCGTTCTCATCCCGGATGCGGCCGCTGCCGCACGGCTCGCGCGACTGGCGCGCGAAAAAAACGCGCTGCAGCAGGCCCTCGCGCGCATGCTTGACGAGCGGCACGGCGCATCGCAGCCGCGCGAAGACTCACAGCACCGACGCCTTGCCGCGGAAGTCAGCGGCGCCGACGGCGAACCGTCCGTCCGGCTCACGCTCGACGGCGCGCCTGTCACGCCGACGCCTGACGTCGCGCGCTTGCTGGAATCCATTCTTCAGGATCTCGGCGAAATTCCGGACGACTACCTCGTCGCGGCGGGGGACGGCGGGGATCGCGGTGCGGACGGCACCGGTCGAGGCCCCGCGGACGAGCGGAACGGCGGCGCGCTCCAATCCGGGGCGCGCCTCTACAACGAATGGGACTACCAGCGCCGCCACTACCGGAAGAACTGGTGCGCGCTGCGCGAGTGCGACGTGCCGCCCGCCGATCCGGAATTCGTGCCCGCGACGCTGGCAAAATACGCGCCGCAGGTCGCGCAACTCAAACGCACGTTCGAGTTGCTGCGCGGCGAGGATCGACTGCTGCGCCGCGAACCGCGCGGCGACGACATCGATCTCGATGCGGTGGTGTCCGCCTACGCCGACATGAAAAGCGGATGCGAACTCGCCGAGCGCCTGTTCACGCGCCGCCTGAGAACCGAGCGCAATCTCGCGGTGATGTTCATGGTCGACATGAGCGGCTCCACGAAGGGCTGGATCAACGACGCGGAGCGCGAAGCGCTCGTGATGCTGTGTGAAGCGCTCGAGATTTTGGGCGACCGGTACGCGATCTACGGATTTTCCGGCATCACGCGCAAGCGCTGCGAGATTTTCCGCATCAAGCGATTCGACGAACCCTACACCGATGCCGTGCGGCGCCGCATCGCGGGCGTGCAGCCGCAGGACTACACGCGCATGGGCGTCGCGATACGCCATTTGAGCGCGTTGCTGGGAACCGTGGAAGCGCGCACCAAGCTGCTCATCACGCTATCGGACGGCAAGCCCGACGACTACAGTGACAACTATCGAGGCGAATACGGCATCGAGGACACCCGACAGGCACTGCTCGAGGCGCACCGCTCGGGAATCAAACCGTTCTGCGTCACGATAGACCACGAGGCGCGCGACTACCTCCCGCACCTCTACGGCCCTGTCAACTGGACGCTCGTGGACGATGTGTCGAAGCTGCCGCTCAAGGTGGCCGACATCTATCGCCGGCTCACCACCTGAAGCACGGGCTGCATCCGCGCCGCTCCAGGGCAGGCGCCCGGGCACAGGCGTGCAGGGCAGTGGTTCGGCGCAGCCGATCAGTGCAAACGATTGGGCTCCGGCTCCCCGCCGGATGCCAAAGGCAGCGGATCGGCTTCCGCGACCGGGTCGTCATCCTCGGCATCGACCAGCCCCTCGCCCATGCTGATGTGCGTCGCGACTTCCGGCACCGCCGGGGCTCCGGCACCGTCGACCAGCGTGCCCAGATCATCGAGCGGCGGCAGTTCTTCGAGCGAGCGCAGATTCAGATCGTCGAGAAACTGGCGCGTGGTGGCAAAGAGTTCCGGGCGTCCCGGCACTTCGCGGTGGCCGACGACGTCGATCCAGCCGCGCGCCTCGAGCGCCTTGATGATGTTGGTCGACACCACGACGCCGCGGATGTCCTCGATGTCGCCTCGCGTGACCGGCTGCCGGTACGCGATGATCGCGAGCGTCTCCATCACCGCGCGGGAATACTTCGGCGGCTTCTGCGGACTCAGGCGGTCCAGGTATTTCTGCAACTCGGGCCTCGTGCGAAACCGCCACCCGGAAGCAACGGGGGCAAGTTCCACGCCCCGGCTCTGCCACGTCTCGCGCAGGTCGTCGAGCAGTTTGCGCAGCGTGTCGTTCGAGAGGTCCTCGTCCAGCAGCTTGCGCAGATCGGAAAGCGTCAGCGGCTCGGCCGTTGAAAGCAGCGCGGCTTCGAGCACCCGTTTCACCTGGTCGAGATCAAGATCGTTGTCGGTCGATGCCATTTCATTCCACCACGGCCAGCGGGCCGGTTCTCAATTTGACGTAGATCGGCGCGTAGGCGGCCTGCTGCGTCACCTGCACCAGACTTTCCCGTGCCAGTTCGAGGATCGCGAGAAACGTCACGACCAGCACCGGGACGCCCTCCTCGGGCTGGAACAGATGCGTGAATTCCACGAATTCGGCGCCCTGCAGGCGGCGCAGGATGCGGCTCATGTGCGCGCGAACGGAAAGCTGCTCGCGCGTGATCTGGTGATGCCGGTTCACGGCCGCGCGCCCGAGCAGCGCAAGCCACGCGAGCTTCAGGTCGTCGACGCTCACTTCCGGCAGCCGCAGCGCCGCGTCGCGCTCGAACAGCACCTGCACCAGGGAAAAATCGCGCCCGGCCTGCGGACATTCGTTGAGCCGCTGCGCGGCGAGTTTCATCTGTTCGTACTCGAGCAGGCGGCGCACAAGCTCCGCCCGCGGATCTTCTTCGAGATCGGTGGCCGCCGGCCGCGGCAGCAGCATGCGCGACTTGATTTCAATCAGCATCGCCGCCATCAACAGGTATTCGGCAGCGAGTTCGAGCTGGTGTTCGCGCATCATTTCG
>CAZMBS010000188.1:0-6811 GCA_964564295.1 uncultured Streptomycetaceae bacterium
TCGCCGCCGTCCGCGACGTGCTGACCGGGCTCGCCTGACGTTCAGCCGAGCTTCATCTCCGGCAGCGGCACGATTTTCACGCCGGCGCCCTCGAGCGCCTTGCGCACGGTGCCGGCCAGTTCGATCGCGGTCGGCTCGTCGCCGTGCACGCACAGCGTGTCGACGTTCACGTTGATGCGTTTGCCGTTGCGCGACACGATCACGCCGTCGACGACCATGCGCACGACGTGCTCCGCCGCGACCCGGGGATCGTGGAGCACCGCGCCCGGCAGCTTGCGCGACGCGAGTTTTCCGTCGTCGTCGTACAACCGGTCGCAGTAACCTTCACGCGCGACCCGCAGGCCCAGCTTGCGGCCGGCCTTCTCCATTTCGGAACCCACGTTCGTCACGTAGATGATGTCGCGGTCCACGGCCTTGATCGCGCGACCGATCGCCATCGCGTAGTCCTCGCTCACTTCCGCCATGTTGTTGAGCGCGCCGTGGGGCTTCACGTGCGTGACCTTCTCGCCCACGTACGCGGCCATGCCGTTCAGCGCGCCGATCTGATAGGCGATCAGGTACTCGAGGTGGTCCGGATTCATTTCGATGCGGCGGCGGCCGAAGCCCCACTGATCGTTGAATCCCGGATGCGCGCCGATGCTGACCCCTTCCTCCTTCGCGCGCTGAACGACGTGGCGCATCGTGATGGCATCCCCCGCGTGAAAGCCGCACGCGACGCTCGCCGACTTGATGATTTTCAGAATGGCGTCGTCGTTGCCGATTTTGTACGCGCCGTAGCCCTCACCCATATCTGCATTCATGTTCACGAGTCTGGTCATCTTCCGCCTCTTGATCCGCTCATTTGATCCGCACTTTTGATCGACACAGCTTGCCGACGACGAACCGCACGCTGCCCGGGCCGCCGTCATCGCGATGATACAATGATTTTTCCCCGAGGAATCAACGCCAACGAGCGATCGCAGCATGAGTGCCCGGTTTCTGGATTGCGGCGACACGGCGGTCGCGGTCGAGTTCGGCGACATCGTGAGCCGCGCGGTTTCCGATCGCGTGCTCGGACTGAACGCACTCGTGCGCGACGCCACCATTCCGGGCGTCGTGGAAACGCTGCCGACGTTCCGTTCGCTGATGGTGCATTACGATCCTTGCGTCACCAGCCGGGACGGCGTGATCGACGCGATCCGGCCCCTCGTCGATCGTGCCGGTGTCACGGCACGGCCCGCGCGGCTCTGGCGGATTCCGGCCTGCTACGACGGCGACCATGCCCCCGATATCGAAGGCGTCGCGCTGCGCACCGGCCTCGATGCCGAAGCGGTAATCGGTCTGCATGCCGGCGCTCGTTACCACGTGTACATGATCGGCTTCGTGCCGGGTTTTCCGTACATGGGCGAACTCGCGCCGGCGTTGCAGCTTCCGCGCCAGACGGAACCACGCGTGCGCGTGCCGCCGGGATCGATTGCGATCGCGACCGGGCTCACCGCGATCTATCCGCTGGAGAGCCCGGGCGGCTGGCATCTCATCGGCCGCACGCCGATACGGCTGTTCGATCTGCAGCGGCCGAAACCGTCGCTGCTCGCGCCGGGAGACGTGGTCGCATTCGAGCGCGTCTCGCCCGCGGAGTTTGACGCGATTCGCTCCGCCGTCGCCTCGGACGCGTACGAAATCCGCTCCGAGTCGATCCACGCATGACCGCCGCGCTGGAAGTCGTGGATGCCGGCCTGCATACCACCGTGCAGGATCGCGGACGGCGCGGGTACCAGGATATCGGCGTCCCGGTATCGGGGCCGCTCGATCGTATCGGCTTTCAACTGGCGAATGCGCTCGTCGGCAATCCCCGGGATGCGTCCGCGCTGGAATTGCTCGTGCTCGGACCGACGCTGCGCGTGCTCGCGGACTCCGCCCGCGTCGCGCTGGCCGGTTGCGGCGCCACGCTCGAAATACGCTCCGGAGCGACGCGCAGGATCGGCGCGGGGGAAAGCACGCGCGTCGTCCGCGGCGACGTGATCCGCGTCGGCGCGCTGGGCGCGTCGATGTGCGCCACGCTCGCCGTCGAGGGCGGCATCGGCGTTGCACCCGTACTCGGCAGCCGGTCCACCTACGTGCGCGGAGCGATCGGCGGGCACGAAGGGCGCCGGCTCGTCAAGGGCGATCTGCTGCCGCTCAATCTGGAGCGCGTGCCCGACCGCGCCGAACGCGCGCTGCGCGAACCGCTCGATCTCGCGCTGGATCGACCGATCCGCGTCGTGCCGGGCCCGCAACGGAATCACTTCACGGACTCGGCGTTCGAGACGCTTCTGGACGCGGAATACGTCGTTTCACCGCAGGCGGACCGCATGGGATTCCGCCTGACGGGACCCAAGCTCGCGCATGCGGACGGCTACAACATCGTGTCCGACGGCATCGTGTCCGGTTCGATACAGGTGCCGGGCTCCGGATTGCCGATCATCCTGATGGTGGACAATCAGACCACCGGCGGCTATCCGAAAATCGCGACCGTCGTTTCCGCCGACCTGCCCGTGGTCGGTCGCCGCAAGCCCGGCCGCCCGATCCGTTTCGCGGTCGTGGACGTGCATGAGGCCGAAGCGCTGCGCCGCGAACAGGAGTCCGCGCTGCGTGCGATCATCGACGGAATGCGAACCGTCGAGAAGCCCGTCTGATGCCGGATGCGCGGGCCACGCGCCGCTGCCGGCGGCAATCGCAGCTAGAATAGCGGGCATGAATCGCGCGACCAATATCTAGGATCGCCATGACGGAAATGGGTGTCGGCGCGCGCGTGCTGCGCAAGGAAGACGACCGGTTCCTGCGCGGGCGGGGCCAGTTCGTCGCGGACCTGCGGCTTGCCGGTATGCGGGACGTCGCGTTCGTGCGCAGTCCGCTTGCGCATGCGCGTATTCGCGGCATCGAAATTCCGCCCGCGCACCGCGGCAGCGTGTACACCGCCGGGGAACTCGCCGGCGTCAAGCCCATACGCGCGGTTTCCGGCCTGCCCGGATTCAAGGTTTCCGAGCAACCCGTGCTCGCCACCGGGAAAGTGCGCCACGTCGGAGAACTCGTCGCGCTCTGCGTCGCGGCAACGCGCGCCGAAGCGGAGGATATCGCCGCATCGGTCCGGCTCGACCTCGAAGAACTGCCGGCAGTGCACGACATGCTGGCCGGACGCGCCGGCGGCGCCCCGCTGCTCCACGAGCATTGGGGCGACAACGTGTTTCTCGAAACGAGCGTCGAGGTCGATTTCGCGCGGGTGACCGGCGCGCCGATCCGGGTCACGCGCGAAATCCGGACCGCGCGCCAGTGCATGGTGCCACTCGAGGGCCGCGGTGTCGTCGCGCACTGGGACGCGCGCGCGGAACATCTCGTCGTGCACACCGCGGCGCAGATGCCGCACATCGTGCGCACGGGTCTTTCGGAATGCCTCGGCCTCGACCACGGGAAGATCCGCGTGATATCGCCGGATGTGGGCGGCGGCTTCGGCTACAAGGGCATCCTGTTGCCGGAGGAAGTCGCGCTCGGATGGCTCGCGATGCACCGCGGGCATCCGGTGCGCTGGATCGAGGATCGCCGCGAGCACCTGACCGCGAGCGCCAACTGCCGCGAGCACCACTACCGGATCACCGGGTACGCGGACCGCGACGGGCGCCTGCTCGGCATCGACTGCGTCGCGACGGTGGATTCCGGCGCGTATTCCTCGTATCCGTTTTCCGCATGCCTCGAAGCGGCGCAGGTCGCGAGCATCCTGCCGGGACCCTACGATTTTCCCGCGTACCGCTGCCGGACCTATTCGGTGGCGACCAACAAATGCCCGATCCTGCCTTATCGCGGCGTCGCGCGCACGGGGGTCTGTTTCGCGCTCGAACTCGTGCTCGACGCCATCGCGCGGGAAGCCGGCGTGGAACCGCACGTGGTCCGCGCCAGGAGCCTCGTGCGTCCCGAACAGATGCCGTTCGACAACATCACGAAAAAGCATTTCGACAGCGGCGACTACCCGGAAGCACTGCGCCGGGCGGTTGCGGAGATCGATGTGCCCGCGATCCGCCTGCGGCAATCGCGGCGGGAATCCGACGGACGGCTCGTCGGCGTCGGCATGGCGGTGTATTGCGAGCAGGCCGCGCACGGCACCTCGGTTTACGCCGGCTGGGGCATTCCGATGGTACCCGGCTACGAGCAGGCGACGGCGCGCGTGACGCCGGACGGCGGCCTCGAACTGCGTATCGGCGCGCATTCGCATGGCCAGAGCCTCGAAACCACGCTCGCGCAGGTCGCGCACGAGATTCTCGGCATCGATCTCGCGAAGATCAGCGTGGTGCATGGCGACACCGCGCTCACGCCGTACTCGACCGGCACGTGGGGATCGCGCTGCATGGTCATGTCCGGCGGCGCCGTCGCGCGCGCGTGCGAGGAAATCGCGCGCCGCGTGACCCACGTCGGCGCGTGGATGCTGAAGGCCGATCCCGGCGCCCTGCAGGTGCGCGGCGGCCGGGTGGCCGGCGCCGCGGGCAGCATCGGAATAGACGACATCGCGCGAATCTGGTACCTGCGGCCGCAGGATCTTCCGGCCGACATGAATCCCGGCGGGCTCGAAGCCACTGCCGGATACAAGCCGCTGCGCGATTCCGGAACGTTCAGCTACGGCGCGCACGCGGCGGTGGTCGCGGTCGACCCGGAAACCGGCGCGATCGACATACTCGACTACGTGATCGTCGAGGACGGCGGACGACTCGTGAACCCGATGGTGGTCGACGGGCAGATCTACGGCGGCGCAGCACAGGGCATCGGCACGGCGCTCTACGAGGAAATGCCGTTCGACGCCGCCGGACAGCCGCTCGCGTCGACGTTTGCCGACTATCTGGTGCCCGGCCCCACCGAGGTCCCGGAACCGCGCATCGTGCACATGGAAACGCCGTCGCCCTACACGCAATTTGGCGTCAAAGGCATCGGCGAAGGCGGTGCGATCGCGCCGCCGGCGGCGATCGCCAACGCCGTGAACGACGCGCTGCGTCCGCTGGGCGCCGCGGAACTGCTGCAATCCCCGATCACGCCGCGCCGCGTTCTGGCCGCCATCGCCGCCGCGTCGCGGACGCCCCCCGCATCGGCGGGTCGCTCGTGAAGCCGGCGCCGTTTGAATACGAGCGGCCGGCGGATATCGCTGGCGCGCTGGCGTTGCTCGGCCGCACGGACGTCGCCGTCAAGATACTCGCCGGAGGACAGTCGCTGGGGCCCATGCTGAACCTGCGCCTTGCCCAGCCGGAACTCGTGGTCGACATCACGGCGATACCGGAGTTAAAGCGCGTGGAGGAAACGGCGGATGCCATCTTCATCGGCGCCTGCGTCACGCACGCCGATATCGAAGACCGGCGCGTGCCCGACGGCACCGCCGGGGCGATGCCGCGCGTTGCGGCGGCCATCGCCTATCGCGCGGTGCGCAACCGCGGCACGATCGGCGGCAGCATTGCCCACGCCGACCCGTCCGCGGACTGGCTCAACTGCCTCGCCGCGATGAATGCCGACGTGCTGCTGCGCGGTCCGCAGGGAACGCGCAGCGTTCCGGTCGCCGGCTTCGTCAACGGCGCGTTCGACGTGGCGCTGCAGGACGGCCACCTGATCGAGGGCGTGCGCGTTCCGCGCTTTTCGCGTGCCGCGCGCTGGGGCTACTACAAGATATGCCGCAAGACCGGTGAATTCGCGCACGCGATCGGCGCCGTGCTGTTCGATCCGGACAAACACGTGCTGCGCGCGGTGATCGGCGCGACGGAAGCCGCGCCTGTCGTCGTACCGGACGCGGCGGCACTTTTCGGCGGCGCACCGGCGCGCCCGGTTACGGACATCGATCCACGGAAATTCGATGCGCAGGCGGTGCTGCGCCTGCTCGACGACGCCGGCATGTCCGATGCGGTCGACCGGCAATTGCACGTCGTCGCGTTGCGGCGCGCGATCGATCAGGCCTGCGGCGCATGAAAACCATACACGTCACCGTCAACGGGAAAGCCGTGACGGCCGCCGTCGAACCGAGAACGCATCTCGCTGATTTTATTCGAGAATCTCTGAACCTTACCGGCACGCACCTGGGCTGCGAGCATGGCGTTTGCGGCGCCTGCACGCTCTACATCGACGGGGAGCCGGCACGATCGTGCATCACGCTCGCGACGGCATGCGACGGCGCCAGCGTCACGACGATCGAAGGGTTCGACGACGATGCGCTGATGCGCGAACTGCGCGAGGCCTTTTCCCGCGAGCATGCGCTGCAGTGCGGCTACTGCACGCCCGGCATGCTCGCATCGGCGCGCGACGTGGTGCTGCGTCTGCCCGGGGCCGACGAGCACGACATCCGCGTGGCGATGAGCGGCAATCTGTGCCGCTGCACGGGCTACGTGGGCATCGTCCGCGCGATCCAGCGCGTCATTGCCGAACGCAGGGCCAAAGCCACGCTGCCGTCGCCGACGCCGCGTGTCGGGCTCGGGCCCGTGGGTTCGGGTCATGCCGCGCCGGCGGGCGAAAACGCCGCGGCGCTCTCGCGAGCCGCCGGTGCACTGCCAGTTGTTATGTCGCCGGTCGTTACATCGCCGGTCGTTACATCGAGCACCGACCTGCCGAAGCGCGCGACGTCGCCGGTGGGCGCGGCAGCGCCTGCACTCGACGCACCGCAGGCGACCCTGCGGGAATCGTTCGTCATAGATCATCCTCGCGAACAGGTCTGGCAATTTCTCGGCCGGCTCGAGGAAGTCGTGCCCTGCCTGCCCGGCGCATCGCTGCGCGCGAAGCCGTCGCACGATCGCGCCGACATCAACTTGCGCGTCAAGGTGGGGCCCATCGTCGCCGA
>CAZMBS010000189.1:0-6803 GCA_964564295.1 uncultured Streptomycetaceae bacterium
CCCGCAGCCGGCGTGGGGCAGTTGCCCCGTGCTGCGGCGCGCGCGCGTGCTGCAGGGGTTTCTCGATCCGATGCGCAAGCACCAGAACAAGCTCGCGCAGCTCGTGACCGAGGAGAACGGCAAGACGCTCGCGGATGCGGTCGGCTCCGTGCAGCGCGGACTGGAGGTCGTTGAGTTTGCGTGCGGTATTCCGCAACTGCTGAAAGGCGAATATTCCGGCAACGTGGGACCGGCCATCGATTCGTACTCGATACGCCAGCCGGTGGGCGTGTGCGCGGGCATCACGCCGTTCAACTTCCCGGTCATGGTGCCGATGTGGATGGCGCCCATGGCAATCGCGTGCGGCAACGCGTTCATCCTGAAGCCGTCCGAAAAGGATCCGTCTCCAGCCATCATGATGGCGGAGTTGTTGAAGGAAGCGGGACTGCCGGACGGCATATTCAACGTGGTGCACGGCGACAAGGAGGCGGTCGACGCGATCCTCGCGCATCCCGGCATCGCGGCGGTATCGTTCGTCGGCTCGACGCCTATCGCGCGCTACATATACGAGCAGTGCGGCAGGCACGGCAAGCGCGTGCAGGCGCTTGGCGGCGCAAAAAACCATGCCGTGGTGCTGCCGGATGCAGAGCTGGAATTCACGGCCGATGCCGTGATCGGCGCGGCTTACGGCGCGGCCGGCGAGCGCTGCATGGCGATCTCGGCGGTGGTGGCGGTCGGCGGCGTCGGCGACAGCATCGTCGGGAAGATCAGGGACCGCGCCGCGAAAATCACCGTCGGCCCCGGCGACAAGGAGGGCGTCGAGATGGGGCCGCTCGTCACGTGCGCGCACCGCGACAAGGTGGCGTCGTACGTGGATGCGGGCGTGCGCGAGGGCGCGACGCTCGTGCTCGACGGTCGCAATGCGAGGGTTCCGGGTTTCGAGGAAGGCTACTATCTCGGCACGACGTTGTTCGACCACGTGAAACCCGACATGAGCATATACCGCGACGAGATTTTCGGCCCCGTGCTGTCGGTGCTGCGCGTCGATACCGTGGACGAGGCCATACGCCTCGTGAATGCGAACCCGTACGGCAACGGCACGGCGGTGTTCACGAATTCGGGCGGGGCGGCACGGCGGTTCTGCGACGAAGTGAACATCGGAATGGTGGGCGTCAACGTGCCGATTCCGGTGCCCATGGCGTTTTATTCGTTCGGCGGCTGGAAAGGATCGTTGTTCGGCGATCTGCACGTGCACGGCACGGAAAGCGTCAAGTTCTACACGCGCACGAAACTCGTGACCGCGCGCTGGCCGCGGCAGGACACGCCGGCGCCGGGCTTCACCATTCCGACGCTGGGCTAGCGCGAGCCGGTTCCGGTACGGGGAAAGTCGCAGCCATGGGCAGGCATATCGCGTGTCTCACGTTCGATTTCGACGCCATGTCGGGATTCATCGCGCGCGGCATGACTTCGCCGACGCCGATTTCGCGCGGGGAGTTCGGGGCCGATGTGGGGGTGCCGCGCATCCTCGCGCTGCTCAAGGAATACGGGATCCGCGGCACGTTTTACATTCCGGGCCACACCCTCGAAACTTATCCGGACTGCTGCCGGCGGATCGCCGACGCCGGACACGAAATCGGCCACCACGGTTGGACGCACACACCGCCGGCGACGCTTACGCGGGATCAGGAGCAGGCCGAACTCGCGCGCGCCAACGAGTGCATACGCCGGCTGACGGGACGCGGCGCGCGCGGATACCGTTCGCCGTCGTGGGATCTGAGCCCGCATTCGGTGGCGTTGCTGCTCGAGCACGGTTTTCAGTACGACAGCAGCATGATGGGCGACGACTACACGCCGTACCGGGTACGGCAGGGCGACGTGATTACGCTCGAGCAGCCTGCGGTCTTCGGCAAGCCGACCCGGCTCATCGAGTTGCCGGTGAGCTGGTCGCTCGACGATTATCCGCATTTCGAATTCATCCGGACACCGACGTGGATACTGCCGGGGCTGCTGAATGCCAACGGCGTGCTCGAAAACTGGGTCGACGATTTTCTGTACCTGCGCAACCACCTGGACTGGGGCATCATCACCTACACGATGCACCCGTTTGTCATCGGCCGCGGCCACCGGATGATGATGCTCGAGCGCCTGATCCGGACGTTGCTCGACCAGGGCGCGGTGTTTCTCGCGCATGAAGACGCGGCATCCGAGTATGACGCGCGCCGCCCCACGACGGAGTCCAGGTAACCCGTTGTTTTTAAGGAATATTTACTGGCTGTGTGCCAGTGTGGCGGCGCTGTGTTCCGCGCTGTCCTGGGCGCAGCCTGTCGTCAGCGTCGGTTCGAAGCGGTTCACCGAGTCTTATATTGTCGGCGAGATCATCACGCAGGCGGCGCACCGCGCGGGCGACGCCACGTCCACACATCGCAGAGGACTCGGCAACACGGCGATCGTTTTCTCGGCGTTGAAGAGCGGCGCCATCGACGTGTATCCCGAATACACCGGGACGATCGCGCTCGAACTGCTCGGCATGTCGCGCGTTCCGGATCTGGCGCAACTCAACGCAGCCCTTGCGCAGCATGGACTGTCCGCCGGTGTGCCGCTGGGATTCGCCAACGGCTACGCGCTGGCCGTGCCGCAGGCGCGGGCGGCCGAGCTGGGCATCAGCACGATGTCCGATCTCGCGCGCCACCCGCAGTTGCGCTATGGACTCACGCAGGAGTTTCTGCGGCGCAAGGACGGCTGGCCCGCGCTGAGCGCGGCGTACGGATTGGGCGCGATCGTGCCACGCGGGCTCGACCACGGCGTCGCTTACGAAGCGGTTGCGGGCGGCGCCGTTGACGTCATCGACATCTACACGACGGATCCCAAGATCGCGCGCCACGCGCTGCGGGTCCTCGTCGACGATCGCCGTCATTTTCCGGCATACGAGGCCGTGCTGCTGTACCGGCAGGACTTGCCGGAGCGTGCGCCGCGCACGTGGCGCGCGCTGCTGGCGCTGGAGGGCCGCATCTCGGCGCAGCAGATGATGACCATGAATGCGGCTGCGGAGCTTTCGGGGCAACCGTTCGAGGCGGTGGCTGCGCGGTTTCTCGCTTCCCGGCAGGAGGACACCGGCACCGCGGCACCCGAACGCACGCTGATGTCCGCGCTGGTTGGGGAAGAGTTCTGGCAGCTCACGGGGCAGCATCTGATGCTGGTGTGCGTATCGCTCGGCATGGGCGTCGCTGCCGGCGTCCCGTTGGGCGTCTGGGCTGCCCGGAGGCCGCGTGCGGGACGCTGGATACTGGGGAGCGTAGGCTTGTTGCAGACCATACCTGCGCTGGCGCTGCTGGCGTTTCTCATCGCCGCACTGGATCGCATCGGCACGGTACCCGCGCTGATCGCGCTGTTCCTGTATTCGTTGCTTCCGATAGTCCGCAATACGGAATCTGGTCTGGTTTCAGTTCCGAGGGGCATGCGGCAGGCAGCCACGGCGCTCGGAATACGCGACGGGCAACGATTGCGACTGGTGGAATTGCCGATGGCAGCGCGCTCCATCGTCGCGGGAATCAAGACTTCCGCGGTCATCAACGTCGGCACGGCGACGATCGCGGCGTTCGTGGGGGCCGGCGGATACGGGGAGCGCATCGTCGCGGGACTCGCGGTCAACGATCACCGGCTGCTGCTCGCCGGTGCGATACCGGCGGCGATCATGGCGATCGTGCTGGAACAGCTTTTCGGCTACTGCGATCGCTGGCTCGTCTCGCCAGGACTGCGGCTGGGTGACGGGGACGGCACCCCGGGGCGCTGAACCGCCGGCCGGCAGTGAACTAAGTCGATACCACAAGGTCAGTGCAGTAGCCATCAGACTCCGCGTTCCATGAGACGATACTGCCCGGGTATACTGTGCGGCTTGTTGAGTCCCCCGGTGCAGTCCGGCTTGGACAAAAACGATAACGGCAGGGACGGGTTACATGAGCGATCGCGAAGTCGACCAGCAGCTGGTCGAGCGCGCGCAGCGTGGGGAAAAACACGCTTTCGGGCTGCTGGTGAGCAAGTATCAGCGCAAGCTTGCGCGGTTGCTGTCGCGGTTTGTCCGTGATCCCGGCGAGGTGGAGGACGTAACGCAGGAAGCATTCATCAAGGCCTACAGGGCGCTGCCCACGTTTCGCGGCGACAGCGCGTTTTACACGTGGCTATACCGCATCGGGATCAACACGGCCAAGAACCACCTGGTCGCCATGGGGCGGCGGGCGCCGACCACGACCGACGTCGATCTGGAGGATGCGGAAGAATACGAGCAGGGCGACCAGTTGCGGGACCTGAATACGCCGGAACATGCGCTGATGACCCGGCAAATCGCGGAGACCGTGAACCAAACGCTGGGCGAATTGCCAGAGGAATTGAGGTCCGCGATCACGCTGCGGGAAATCGAGGGGCTGAGTTACGAGGAGATCGCGGGCATCATGAACTGCCCGATCGGGACCGTGCGGTCCCGCATTTTCCGTGCCCGGGAGGCGATCGCGGAGAAGTTGCGTCCGTTGCTGGACACGGGCAAGGACAGGAGGTGGTGATATGGAGAAGATTTCTGCGTTGATGGACGGTGAACTGGACGCGCGGGAAGCGGCGCAACTGGTGCCGCAACTGCGGCAGGCCGGCCCGCGCGGTGAATGGAATACGTATCACGTGATCCGCGACAGCCTGCGCGGCGAGCCGCTGCTGTCCGCCGGCTTTGATGCGCGGTTCGCGGCCCGGCTCGACAGCGAGCCCACGGTGCTGGCGCCGCGCCGCGGCCCCGTGACCCGCCCGGCAATGATCGCGCTGTCGGCGGCGGCTTCGCTGTCCGCCGTGGCGGTGGTCGCGTGGATGGCGCTCTCGGCGAATCCGCAGTTGGGCGCGCATCGCGAGCTCGCGAAAGCACCGGAAGCCGTCGTGCCTGCGGCGGCTGTGCTTGCGCCGGCACCGGCGCTGGCGGTCGCTGCGCACGACGGCGCCATGAGCGAGTATCTGCTCGCGCATCAGGGCGTTTCGCCGAGCACGGCCCTGCAGGGCGTTGCGCCGTACGTGCGCTCGGTATCGGCGCATTCCGCGCCTCGGCCGCGCTGATCATCCGCGCATGCGTTTCTGCGTACTGCTGTTGCTGGGATTTTCGGCGGCCGCTTCCGGGCAGGACACGGCATCCGCGCAGGACGCGCTGAACTGGCTCAGGAAAATCGCCGGCGCGTCGCGACAGGTGAGCTACAGCGGCACGTTCATCTACCAGCACGGCACGCAGGTCGAAACCTCGCGCATCGTCCATTACGTGAACCCCGCCGGCGGCGAAATCGAACGGCTGGAGGCGCTGGACGGCCCCGCCCGGGAAATCATCCGCACCAACGACCAGCTCGTGTGCTACTGGCCGCAGGCGCGGACCGTCGTGATCGAAGAAGGCGGGCGGCGCAAGTTTCCTGCGCTGGTCGAAGACCGGATCAGCGAAATCAGCGAGAGCTACACGATCCGCAAGGGGGACACGGACCGGGTCGCGGGCCACGAATGCGTGTGGATCGCAATGGTGCCGCGCGACAATCTGCGCTACGGACGCCGCTTCTGCGCGGAGACCACGTCCGGACTGCCGTTGCGCGCGCAGACTTTGAGCGAGAAGGGCGAGACGCTGGAGTCGTTCGGATTCACACAGATCACGTTCGGCGGAAGCTTCAACCGCGATCTCGTGCGCTCGAAGTATGCGGCGACGAGTCGCGCGCAGAACTGGCGCGTGGAGCGCTCGGCGTTCAGCGTGCCCGGGGACGGTCATCTTTCCGTGGACTCCGGCTGGAGCGTGGGCGGCAAACTGGCCGGATTCCGGAAGGTCATGGAAACGCGCCGCTCGCTCGCGGGCCGCAGCGGTACGGTCGCGCACATCGTGCTGTCGGACGGGCTCGCCGCCGTTTCGGTTTTCATCGAGCCGATGCGCAAGGATGCGGGTGCGCAATCGCTGACACGGCAGGGCGCCGTCAACATCTTCGCGCGGCCGCTCGCCGGACATATGGTGACGGTGCTCGGCGAAACGCCGGCCGGAACGGTCGTGCAGATATCGAACGCGCTGGAACTCAAACCCGCTGCCGCGCCGCGCTAAACCATTTCACACTTTGCACAGAGGGATTCGATGCTGAATCGGTTGCTGCTGGTCTTCATTTTGCTCCTGCCTGCCGCGCTGCACGCGCAGTTGCCGGATTTCACGGAACTGGTCGAGCGCCAGGGTCCCGCAGTCGTGAACATCAGCACGACGCAGGCTGCGCGCGGCGGACTGGTGCCGCAGATTCCGAATCTGCAGGAGGACGATCCGTTCTACGAATTCTTCCGGCGCTTCATTCCGAACCCCGGGCAGCGCGAGTTCCAGTCCCAGTCATTGGGCTCGGGATTCATCATCAGCGCCGACGGCTACATTCTTACCAATGCGCATGTCATTGAATCCGCGGAAGAAATTACCGTGAAACTCACGGACAAGCGCGAGTACAAGGCCAAGGTGATCGGCGCGGACCGGCGCACCGACGTGGCGCTGATCAAGATCGATGCCTCGGGCCTGCCGGTGGTGCGCTTCGGGGATCCCAGCCGGTTGAAAGTGGGGGAGTGGGTCGTGGCCATCGGTTCCCCGTTCGGTTTCGAGAATACGGTAACGAAGGGTATCGTCAGCGCCAAGGGCCGGTCGCTGCCGCAGGAAAATTTCGTGCCGTTCATTCAGACGGACGTCGCGGTCAATCCCGGAAACTCGGGGGGGCCGCTCTTCAACATGCGTGGCGAAGTCGTGGGCGTGAACTCGCCGATCTACAGCCGCACCGGCGGATTCATGGGAGTGTCGGTTGCGATCC
>CAZMBS010000190.1:0-6802 GCA_964564295.1 uncultured Streptomycetaceae bacterium
CCGCAGCAGCCGGTTGAGCAGCGTGGTCTTTCCGCTGCCCAGGAAGCCGGTGAAGATCGAAACCGGCACGCGCGCCGCGGGCGCGCCCGTCATGCGCGGCAGCTCATGAAAGACGCCGAAAATTTGATCGCATGAAGTCGACCCGCGAACGCGGCCGGCGCGCGGTCACGCGGCAAGCGGCTGCTTTTCGAGATCCGCCGTGTAGCGGCCCATGCTCGCGAGGCCGTTCATGCGCGCGCGGTGCAGCAGCGCCGACTGCGCGGACGCGACGTTCGCGCCCGAGCCTTTCCACGCCTTCAGCGACGCCTGTTGCAGCGCGCGCCCGTAGGAAAACGACAGCGGCCACGGCAGGTTGCCCTTGTACATCTGGTTCATTGCATGAAGATGCCGGGTCGCGAGTTCGTCGCTCTGTCCGCCGGACAGAAACGCGATTCCCGCCACCGCCGCGGGCACCGTGCGCTTGAGCACGCGGACCGTGCGCTCGGCGACTTCCTCGACGCTGCCCTGCCGCGCGTTTTTCTTGCCGGCGACGACCATCGACGGCTTCAACACCGTGTGCTCGAGCGTCACGCGATTCAGGTACAACGCGTCGTACACCGCGTTCAGCGTCCACTCCGTCACCTCCTCGCAGCGTTCGATCGTGTGGTCGCCGTCCATGAGCACCTCAGGCTCCACGATGGGCACGAGGCCCTCGGCGAGGCAGATCGCCGCGTAACGGGCGAGCGCGTGCGCGTTGGCGGCGATGCACGTCGAGCTCGGAATATCCGCGCCGATCGTGATCACGGCGCGCCATTTCGCGAATTTCGCGCCGAGCTTCGCGTATTCGGCGCAGCGCTTCGGCAGGTTGTCGAGCCCTTCCGTCACGGTCTCGCCGGGGCACAGCGCAAGGTCCTTCGCGCCGGTATCGACCTTGATGCCGGGCAGCACGCCCTGACCTGCCAGCAGTTCGACGAACGGCGTGCCGTTTGCCGACTTCTGGCGCAGCGTTTCGTCATACAGGATGACCCCGCTCACGTGCTCGCCGAGTTTTTTCGCGTTGAACAGCATGTCGCGATAGGCGCGGCGGTTGTCCTCGGTATTGTCGACCTGGATGCTGTCGAAGCGTTTGCCGATGGTGCCGGTGCTTTCGTCGGCGGCAAGTATGCCCTTGCCGGGCGCGACCATGGCCCGGGCGACAATGGCGAGATTGGGGTCTGACATGACGTTCTCCTGCTGGGGTTCGATGGGGGCGGACGGTTTGGGTCCGGCGGGCGGCACACGGGGCCGTCGCGCCGACCGCTATTTTAAAACATCTGGGGGACCCGGATGGAACCCGGCCGCCGGTTCACGGGTTGCGGTGTTCGCCGACTTTGACGACTTTCATGGTATTGGTGCCGCCCGCCTTGCCGTACGGCTCGCCGATCGTGAGGACGATCGTATCGCCGCGCTGCACCGCGCCGCGTTTCAGAAGCTCGTCCTCGGCCATGTTGAGGGCTTTCTCGGGATCGCGCGCGCCGCGAAACTTGACCGGATACACGCCGCGAAACAGCGTGACGCGACGCCGCGTCTCGACCACGGAACTCATCGCGTAAATCGGCACCGTCGTGAACATGCGCGACATGAGCTGCACGGTCTTGCCGCTCTGCGTCATCGCGGCCACCGCCTTGATGTCGAGATTGTTTGCGGTAAACACGGTCGCCCGCGCGATCGCTTCTTCCACCTCCGAGGGAATGTTGCCGCGGCGGCGTTCCGTGCTCAGCATGTCTTCCTTCTCGGCCTCGACGCACACGCGCGCCATCGCGGCGACCGTCTCGGCCGGGTATTGCCCTGCGGCCGTCTCCCCGGACAGCATGACCGCGTCGGTACCGTCGAGCACGGCGTTCGCGACGTCCGAGACTTCCGCGCGCGTCGGAATCGGGTTCGTGATCATCGATTCCATCATCTGCGTCGCGGTGATGACGATCTTGTTCTTTTCGCGCGCCATGCGGATCATGCGCTTCTGCAGCGCGGGTACCACCGCGTCGCCGACCTCCACCGCGAGATCGCCGCGCGCGACCATGATCACGTCCGACGCATCGAGAATCTCGTCTAGCGCGGTGATCGCCTCCGCGCGTTCGATTTTCGCGACGGTCAGCGCCCGACCGCCGGCCTTGTGCATCAGATCGCGCGCCCACTTGATGTCCGCCCCCGACCGCGGAAACGATATGCCGAGAAAATCCGCCTTGAGTTCCGCGGCGGTCCGGATGTCCGCCATGTCTTTCGCGGTCAGCGCGGGCGCGGTGAGCCCGCCGCCCTTGCGGTTGATGCCCTTGTTGTTGGAAAGCGGGCCGCCGAGTTCGACCACGCACGACACGCGCGGACCCCTGACGTTCATGACGCCGAGCACGATGCGGCCGTCGTCGAGGAGCAGCGTGTCGCCGGCGCGGACGTCCTTCGGCAGGTTCTTGTAATCGAGACCGACGCAATGCTGGTCGCCGATCGCGCATTCCGCGTCGAGCACGAATTTGTCGCCCGCGGCCAGGGTGATTCTGCCGTCCTTGAATCTGCCGATGCGTATCTTGGGACCCTGCAGGTCCACGAGCACGCCGACCGCGCGCCCGGCCTTGCGCGCGATCGCGCGCACGAGTTCGACGCGCTTGCCGTGCTCGGCGGCGGTGCCGTGCGAGAAGTTCATGCGCACGACATCCAGTCCGGCCTCGATCATGCGCGCGAGGACCTTGGGGTCGCTGGACGCGGGTCCGAGTGTCGCGACGATTTTGGTGCGGCGGGGCATGGGCGATCGATATCCGTGGTGGTCAGTGTCGCGCGGGATAGTGTAGTGAGTGTGTATTACAAACGCAAGTTATTGATTATTTGAATTTTTCTTCGAGCCAGTCGGCGACCACGTCGCAGGCGAGGGTCAGGTAGTCGCGCTGGCAATGCTGCGCGCCGCCTTCCTCGGCCGTGAACACGCGCATCGTCTTGTCCCTGGAGCCGATCGCGTTGAAAAGTTTTTCGGCGTCGGCCGTGGACACTTGCGCGTCCTCGGCGCCATGCAGCAGCAGAAACGGCACCGAGACCCTGGATGCAACGTCGCCGCTCTTGAATCCCTCGAGTTTTTTCAGCGCCTCATCGTAGGTTTCCACGCCACAGGCCCACAGCAGATGTTCCGCCGGCACGGGCAGCGCCGCCTCCTTGAGCCGCGCGATGCGCTTGACCCAGGTCTGGTGATAATCCCAGATCGGCCCCCACGCGATGCAGGCGCTGTAGCGCGCGTCCATCGCCGCGCAGCGCGGCGCGTAGTAGCCGCCAAGACTCATCGCGAGGATCGCGACGCGTTTCATGTCCACGTCGGCGCGGGTCTGGAGGTAATCGAGCGCGGCGCTGCCCGCGACATCGAAGTCGTGCCGCATGTGCATGCCGCGAAACCGGATCGCCTCGCCCTGGCCCGGCCCGTCGACGAGCAGGCACGAAAAGCCCCTGCGCACGAGGTCGGGCACGCCGCGCAGATACTGGATCTCCTTTTGCGTGTCGAATCCGCCGAACCGCACGACGCAAGGGCTGCGCGCGCCGCTGGCGTTCTCCGCGTGTACGAAATAGGCGGGAAACGCCCCCGACTTCGACGGCAGTTCCACCACCTCGATGCGCGGCCGGTCGGTCAGCGCCGCGAATTTCCGGAAACAGTCGAGCGACTTGCGGTACGCCGTCATCGCGATGTCGTCTTTCGGCTGGCGCGAATGGTCGCCGATCTGGTAGTAGAAGCAGGCGCGCAGGTAATTCGACGCGGCGGTCAGCTTGTGTCCTTTTGCCTCGGCGGCCTGCGCGCGGCCCATCTGCAGATCGGCGCCCGCGCACCAGGCATGAAACCACGCGTCGTCGTCGCCCACCTTGTCGCGCAGCGCGCGGCCGATGCGATCGACCTCCGCGATTTCGGCCCCGCCGAACGGCGCCGTGCTCAGCACGACCAGCATTTCCGCCGACCATCGGTAATGGCCCGGGAAATACTGAAAATGGGCGGGGGACTTGGGTTCGGGTGCGTTCATGCGAATCTCCTGTTTCCGGATATTCCGAGACCCGCCGCGGCGGGCCGGGCAACCTAGGCGCCGGGCTGCGCGGCGCGCTGCTCCAGCACGTCCACTGCGGGAAGTTTTTTACCTTCGAGGAATTCGAGGAACGCGCCGCCGCCGGTGGAAATGTAGGAGATGCGGTCGGTAATGCCGTACTTGGCGACTGCCGCCAGCGTATCGCCGCCGCCCGCGATGGAAAAAGCGCTCGACCGCGCGATCGCGTTTGCGACGACCTTCGTGCCTTCCCCGAACTGGTCGATTTCGAATACTCCGACCGGCCCGTTCCACACAATCGTGCCGGCCCGCCCGAGCAACGACGCGAACCGCGCCGCGGTATCGGGTCCGATATCGAGTATCAGATCGTCCGACTTCACGTCGGTCGACGCCACGCGGTTCGCGCGCGCGAGCACGGAGAGTTCATTCGCGACGACGACGTCGGTCGGCAGCGGCACGTCCGCGCCGCGCGCCTTCATGATGTCGATCACCGCGCGTGCCTCCGCGACGAGATCGGGTTCCGCCAGCGACTTGCCGATCGGCAACCCGGTCGCGAGCATGAAAGTGTTGGCGATGCCGCCACCCACGATCAGCTGATCCACTTTCGCCGCGAGCGATTTCAGTATCGTGAGTTTCGTCGAAACCTTGGACCCCGCGACGATCGCGACCAGCGGGCGCGCCGGGTTGCCGAGCGCGCGCCCGAGCGCGTCCAGCTCCGCGGCCATCAACGGTCCCGCGCAGGCAACTTTCGCGTGCTTTGCGATCCCGTGCGTGGTGGCCTCCGCGCGATGGGCGGTGCCGAACGCGTCGTTCGCATAGATGTCGCAAAGGGCCGCCATCGCGCGCGCGAGCGCGTCGTCGTTCTTTTTCTCGCCCTTGTTCACGCGGCAGTTCTCGAGCAGAACCACTTCGCCCGGTTTCACGTCGACGCCGCCATGCACCCAGTTCGTGACCAGCCGAACCGGGCGGGACAACATCTCCCCGAGACGCTTCGCGACCGGCGCGAGGGAGTCTTCGGGGTTCAGCGTGCCTTCCGTCGGTCTTCCCAGATGCGAGGTCACCATCACCGCCGCGCCCGCGGCAAGCGCGTGCTGGATGCCCGGCAAGGTTGCGCGCAGCCGCGTCTCCTCGGTGATGTTGCCGGCGGCGTCCTGCGGAACGTTGAGATCGGCGCGGATGAACACGCGCTTGCCGGCGAGCGGCAGATCCGTGAGACGAAGGAAACTCATCGCTTTGCGATGACCCGCACCATTTCCAGCACCTTGCTGGAGTAGCCCCACTCGTTGTCGTACCACGACACGACCTTCACGAACGTGCTGTCGAGCGCGATGCCGGCTTCGGCATCGAACACCGAAGTGCAGGTTTCGTCACGGAAATCGGTGGAGACCACCTTCTCCTCGGTGTAGCCCAGTATGCCCTTCAGCGCGCCCTGCGACTGCGCCTTCATTTCCGCGCAGATTTCCTGGTACGAGGCGGCCTTGTCGAGTTCGACCGTCAGGTCAACGACCGACACGTCCGAGGTCGGCACGCGAAAGGCCATGCCGGTCAGTTTCTTGTTGAGTTCCGGGATCACGACGCCGACCGCTTTCGCGGCGCCCGTGGAAGAGGGGATGATGTTTTCGAGTATGCCGCGACCGCCGCGCCAGTCCTTGTTCGACGGACCGTCGACGGTTTTCTGCGTTGCCGTTGCGGCGTGTACCGTCGTCATGAGGCCGCGTTTGATGCCCCACTTGTCGTTCAGCACTTTCGCGACCGGCGCAAGACAGTTGGTCGTGCACGATGCGTTGGAGATGATGGCCTGGCCGGAGTACGCCTTATCGTTCACGCCGTACACGAACATCGGCGTGTCGTCTTTCGAAGGCGCGGACATGATGACTTTTTTCGCGCCGGCGGTGATGTGCTTCTGGGCCGACGCCTTGTCGAGAAACAGTCCCGTGGATTCGACGACGATGTCCGCGCCAACCTCGTTCCATTTGAGCTCCGCGGGATCCTTGATTTGCGTGAGGCGGATTTTCCTGCCGTTCACGACGAGCGTGTTGCCGTCGACGCCGATCTCGCCGCGGAAGCGTCCGTGCACGGAGTCGTGGCGCAGCGTATACGCGAGATAGTCCGGCTCGAGAAGATCGTTGATGCCCACCACCTCGATGTCCGGAAAATCCTGCACTGCCGCCCGAAACACCATGCGCCCGATGCGCCCGAATCCGTTGATGCCGACCTTTATCGTCATGTCGTTCTCCAATAGTTCAATAATATCAATTACTTACAGATTGATTTCGCCGCGGCCGCCACATGCTCCGCGGTCAGGCCGAAATACTTGAACAATTCGCCGGCCGGCGCGGATTCGCCGAACCGGTCGAGACCGACCACGGCGCCGTCGAGTCCCACGTACTTTCGCCATCCATCGGTGACGCCGGCTTCCACCGCCACGCGCGGCACACCGCGCGGCAGCACCGATTCGCGATACGCGGCGTCCTGCCGGTCGAATACGGTGGTCGACGGCATGGACACCACGCGCGCGGCAATGCCCGCCGCCGCGAGCACGTCCCGCGCCTGCGTCGCCAGCGAGACTTCCGAGCCCGTGGCAATCAGCACGCATTGCGGGTTCCCGCCCGGCACGTCGGCGAGCACGTAGCCGCCGCGCTCGATGCATTGCAGCTGTGCGTCATTACGCTTCTGGAAGGGCACGTTCTGGCGGGTCAGGATCAGGCACGTCGGGCCGTCGCGGCGTTCCACTGCCGCGCGCCAGGCCACCGCGGTTTCCACGGTATCGCAGGGCCGCCAGA
>CAZMBS010000191.1:0-6716 GCA_964564295.1 uncultured Streptomycetaceae bacterium
GGGTGGACATAATCTGCCTGCCGTGGCGGACTGGCTGTTGCCACTATGGTTGCGACTTGATGATTCTACCCCGGTGGTGGAAAATGCGCGTCTGGGAAATTTTTCGCTTTGACGGGGGTGCATCTTCGTCACGCGCGCGCAAGTGGTTGAATCGCATCAGGGAAACGGCGTCCGTTACGACGGAATCGCGTCAGCGCGTTTACTCTACAACTACTTCCGGGATTACGATCCGGCCATCGGGAGATACATTCAGAGTGATCCGATTGGGCTCAGGGCCGGAATCAACACCTACAGCTATGCCCTGAATAATCCAATGAGCTTTATCGACCCCGATGGACGGGTCGTTTTTGCTCCGGCTATATGGTGGGGTGCCGGTGTTGTTGCTGCGGCTGCGACGGCTTGGTGGGCATCAAGCCAGCCAGTTAGTAAAGCAAAAAGCAACGATGATTTATTCGGTGGCATAGCTCCTGCTCAGTCTAGAGGGCAGAGCGATCCGGTGCGGGGCCAGAAGCCTTTCAATCCGGGAAGAGATTGCGACGGTAAGTGCAATAAGTGTCCCCCTCCGATCTACTGGGACGCCGAAGGCGATGCGCACGGTTCTACAGGTGGGAGCCATTGGCACGGCATAGTTTGGAACCAAGATCCAGCGACCTGCATGTGCTATCCGAATCGAGTAAGCGGGCCCAGCCCGGGTAGCGCTCGATGAGAAAGCGATGAGTACAATCATTTACATCGACGAAATGATGAACCACTTCCGACTCGCCAGCCGCGAAGTATTCAATCATTTCTTTCGGGTTTCCGATCCTTATAACAACGATGGTAGCTGGATACTGTACGAACGATTTTCAGCTGTGCAGACCATCTTATTTCACAAACTCGTAACGGAGCCAGCATCATTGGCTGACACAAAGTATGGTTATCTCCAGCGCGATATAGTGGTTGAGCTACGCAATGGCGGGTCAGCGCCAGTCATGATCAATCGCGATATTGATTCCGGCTATTGGGACTATCCCACAAAAGAGGTTGCTAAGGATGTACGGCTTTGTTTTGTCAGTTTTTTTGATTGGGATCAACTCGATTACCGAGATAATCATTACGTACGTGTTCAAATTGATCATTGGCCGTCACATCCTGAGGCTGTCGGTAAGCATGCGTTGATCGAGTCGCAGTATGTGCGATTTATTAAAGCATGTTAAACCGGTCGCGGTGATCCAGTAGGCAGAATGGACCTGCCCGTCATCGTTCGGATTGCCGGCTGCGCGGTCAGGGCCGCACTGGCGCTGACCGTGCTGCTGGGTTTGACACTGGCACTGCCGGTGCGGGCGCAGATCGCGTTCAAGGCGGCGTCCTGGGCGACGATCAACTATACCAACAACGTGTTCTACCAGGGCAGCGGCAGCGCGGCGAGTGCGGCAAGCGGCAATGTGACCCCGGCGCTGCCCTACGGCTGGCAGCCGGGGGATTTCTTTCTGGCTGCGGTATCGTCGCGCGACAACGTGGCCGCGACCATGCCCTCGGGCTGGACGCTGCTCAACGAGGGCGGCGGCGCCGGGGGGCAGCAGCGGGCGACGATCTTCTGGAAGCGCGCGGCGGCGGGCGATGGGGCCCCGACGGTGACGCATGCCGCGGGCGGACGCGTGATCGCGCGCATCTACGGTTTCCGGGGCGTGGACCTGGCAAGCCCGTTCGATGCGGCCAACAGCTTCACGAGTTCGGGCGCTGATCTCACCACCGAAGCCGGCGCGATTACGACGGCCAACAGCAGCAGACTGGTGTTCATCGCGGGCATCGGGGCGCAAAGCACCGCCGCGGGCAGCTTGAGCGGTAGTTCACCATGGACGCTGATCGGTGTGAGCAGCACCGGGGGTGCCGGGGACGGGGCGTCGATCCAGGCGCACTATTCCACCGATCTTCGCCCGGCCGGCGCGCAGGCGGCACTCAGCCTCGCTCGCGCCGACAGCGCGGAGAGCCACGGCGCGCAGATCGCGCTGCGAGTCGGCACCACGCTGCCTGTGGCGAAGCCCGCGGGCACGGTCGCCAACGACGTGCTGGTGGCATCTCTCGCCTATTCCGCGAGCACGGTGGTCGATACCGCGCCCACCGGCTGGACGCTTGTGCGGCGCACGCAGAACAGCGACAGCGTGCTGGCGGTCTACACCAGGGTGGCGGGCGCGAGCGAGCCTGCGCAATATACCTGGGCCTTGGGGGGCACGACCGGCGCATCGATCGGCATCCAGGCGTTCTCCGGGGTGGACCCGGCCAGCCCGATTGATGTCGAGAACGGACAGACGACGGCTTTTGGCCTGTCGCATGCGAGCCCGAGCGTGGCCACGACGGTGGCCAACGCGATGCTGGTGACGAGTCACGCCTATGCGTCCGGCAACACCTGGAGTCCACCCTCAGGGATGACGGAAAGCGTTGATATTGCGGCCCTGCCGGTGCCGCATCAGCAGGGCGGCTCGCTGGAGACAAGCTACGTGTTGCAGGCGGCTGCCGGTGCAACGGGAACCAAGACCGCCACGGTGACCAACACCAACTTTCCGAACGTGGGGCACGCGCATATCCTGGTGCTCAAGCCCGGCGCGCCGGCGGGGCCGAGCGTCTACTTCATCCATGCGGATCATCTGAACACGCCACGGCTGATCACCGACATGTCCGGAACCGCGGTCTGGCGCTGGGACAACAACGACCCCTTCGGCGCCAACGCCCCGGATGAGAATCCCTCGGGGCTGGGGAACTTCACCTGCAACTTGAGATTGCCGGGGCAATATTTCGACAAGGAAACGAACCTTCATTACAACTACTTCCGGGATTACGATCCGGCGATCGGACGGTATGTGCAGAGTGATCCGATTGGGCTCAGGGGCGGAATCAATACATATGGATATGTGAGCGGCAATCCGCTGAGCTATGCCGATCCAATGGGTTTAGCGAGGTGGGGCTGTAAAGCTGTGGATTCAACGGGAGTCGGTTATCAAGGAGATATCAAAGTTTGTCGGTATGAATGCAATTCGAACTGTTACCCCCGAGTCACCGTTGATGCGCGAGGATGGAAGAGCGCTGGCGGGTCACATTGCTTTGGGCAAGAAGTACGAACACAGACCAATAGGTCCGGTGTGATGAGCGACAACCCAGTGGGTTCCCCCAAATACTTCGTTGTAGATACCGATGGCATCGCCGGATTGTGGGATTTTCTCCGGTACCCATCTGAACTCGTGGAGGCGATTAAGGCGACAGAAAAATTAGGAACTGTATGTTGCAGATGACAGGATTCCGTATGCTGTCAATTTTTGGTTGTAAGAAAGTTCTTTTGCTGATAGCTATCGCGTGCGCAATTCCGTCAGTCGGTATTGTTTTGCTCTTGGTGACCGCGGGGGCGACCTACAATTTTGATGACGTATGGCGATGGAAAGTCGTTTTACCGATACTTTTTTTGATTGGGCTTGTCTGCGCGTCAATCGGAATCCGCAAGGGCGACCAGTCTGGGCGGTTGCCATTTTCAGTGACCATTGCTGTTCACGGCGTCTCAATGGCGATCTTGATGTATTGGTATCTGTAGCAAGCGTAGCCCGCACTCTGCCCGCAATCCGTATAGCGCCAATAAGCGAAGTGCACTGTGCCGGATGCGTGGTCTCTTGCCGCGCGCGCCCGCGCGGCTCAGAATGCACGTCTGGGAAATTTTTTTGAATTGACGGAGGTACGTCTTCGTTTCGCGCGCGCAAGCGGTTGAATCGCTTCCGGGAAATGCCTGTCGTTACGACGGAATCGCGTCAGTGAACCGCTCCGGTTTTCCCGGAGAGCTCCGGGTTTGAGAGCAAGCGGGCAAGAGCGGTCCTGCGCGCCGCTGCTGAAGGAACGGCCGCTGATGATCGCGCAGAAACGCAAGCCGGGCGCCGAAGGACCGCCGCCCGGATTCCCGGCATGCCCGGGATGATGCGCTGAGTCCGCGCACGAAAAAAAAGCGCAACCGGTGACGGTTGCGCGGAGGTCCACAGTGATGTGGAGGGGAGGAATCACGGGGTGCCCGTGACGTGGTGCGCGTTGCGTTACGACATGGCGACACGATATCGATCATGCGTCGCCCGCCATGCGCGAAACAACGGCAAAAAACCCGCGCTATTCGTTGACTGCTGCGCGGTGTCAATAACTCATTGATTTTATTTATTATTTTTAGATCCATGCATGGTGCGTTGTGTGTTGCTGGCGAGCGTCCGGCGATGGCGGATAATGCGCCGCATGGCGTTCTCGCGTGACCATCCGGTATTTTTCACCGCTCGCCGAAGCGTGTTGCGCATCGCGTGCGTCGGCGCGATGTGCGCCGTCGTGTCGGGTTGCGCGGTCACGCTGCATGGCCACGAGTCGTCGAGCGGCAGCGTGACAACCACGACCACGTCGTCCGCGGTATCGGCGAGCGCGCGTGCGGGAAGCGCACGGGTGCAGGCGAACTTCGGAACGCCGCCGGCGCCGGGTGCGCCCGGTGGAACCGCGGTGCTGTCGCGCGGCGCATCGGCCGTACTGTTCCTCGGGCTGCTGGTGGGCGATGCGGTCGGATACGTCGGCGCAAGACTGCGCGGCGCATCGGGAACCGCGCGCCACGCCGCGGCGCCAACGGACACTATTTCGCAAACCTGCTCGTGTTACGGCTGGACGCCCGAGTCGACTGAACCCGTGTCCGCTCCCTGACCCACCGGATTTCCTGAAACCCCCCAATCGCCATGACAGAACGCATCGTTCCGAAATCCCCCGTGTTCGCACAGGATCACCCGTGGCCGCTCGAAAAACGCAAAGACGCGTACGAATCGGATGTCACGGCGCTCGTGCGCCGCATGCTCGAAGACGAATCGATCCGCGAGGACCAGCGCGCCGCGTGGGAGCGCTGGCGCGACGATCCCACCGGACTCAAGCGCTAGCGCAATGCACACCACCAACCGGGTCCCGGCGCGGCACCGGATGATTGCCGCCGCTGTGGCGGCCGCTATGGGTGTAGCCGCTGCCGCGCCGGCGCTGTCCCAGACTTTCCCGGTCCGGCCGGTACGCTTCGTCGTGCCGTTCGCGCCCGGCGGCAGCACCGATACGCTTGCGCGCACGCTGTCTTCGAAACTCGCGGATGCGCTCGGTCACCAGGTCGTGGTCGACAACCGGCCCGGTGCGAACGGCGACATCGGCATGCAGATCGTCGCCACCGCCGCGCCCGACGGCCACACGATCGTGCTCGGGTACATCGCGAATCTCGGCATCGGCCCGGGTCTCTACGCGAAAATGCCGTACGATCCCGTGAAGGATTTCGCGCCGATCACGCAGCTTGCCAGCGCGCCCAACATCCTCGTCGTGCATCCTTCCGTGCCGGCGAAATCGTTGCGCGAGTTCATCGCGCACGCGAAAGCCAATCCCCGCAAGCTGAATTTCGCTTCTTCGAGCGTCGCGAGCGTGGGGCATCTGACCGGAGAACTGCTGAACGGGCTCGCCGGCATCGACATGGTGCACGTGCCGTACAAGGGCAGCGGGCAGGCGGTGATCGATCTCATCGGCGGCCAGGTGCAGTCGATGTTCAGCGGCATGTCCTCCACGCTGCCGCAGGTGAAGACCGGCAAGCTGCGCGCGCTCGCGGTGACCGGGGCGAAACGCAGCCCCGCGGCGCCGGATGTGCCGACCATCGCCGAATCCGGTTTTCCGGGATTCGAGGCCACAGCCTGGTACGGCGTGCTGACGGCTACGCGCACGGCGAAGCCCGTCGTCATGCGGCTTAACGCGGAAATCGTGAAGGCCCTCGCGCTGCCCGATGTGCGCCAGCGGCTGGAAGGCGTCGGATTCGAGATCGTCGGCGGCACGCCGGAGGCGTTCGGCGCCTACATCCAATCGGAGATCGCGAAATGGGCGAAAGTCGTCAAGGCGGCCGGCGTCAGGCCGGAGTAGCGCGCGGGTTGCTGCTGGCGGCGGCCGCACTGGGCGCGGGAAACGCCGCGGCGCAGGGCTATCCCGCGAAGCCGGTGCGCATCATCGCGGCATCGTCGCCCGGCAGCGGCGTCGACATCGTGTCGCGCATCCTCGCGCAGAAGCTGTCGGATAACATCCGCCAGCAGGTCATCGTGGACAATCGCGCCGGCGCCGGCGGCAACATCGGCGCGGAGCTCGCGGCGAAAGCGCCGCCGGACGGCTACACCCTGCTGATGGCGACGCCGGCGCATGCCATCAGCGGCAGCATGTACCGCAAGCCCGGTTACGACACGTTGCGCGATTTCGCGCCCGTGAGCCAGGTGACCTCGGGGCAGTACATCCTGGTCACGCATCCGTCGCTGCCTGTGAAGACGCTGAAGGAATTCACGGCATTTACGCGTGCGCGGCCCGGCCAGCTCAACTACGGTTCCGGCGGCCCCGGCAATTCCACGCATCTCGCTGTCGAGTTCCTGCGCTCGCTCGCGAAAATCAACGTCGTGCACGTGCCCTACAAGGGCAGCGGCCCTGCGATCACCGATCTCATCGGCGGGCAGGTGCAGTTCATGATCGCGAACCTGACCGCAGGCCTGCCGCACGTGAAATCCGGCCGCATGCGTGGAATCGTGGTCACCGGGCGCGCGCGCTCGCCGGCACTGCCGGAGGTCCCGACCGCAGTCGAGGCGGGCCTGCCGGAATACGTGGTCATCAACTGGTTCGGACTCATTGCGCCGGTTGCCACTCCGGCGGAAATCGTCGCGCGCCTGAACGAGGAAGTCGGCAAG
>CAZMBS010000192.1:0-6693 GCA_964564295.1 uncultured Streptomycetaceae bacterium
CGGCAGATGCCGGAATTCGAAGTCGAACACGCACGCGTGCGGCACGATGTTCAACTGCGTGCCGCCGTGCACGACGCCCGTGTGTATGGTCGTGTGCGCGACGTCGAAGCTGCGGTCGTACGGGCCCCTGCCCGCCGCGCGCCGGGCCATGCTTTTCAGGTATGCGATCGCCTCCGCCGCCGCCTCGACCGCATTCACGCCCGACGGCGCATAGGCGGAGTGGCCCGCGAGTCCGCGCACCGTGCAGCGGTAACTCTTCTTGCCCTTGTGCGCGACGACCGGTTTCATCATCGTCGGCTCGCCCACGATGCAGCCGCGCGGACGTATTCCGGCCTGCACGATGTCACCGATCATGCGCCCGACGCCGAGGCAACCCACCTCCTCGTCGTACGACAACGCGAGATGAACCGGCGCGTTGAGTCCGCGCGCGACGAATTCCGGCAGCACGGCAAGCGCGATCGCGATGAAGCTCTTCATGTCGGACGTGCCGCGTCCGTAGAGCCTGCCGTCGCGCTCGACGAGCCGGAACGGATCGGTGTCCCATGGCTGGCCTTCCACCGGCACGACGTCGGTATGCCCCGACAGCACGATGCCGCCGTCGGTGCGCGGCCCCAGCGTGGCGAACAGATTGGCCTTGGTACGGCTGTCGTCGAACGTGACCCGGAAGTCGGCGTCGTACGGCCGCAGCAGTTCGCGCACGAAATCGATCAACTGCAGGTTGGAGTCGCGACTCACCGTCGGAAAACCGATCAGGCGCCGGATCATTTCCACGCTCGCAGGCGAGGCGCCGATGGCATCGGTCATGCAAAAGCTCCATGCGTCAAAGGTGCAGCATAGGTATCGCTGCCGACGCTGTCAAACACGCGACGCCGCGCGTCACGTCGGCGCCGAAATTCGGGTATGCTGATCGCGCGCCGATCCGCCGAAACCCCGCCACGAAACCCCACCACATGAGGCTGCCATGATGCCGTTTTCCCGCACTGCCGCCATCGCCGCCGCGCTGCTCGCGTTCGCCACGACCGCCGCGGCGCAGGACCTCTCGATCGCGCTCGGCGCGGACGTGACGTCCATGGACCCGCATTTTCACAACCTCACGCCCAACAACAACGTCGGCAACCATGTGTTCGAGACGCTCGTGGGCAAGAATGCGCGCGGCCAGCTCACGCCGGCGCTCGCAGAATCGTGGCGCGCGATCGACGACCGCACCTGGGAGTTCCGGCTCCGCAAGGGCGTCAAATTCCACGACGGCTCGGATTTCACGGCCGCGGATGTCGCGTTCTCGCTCGACCGCGTGCCGGCGGTGCCGAACAGCCCTTCGCCCTTCACGACCTACAGCAAGCAGATCACCGAAAAAATCATCGTCGATCCGCTGACGATACGGCTGCGCACCGCGACGCCGTACCCGCTGATGCCCAACGACATGGGCACCATCATGATCGTGTCCAGCCGCGCCGCGAAAGGCGCGACCACCGAGGACTTCAACACCGGAAAAGCAGCAGTCGGCACGGGCCCGTACCGTTTCGTGCGCTGGCAGAAGGGCGATCGCATCGAGCTCGCGCGCCACGAGACCTACTGGGGCGCGAAATCGCCGTGGGAAAAGGTCACGTTGCGCATCATCACGGCCGACCCGACCCGGGTCGCCGCGCTGCTCGCCGGCGACGTGCGCGCGATCGAGAACGTGCCGACATCGGACCTCGCCCGCGTGTCGAAAAGCGCCGACTTGTCGGTGTACCGTGTCGTGTCGCATCGCGTGATGTACCTGCACATCGACTCCGCGCGCGACAAGTCGCCGTTCGTGACGGACAAGACCGGCAAGCCGCTCGACCGGAATCCGCTGAAGGATCTGCGCGTGCGGCGCGCGATTTCGAAGGCGATCAACCGCCAGGCGCTGGTCGACCGCGTCATGGAAGGCGCCGCGCGCGCGACCGGGCAACTGATGCCGGACGGCATGTTCGGCTACCACCCCGGACTGAAGCCGGAGGCGTTCGATCCCGACGGCGCGCGCAAACTGCTCGCCGAGGCGGGCTACCCCGACGGCTTCGGCCTCACGCTGCACGCCCCGAACAACCGCTACGTGAACGACGAGCAGGTGGCGCAGGCCATCGCGCAGATGCTCGCGCGCGTCGGCATCGCGACCAGGGTGGATGCAATGCCCTCGGCGGTCTACTTCACGCGCGCGAACAAGCTCGAATTCAGCTTCCTGCTCGTCGGCTGGGGCTCCGACACGGCGGAAGCCTCGTCGCCGCTGAAGGCGCTGCTGGCGACGTTCGACCGCGACAAAGGCATGGGACAGGCCAATCGCGGGCGCTTTTCGAGCGCGAAGCTCGATGCGACGCTCGGCCAGGCGCTCGCGACCGTCGACGATGCGAAGCGCGAGAAACTGCTGCAACTCGCGACGGAGATCGGCATGAACGAACTCGGCATTCTTTCGCTCTACCATCAGGAAAACGTCTGGGCGACGCGCCGCGGCATCGTCTACACCCCGCGCGCGGACGAGCGCACGTTCGCGCACGAGTTCCGGCCGCAGTAGCGTGCTGAAACACGCCGCGGCGTTGCTGTTTGCGATGGCCGCGGGCTGCGTCGCCGGCGCGGCGTCCGGCGCCGACCTGCGCATCGCGCTGTCCGCCGACGTCACGTCGCTCGATCCGCACTTCGTCGCCTCGCAGCCCAACATCACGGTCGGGCGGCACGTCTACGACTCCCTGACCCACGTCGACGAGAAAGCCCGCATCATTCCGGGTCTCGCGTCGTCGTGGCGCGCGATCGACGCAACGACGTGGGAGTTCAGGCTGCGGCCCGGCGTGAAATTCCACGACGGCTCGGAACTGACCGCGGACGACGTCGTGTATTCGCTCGAGCGACCGCTCGCGATCAAGGGCAGCCCCGGCGGCTTCGCGGCCTACGTGCGCATGATCACGGCGCGCGAGGCCATCGACAGGCACACGGTGCGCGTTCGCACCGCGGCACCGTACGGCGCGCTGCCGGAAGACATCAACTCGATCCTGATCGTCTCGCGCAAGGCGGCATCGAATGCGTCGACGGAGGACTTCGATGCCGGTCGCGCGCTCATCGGCACCGGCCCGTACCGGTTCGTGCGTTTCGCGCGCGGCGACCGGGTCGAACTCGCGCGCCACGATCAGTACTGGGGCGGCAGACCACCGTGGAACAAGGTGACGCTGCACATCGTGCCGACCGATCCCGTGCGCACGGCGGGCCTGCTGTCGGGGCAATTCGACGCGATCGAACACGTGCCGTCGGCGGATATGGAAAAATTGCGTAAAAACAACAATTTACGTATAGACCACACCGTGTCGTGGCGCACCGTGTTTCTGCATCTCGATCAATACCGCAAACATCCGCCGCTCGTGCACGCGGTGGCGCGCAATCCGCTCGAGGCGAACCCGTTCATGGACGTGCGCGTGCGCCGGGCGATCAGCAAGGCCATCAACCGTCAGGCGATTGCCGAGCGTGTCATGGAAAAGCTTGCAATTCCCGCCGCGAACCTCGTTTCGCCGGGCGTGTTCGGTCACAACCCCGATCTCAAACCCGAGGTGTACGATCCCGAGGGCGCGAGGAAACTGCTGGCCGAAGCGGGCTATTCCGCGGGATTCGGCGTGACGCTGTCCGGACCCAACAACCGCTACATCAACGACGAGCAGGTGCTGCAGACGGTGGCGCAGATGCTCACGAAAATCGGCATCCGCGCAAAAGTCGAGGCGCTGCCGCTCAATGCGTATCTGGGCAAGGTGCGCAAGGAAGAAACGAGCTTTTCGCTGCTCGGCTGGGGATCGTTCGCGGGCGACCTTGCGCTGCGCTCGATACTGGCCGGCCCGAATCCGGAGAAAGGCTACGGCGCGTGGAACTGGGCGCGTTACGCCAATCCCAAAGTGGACCGCCTGGTCGAGCAGTCGCTCGCGGCGGTGGATATCGTGAAGCGGGAAGCGCTCGCGCGCGAAGCCATCGCGGTCGCTTCAGCCGACGTCGCGTTCGTGCCGCTGCATCACCAGATCGTCAGCTGGGCCATGAAATCGACGATCCGCTACACGCCGCGCACCGACGAATTCACGCTCGCGCACCACTTCGTGCCGCGGTAGTCTGCAGATGCCCGCTCACTCGGGTTTGATCCCCGCGGCCCGGAACACCTTGCGGCGCGTCACGATTTCATCGCGCACCAGTTTGTCGAACGCCTCCGGCGTGCTCGCCTTGGCGGTAGCGCCCTGAGCGAGGATTTTTTCGCGCACGTCGGTGGTTTCGAGTATGCGCACGACCTCCCGGTTGAGCCTCGCGATGATCGCGCGCGGCGTTTTCGACGGCGCGAAGATGCCGAACCAGCCGTCGTATTCGAATCCCGGCAGCGCCGCTTCCGCGACCGTCGGCACATCGGGCAGGAGCGGCGTGACGAAATAGTGGATGCGGCCGGTCAGCGTGTCGTTCACCGCTTCCGGCACGCCCTTGTACGGCACGTGCACGGCGGCGATGTCGGCGGCCAGGTTGAACAACTCCGACGCGTAATGCGTGCCGCTGCCGATGCCGGACGAAGCGAAGTTGAGCTGCTTCGGCTTCTGCTGCGCGAGCGCGATCAGTTCTTTCAGCGTCCTCGCCCCCAGCCCCGGCGACACCACGACCACCAGCGCCGTCGCGGCCACCTGGCTGACACCGGAAAAATCCTTGACGGAATCGTACGGCAGTTTGTCGTACAGCGCGGCGCTGCCGGCAAACGCCGAGGACGTCAGCATCAGCGTATGCCCGTCGGGAGTGGCCGCGGCGACGATGCCGCCCGCCACCGTTCCGCCCGCGCTCGAACGGTTGTCCGGCACCACCTGCTGTCCCCACGCTTCATGCAGCTTGGGGCCGATGAAACGCGCGAGTATGTCGCTCGCGCTGCCCGGACTGAACGGCACGACGATGCGGATCGGTTTCGACGGATAGACCGGACCCGTCTGGGCGGAAACCGCGTGCGTTGAAACCAATCCGGCGGTCACCGATGCCAGAAATGCCGCCGACAGCAATCGCCATTTGCGCATGGTCCCTCCGATACGATCAGTTGGCCTTGATCCCCGCCGCCTTGATGAGACGCGCCCAGCGGTTCACGTCGGTTTCCGTATAGCGCTTCAGTTCCTGCGGCGTCATGATCGTCGTCTCGAGACCCTGCTCGCCGAAGCGCTTCTGAACGTCCGCATCCCTGAGCGCCCGGGCCGTTTCCGCGTTGACGCGGTTGACCGCGGCAGCCGGCGTTCCCGCCGGCGCGAAAACCGCATACCACGTCACGAGTTCGAAGCCGGGCACCGTATCGGCGACCGGCGGAATGTCCGGCAGCGCGGGCGAACGCTTGAGACCGCCGGTACCCAGCATCTTGAGCCGCCCCGCCTGCACGTGCGCGAGCACGGTCGGTATGCTGCTGAACGCAAGCTGCACGCGCCCCGCGATGAGATCGGTCATCGACGGCGCCGTGCCCTTGTACGGCACGTGCACGATGTCGGTCCCGGTCAGCGACTTGAAAAGTTCTCCGCCCAGGTGCGGCGACGTGCCGGTGCCCACGGACGAGAAGTTGAGCTGGCCGGGCTTCGACTTTGCAATGGCAACCAGTTCCTTGACGGAATTCGCGCCGACCGACGGATGCACGACCAGCACCTGCGGGCTCATGACGAGCATCGCGACGGGCGCGAAATCGCGCAGTGGATCGTACGGCACCTTGGGCAGGATCAGCGGCGCGAGATGCGTGCCGCCACCGGTTCCGAACAGCAGCGTGTAGCCGTCCGCCGCCGCGCGCGCGACCAGTTCGCTCGCGATCACGGTGCCGGCGCCGGGCCGGTTGTCGACCACCACCTGCTGCCCCAGCGATTCGGCGAGCTTGGCCGCGATCGCGCGCGCCACGAAATCCGTCGGGCCTCCCGGTGGGTACGGCACGACCCAGCGGACCGGCCGCGCGGGATAGGACTGCGCCGACGCGCCGCCAACCGCGCCCGCCAACATCGTCGCCGCCAATCCGGCGAGCAACAGGCCGGAACACACCGGTTTCCTATTCATGTCGCGACCTCCCCGTGCAATGTTATCTGTCCACCGCCGCCTGCCCGCCGCCGCCCGCGCCGCGGCAGGGAAACCGGTTGCTTGCATGCCGCCCCGCAATGTGGAATTCTAGACCGCCATCCGTCATCACGCTCGGGAAAATCATGCGGCGCGCACCCATCGGCCTGATTGCATTGATGTTCTTGCCGGCGGCGTACGCGCAAGGCGTGCGGCCGCAGTAATGTTGAGCTTCGTCGCGCGGCGTCTCGCGCAAAGCCTGCTGGTGCTGTTCGTGATGTCGCTGCTGGTGTTTCTCGGCGTCTACGCGATCGGCAATCCCGTGGACATCCTGATCAACCCGCAGGCCGATCAGGCGGAAATCGCGCGCGCCACCGCGGCGCTGGGGCTCGACAGGCCGGTGTGGGCGCAGTACTGGAGTTTCCTTGCCGGCGCGTTCACCGGGGACTTCGGCAAGTCGTTTGCGTCCAACGTGCCGGCGGTCGACCTGATCCTGCAGCGCATGCCCGCGACCGTGGAACTCGCGCTGACGGCGATGGTGATCGCGATCGTGCTCGGCATCCCGCTCGGACTGTGGGCGGGACTGAAGCCCGACTCCGTCGCGGCCAGAACCATCATGGCGGGCTCGATCCTCGGCTTCTCGCTGCCGACGTTCTGGGTCGGACTCAT
>CAZMBS010000193.1:0-6675 GCA_964564295.1 uncultured Streptomycetaceae bacterium
GCTGCAAGAATCCGCATCAGATGGTGAAAATTCTCGCGGGCGAAGCGCAGCGTCACGGCGCGACGCTGCTGCGCGGGCGGGTGACGGAATTCCACGTCGAGCGCGGAAACGTGCAAGCCATTGTTTTTAATGATAAAAAAATTCCCGTCTCCAATGTGGTGATCGCCACCGGCGCCGCTTCCGGGGAACTTGCCGCGCAGCTCGGAACGCGGCTTCCGCTCGAAGCCGAGCGTGGCTATCACGCGACGATCGCCGAACCCGGCGTAATGCCGCGCGTGCCGGTGACGAACGTCGATGCGAAATTCGTCTGCGCGCCGATGAACATCGGGCTGCGGCTCGCGGGAACCGCCGAGTTCGCGGGCATCGACGCGCCGCCGAACTGGCATCGCGCGGAACTGTTGAAGCAGCAGGCCGCGCGCATGTTTCCCGGCGTGCGGCTCGAACACGTGACGCGCTGGATGGGCATGCGCCCGAGCCTGCCCGACGGACTCGCGGTGCTCGGCGCAGCGCCCGGCTGTTCGAACGCCTATTTTGCGTTCGGCAATTCCCACTTCGGCATGTCGGCCGGTCCCGTGATGGGCAAGGTCGTCGGCGAACTCGTCGCAGGCCTCCAACCGCACATCGATATCGCGCCGTTCAGCCCCGCCCGGTTTGGCGGCCGTTAGCGCGTCCGGCGGCTCCCCCGGTCCCGGCGCATGCGGCACGGGCCCGCGCTATGCGCCGCCGAACACCATTTCCGGCAGGAACGCCGATACGATCCAGTTCGGTGCGTCGACGATTTCGCTGATCTTGAGATCCACCGCGACGCTGCAGAGGATGTAGGCTTCCTCGCGCGAGAGGCCGTGGTTGCGCGTGAGGTGATCGATCATGTGCCGCACGGCCTGGCGCGCGCATTCGTGCAGGTCCGGTCCGTGCGCGGTCGTCGCATAGTGCGGCCCCGCGGTCGCGCGCGCGATCGGGCCGCGCGTGCGCAGCCGCGGCTCGGTCAGCGAAGCGCCCGAAAGCACGTCGAACCGGAGCGTGATGCGCGCGTTCATTTCCACGGCGGTGATGCAGACCTCGCCGTCGCCCTGCGCGCCGTGCGCGTCGCCGACGCTGAAGAGCGCGCCGTCGACCCACACCGGCAGATAAACCGTCGTGCCGGCGGTCAACTGCTTGATGTCCATGTTGCCGCCGTTCTCGCGCGGCGGCGCCGTGTTGTGGGCGCCCGCGTCGTCGAGCGCAACGCCCATCACGCCCGGAAAAGGTTCCAGCGGCACGGCGATATTGCGCATGCCGCGCGCGAACCGGCCGTCCGACACGTCCCAGATCTGCAGAAACGGCCGGTCGAATTCCTGCTGCGGCAGCAGACCGCGCCCGGGGCGCACGTTGGTCCAGCCGAACGACGCGCGCGGTGCAATGTCGACGATTTCGACCGCCAGAACGTCGCCCGGCCGGGCGCCGCGCACGTGCACCGGCCCCGTCAGCGGGTGCCCCTTGAACACGCGGCGCATCACGTCCTCGTGAGTGGAGCGCGGCGTGAAAAACCCGTCGGAAGCATCGCGCGTCTCGAACACGACCGTGTCACCCGCGTCGATTTCGAGGCGCGGCGGAATCGCGTTGTTCCACTCGTAGTGAACGAGGCTTGCGTCAAGGAAGTGTTGCATGGGGTGACTCCGGGCCGGAAATCCGGTTCCGCATCTTAGCGCCAAAGCGCGCGGGCGGCGCGGCGGTTAGAATAGCGGGGAAAAGGAGACCGACCATGATGAAACTGTTCTGGGCGCCGAACACCTGTGCGCTGGCATCCCACGTTGCGCTCGAAGAAGCGGGCGCGTCCTACGAAACCGTGCGGCTCAATTTCGCCGACAACCAGCAGCGCAAACCCGAATACCTCGCGATCAACCCCAAGGGGCGCGTGCCGGCGCTCGTCACCGACCGCGGGATACTCACGGAGACTCCGGCGATACTGGCGTGGATCGCGCAGGCGTATCCGCAGGCGAAACTCGCGCCCGCCGACCCATTCGAGTTCGCGCGCGCGCAGTCCTTCAACAGCTACCTGTGTTCCACGGTGCACCCGGCGCACGCGCATGGCCGGCGCGGCGCGCGCTGGTCGGACGATGCCGCGGCGCAGGAGTCGATGAAAGCGAAAGTGCCGCAGAACATGACCGACTGCTACACCATCATCGAGCGCGAGATGCTCAAGGGACCCTGGGTCATGGGCGAAGCGTATTCGATCTGCGACCCCTACCTCTACACCATCAGCGGCTGGCTGGAGAGCGACGGTGTCGATATCGCCAAGTTTCCGAAAGCGCACGATCATTTCCGCCGCATGAACGAGCGCAAGGCCGTGAAGGCGGCGCTCGCGGCGCAGGGCGCGTAGGGCGCGCGCTTTTCTCGAAGCCGGATCAGTTGCCCTTGATCCCGGCTTCGCGCACGACCCGCGTCCATTTCTCCACCTCGGACTTCACGAACGCGCCGAACTCCGCCGGCGTCCCGGTGACCGGATCGGTGCCGGTGTTCACGAACCCTTGCCGGACGTCGGGACTCTGCAGGGCTTTCGTGATTTCGGCGTTGAGGCGGGCGATGATGGGCTGCGGCGTCGCGCGCGGCGCCGCGATGCCGAGCCACAGCGTGGCCTCGTATCCGGGCACACCGGACTCGGCGAGGCTGGGCACGTCCGGTGCCTGCGGCGAGCGTTTGGCGCTGGTCGTTGCGAGCGCGCGCAGGCGGCCGGCCTTGTGATGCGGCAGCGCGATGGCGATGCCCGGAAATCCCACTTTCACCTGTCCGCCCAGCAAATCCGCCGTTGCGGGGCCGCTGCCCTTGTAGGGCACGTGTGTCATGTCGAGCTTCGCGATTGCCGTGAACAGGGCGCCGAACAGATGCTGCGCGCCGCCGGTGCCGGACGATGCCCAGTCGATCTTGCCGGGCTGGGCGCGTGCAAGCTTGATGAGATCTTGCGTCGATTTCACCGGCAGCGTCGGATGCACGACCAGCACATTGGGCGCCGATCCGAACTGCATGACCGGCGCGAAATCCCGAACCGGGTCGTAGGGAAGCTTGCGGTGCAGCGCCGGGCTGATTGCGAACGGCGTTGCGGTCATCAGGATGGTGTAGCCGTCCGGCTGCGCGGTGGCGACGAGTTCGGTTGCGATGATGCCGCCCGCACCCGGCCGGTTGTCCACGACGACCTGATGGCCGAACTGTTCCGACAGCTTCTGCGCGACGATGCGTCCCGGAACGTCCGTCGCGCCACCCGGTGAAAACGGCACGAGCATGCGCACCGGTCGCGCGGGGTAGCCCGGCGCCTGCGCGAGCGCAACCGTTGCCGCCGTGCACGATGCGACAACGATGGCCCGGCAAAAATGGCGGAGCATCATCGGAGTCTCCCGGTGTTATCGGAGCATCGCGTCGCCGCCTTCCGGCGGACTGACCTCGAATGCGTTGCAGATGCCGGCAACGAACACGAAAAAATTCGCGACGGCGGTAAGCTCCACGAGCCACGGCGCACCGTGCCGGTTCTTCAGCGTATCGAAAAGCGCCTGATCCACGCGATGCGCGCGCAGCAGTTGCAGCGTGTATTGCATGACGTCGCGTTCCTCGGCCGGGAGCCCGGCCGGATCGCCTCTCGCGCGAATGTGGTCGATGAGTTCTTCACGGATGCCGTTCGCGCGCGCCTGAGCAACCTGCGCGGCCCATACGTACGGCGCCTCGGCCTCGCGCGCGGCGGTCAGAATGGCCACGAACCGGAGCTTCGGCCCGACCATGGTGCCTTCGCGAACGAAACTCACCATCGGCAGCAGCAGCGTTGCGAGGCCCGGCGTGTGCAACAGCATGCTGAACGGCCCGCGAATATGGCCGAATACTTTCATCACGGCATCGGCGACGGCCTGGTGTTCGGGGGCGAGTTGCGACTTCGCGGTGATCGGGGTGAGGCGGGGCATGTCGGAACTTCCTTTTCTTGAGCGGGATATCAGGAGGGTTGCGCGATGCGCGCGTTGGCCATTGCGAGGCGTTCGACCAGCGTGCGCAGCAGGCCGTGCGCGATCTGCAGCCGGCAGCCTTCGCTCAGGCGTGCCATTCCCGCGGGATCGAACTCGGCGACGGTCGTTTCGGTCATCGATTCGACCGTTGCGTGCCGCGTCGCGGCGGCACCCTGAATGTAGGCCATCTCGCCGAACACGTCGCCCGGCTTCAGCACGTTCAGCAGCCGCCCGCGCTTTGTGACCTTCAGATCGCCCGCCGCGAGCAGATACATGCTCTGGCCCGCTTCGTCTTCGCGCAGGATCGCGCTGCGCGCCGGCAATCGCGTCCAGCGGCTGCAATGCACGAGTTCCCAGAGATAGGCGTCGCCGAGAGTCCCGAAAATCCGGCTCCGGCACAACAGGTCGAATTTCTCGGAATCCGAGATTTCGCGCTGGAACACGCTCAACTTGCCCACCTGCGCGAGGTCCAGCGCAAGTTCCGCCCACGTGGGATAGCGCTCCTCGGGCTTCTTGCCGATCATCCGCAGCACGATGTCGTCGAGTTGTGGCGGCACGTCGCGCCGGATCGCACCGGGATGCGCAGGCGCTTCGGTCGTGATCTTGCGGTACAGGTCGTCGATGTTCCCGGCGACGAACGGACGTTTCCCGGTCAGCAACTCGTAGAGCACGATGCCCATCGCGTACATGTCGCTGTGATGCGAGAGTTCCTTACCCGCCATCTGCTCGGGCGACATGTAGCTCGGTGTGCCGACGACGATCTGGTCGACTTTTTCGGCCGTCCTCAGAAGCGCAGAACCGAAGTCGGCCACCTTGATGTTGGTGCCCTGCGCCACGAGGATGTTGGCGGGCTTGATGTCGCGATGGATGACGCCCTGGCGAAACGCATAGTCGAGCGCGCTGCAGGACTTGAACCCGAGTTGAATGACGTCGCTTACCGGCAGCAGTCCGTCGGGCCGCGTGAACCGGAGCAGGTTGCCGCCCGGCACGTACTCCATGGCCACGTAGCCCGATTCTTCCTGAATCACCGCTTCGAATATCGAAACGATGTGCGGGTGCGAGAGCCGTCCGGCAAGCGCCGCCTCGTTCATGAACTGCCCGCGCGTGAGTTCGCCCATGTCGGGATCGTGCAGCGCCTTCGGGTCGAACACCTTGAGCGCCACCTCCTTGCCCGAGAAGGTGTCGAGCGCGCAGTACACCGTGCCGGAGGCCCCGGCGCCCAGGGCCCGTTTCAACGTGTATTTTCCGTACTGGGTCTGCATGGGTGCGGGCACTCCCGCGCGGGTGGCGACAGATCGGTGTGGACCGTAGTGTACTGCATGCGCCGGTGCGATTCATGACAACTTCGTTGACGACGCGCCGGCCCGGCAATACAGTGGTCGGATGAAGCCGAGATATGTCACCCTGATTACGATGCTGGCCGGCGCCCCCGCGGGCGTGGCCGCACAGGCATTTCCGTCCAAACCTGTCGAAATCGTCGTGCCGGGAAATCCCGGCGCAGGATCGGACGGATTCGCGCGCCTCGTCGCGGACCTGATGCGCAGGGAAAAACTGCTCGCGCAGCCGATCATCATCACCAACAAGGGCGGCGGCGGCGGCGCGATTGCCGCGGCCTACGCGGCGCAAAAGCGTGGCGACCCGCATGTCATCGTTTCCTTTCCGACCGGCATGATGCTGACCGCGCCGTTGCGTTCCGGACTGGACATCGGGATCGAGAAGTTTCACCCGCTCGCGCTGCTCGGCTTCGACATCAACTGTCTCATGGTGAACGCGGATGCGCCGTTCAAGACCGTCAACGATCTTGTGAACGCGGCCAGGGCCGCGCCGAAATCGATCAACGTATCGGTCGGATCGCCGGGCTCCACGAGCCACATGTTCGTGTACACGCTGCAGAAACTGACCGGCGCGCGATTCAACGTGGTCATCATGAAAAGCGGCACCGAGGCCGTGACGGCGGTGCTCGGCGGGCACGTGCACTGGAGCACCGGGCAGCTCAGCGACGGGATGCCGCACGTCGAAGCCGGCAAGCTGCGCATACTCGCGGTCGCGTCGCAGCAGCGCATCGGACCCATCGGCAGGATTCCCACGATGAAGGAGCAGGGCATCGACATGCACGTGGCGGTCGGGCGCAGCTTCGCCGCGCCCGCGGGCATTCCGAAAGACGCTGCCGCCGCACTGGAGAATCTGTTCGAGACTGTCTACAAGAGCGCCGCCTGGCAGGACTATATGACCGCCAACCTCATGGAACCCGTGTACATGAACGGCGCGGAATACGGGCGCTATCTCGTCGCGCGCCAGCCCGAATTCACGCAGTTCATCGCCGAGATGGGGCTCGGGGTCAAGAAGTAGCAACGGGGCCGCGGGCGCCGGTCCGGGACCGTGGAGCGCTATTCGAGGTAGTGTATTTCCACCGCCGTCTTCCCGCCCCTGGTGTCGGCGTAGATCATCGAATACTCCGGCACTTCAAGCCAGGTCGAGGTGTCGCGGGTCAGCGGTTCGGACGCGATCATGATGGAGTCGGCGGTGTCGGCGCCGCCGGTCATTTTCCATTCGCCGTCGTAGCAGCCGTATTCGCGCCCGCTGGTATACCAGAGCGACAGGAACGTGAGATTCGCTTCGTGCACCTTGGCGGGGTCCTCGGTGCGGTAGCAGCCGAAATCGAAGCAGTAGCGCACCGCCGCGAGCTGCTCGCCGGTCGTGATGAACAGGTTCA